>JAEDFW010000097.1 GCA_016297855.1 Oscillospiraceae bacterium
ACGCTTTATGAAACTTATCCAGAAATCAGGCTGGGTTGTCTGCAATTTCAAGCAACTGTGGAGCCTTCTAACGGATCCTTTTGGAAGTATATGGCTCAAGATGTTTTACCCTCGGTTCGCAAAAACATTGCAGGTAAAGAATGGACTGAAATTTCTGGCATTCGGGGAAGCCGTGCTGCATATAAAGCATTTGGACGTAATCCGGGACGATATAGGGTATCGTCCGAGGCCTTGCTTCGAAGAGTTCGACGGGGTGATGAGCTTTATCACATAAACTCTGTTGTAGATGTTAATAATCTGATTTCTGTAGAAAGCGGCCTTTCTGTCGGTTCTTATGATCTTGATCATATCACAGGTACAATCACGTTGCGAAAAGCAGCAAGTGGTGAAAACTATCACGGTATTGGCAAAGAATTATTGGATATGGAAAATATGCTTGTTCTTTCGGATGATGAAGGGATTTTTGGTTCTTCCATGTCAGATTCTACTCGTACTATGGTCACAGAGAAGACAAAAGAAGTCCTTGTGGTTATCTATTGTTTTGAAAACAGCATCGATTTACGCGAACTGCTGGAAACGGCAAAAAATGCTTTTGAAAGATATGCAAGCGTTCAAGAAACAGAGATTTGGAGTGTATAATTGCAAGCCAAGAGTAATCCCGTCCAAAACTCTCACGGATTCCCCAAACAGGCAGATCCCTACAATTGAAACGGCAATCATCAATCTATTTGCAGTCGGTAAAACCCCGGAACCAATATAAAGTACTTCCTGTTTCCTTCATGATCACTTGCGGTAACAGGCCATGATAAAAGATCCACAGAGCTGGAATCTATTTCTTGACAGGAACGCGCCGCCCATGTTACTATTTTACTATCGAAAAACGCAATTCGATCAAATCAAATACTGATGCATACGTCGGATGATTGGTCCGGGAGAGACCAGATTTTTGGAAATGGCGCCGAAGGGGAATGCGAAAACTCTCAGGCAAAAGGGCCGGACCATGACGAATCTCCGTAGAGTGTGGCAGACGCCGCACGCCGAAGGTGCAACCTGCGCGCACGGATACTCATGCGGGCGGGGAATCTCTCAGGTCCATAAACGGAGGCACAAAGCTTCATTAGGGAAGCTTTGTGCCTTTTTTCTTTCTCAAATCGCATTGGACGCAGAGACGTCCGCACACCAACACAATCTTTAGGAGGAAGATCGACATGAGTGAATTGAAGCGCACCCAACTCTATGCTGCCCATGTGGCAGCCGGTGCCACCCTGGTGGACTTCGGCGGATGGGAAATGCCCATTCAGTACCCCACCGGCATCGTGGCTGAGCATCTGTACTGTCGCAGTGCCTGCGGCATTTTCGACGTGTCTCACATGGGCCGTCTGGACATTGAAGGTCCCGATCGGGTGGCTTTCCTGCAGCACGTCATTTCCAGCAATGTGCTGGCTCTGGATGTGAATCAGTCTCAGTATGCCATTATGCCTGATGAGAACGGCTATGCCATAGACGACGTATACCTGTACCGCTTTGAGGAAGAGAAGTTCCTGCTGGTCATCAACGCCGGCAACATTGACAAGGATCTGGCGCATCTCTACCGGCAGGCCGAAGCGTTTGATGTGAAAATCACCAACGTTTCGGCGCAGTACGCTGCCATTGCCGTTCAGGGGCCCAAGTCCAAGGACATTCTCAAGTCGATGCACGGCGGCAAAGAGCTGACCGCGGAAAACGTGAAGAACGCCCTGAATACCACCGTGATGGACGGCAAGCCCGTCCGCATTGCCAAGACCGGCTACACCGGTGAGCCCATCGGCTTTGAGCTGTATTGCGACAGCGCCGACGCCGAGTATTTCTGGAGCCGTCTGATCGAGCTGGGCGCCCGTCCGACCGGTCTGGGGGCCCGCGATACGCTGCGCATGGAAGCAGCGCTGCCTCTGTACGGCCATGAGATGGGCGAGTGCAAACTGGGCGGTGAGATTCCCGTCTATTCCGTTCCTCTGGCCAAATTTGCCGTTTCCTTTGCTGAAGAGAAGGGCGATTTTGTCGGCAAAGCCGCGCTGAAAAAGCAGTTCGAGGCGCTGAAAAAGATCCTCAACCGTGACTATTCCTCCAACGAAGATCTGCCCTACCGCATCCAGCCCGTCTGCCTGCTGGGCAAGGGCGTTCTGCGGGCCGGCTGCCCGGTTTATGACGCCCGCACCGGTGAGGAGCTGGGCTATGTGACCAGCGGCACCATGATCCCCTACTACGAGACCGAGGGCACCGGCATTGAGACCGTCATCACCGATAAGGTCGCAAGGCGCTCCATTGGCATGGCCTACATGAAGTCCCATGTGGTCACTGAGTTTGAGATTGAGGTGGATATCCGCGGCAAGCGTCTGCCCGCCGTTGTCACCGCCTGCCATATGCGCGGAGATGCGCCTCCCTATGCCCGTCCCATCATTTATAAGAAGACTGCCGTGGCCGGTCCCAGTCAGGTCACTGACTACGCGTCCAAGGCTGTGGAGCTGTTCGCAAAGGCGCAGAACAACCATCTGTGGCGTCAGCAGCAGTGCATCAACCTGATCCCGTCCGAGATGACCCCCTCTCGCGCCACCCGGATGCTCTCGGCGTCCGATCCCGCCGGCCGTTACGCCGAGCACAAAAAGCAGAAGGCCTTTGATGACGCGGACATCCCCTACTATCAGGGCACCGGCTTCATCGTGGCAGTGGAAGAATTGCTGGCCGCCGAAATGCGTAAGTTCCTCGGTGCAGCCCAGGTGGAGACCCGCTGCACCTCCGGCCAGATGTCCAACACCGCTGTATTCTCCGCGCTGATGGACTTCAAAAACCGCGTTGACCGCAAGCGCCAGCCGCAGCGTCTGGGCTGGATCATGAACAACCACATTGTCCGCGGCGGTCACCTCTCCGCGCAGCCGATGGGCGCGCTGCACGACTTTGTGGCGGTGGATCCCGTCACCGAGAAGCAGATGGTCGTCAACTTCCCCGTCCTGCCCGACAACCCCTACAAGATCGACGTCGAAGCCACCAAGATTCTGCTGGAAAAGTATAAACCCGAGTTCATCGTCTTCGGCAAGTCCATGGTTCTGCACAAGGAGCCTGTGGCCGAGATCCGCAAGTTCGTTGACGAACAGGGCATCAAAACCACCATCATGTACGATATGGCGCACGTTCTGGGTCTGGTGGGCGACTACTTCCAGAAGCCGTTTGAAGAGGGCGCAGAAATCGTCACCGGCTCCACGCACAAGACCTTCTTCGGTCCGCAGCGCGGCGTCATTGGCGTCAGCTACAAGCCTGAGGATCTGAAGTGGGGCCTGTGGGAGACCATGCAGACCCGCACCTTCCCCGGCAGCGTCTCCAACCATCATCTGGGCACCCTGCTGGGCGAGCTGATGAGCGCCTATGAGATGAACGCCTTCAAGGACGAATACCAGAAAGCCGTGGTGGAGAACGCCAAGTACTTCGCCAAGTGCCTGGCAGACGAAGGCATGGATGTGGCCGGCGATCCCGCCATCAGTTACACAGAAACCCATCAGGTCATCGTCAAGGTCGGCTACAGCAGAGGCCCCGAGGTGGCGCAGCGGCTGGAAAACAACAACATCATCGTCAACTATCAGGCAACGCCTGAAGAAGAAGGCTTTACCGCCTCCGGCGCTCTGCGCATGGGTGTCAGCGAGATGACCCGCTTCGGCTTCGGCAAGCAGGAATTCGCCCGTCTGGCCCATCTGATCGCAGAGTGCGTCAAGGGCGTTGACGTGAAGGATGAAGTCGTGAAGTTCCGCTCTGCATACACCGAGATGAAATACTGCTTCTCCGATCAGGAGCTGGGCGGCGTCATGGAGAGCTTCTGTAAAGCCACCGGCCTGTAAGCAGCGCATCTTTTCGCAGTGGATCCACATACCCGGGGCGGCAGCACTGCCCCGGGAGGAAACATAAACATCACATTTTATTATGGAGGTAATTATTATGAACTTTCCTTCCGAACTGAAGTATACCAAGGATCATGAGTGGCTCAAGATGGAGGGCGATGTGGCCGTCGTCGGCATCACCGATTTTGCACAGAACGCGCTGGGCGACGTTGTGTTCATCAACCTGCCCCAGGAAGGCGACGCTGTCACTGCCGGTGAAAGCTTCGGCGACGTTGAGTCCGTCAAGGCTGTTTCCGACGTGATGAGCCCCGTCTCCGGCACCATCAGCGCCGTCAACAACGATCTTGAGGACGCGCCCGAGAACCTGAACAGCGATCCCTACGGTTCCTGGATCATCAAAATCGAAGGCATCAGTGACACCGAGGATCTGATGGACGCCGCCGCCTACGAGGCTTTCTGCGCCGAGGAGGGCTGAGATGGGAAGCTATGTGCCCTCTACCCCGGCCGAGCGGCAGGAAATGCTGAACGCCATCGGGCTCAGCGACTATCAGCAGCTGTACCGCGATGTGCCTGAAAGCATGTACCTGGATCATCCTCTGGATATCCCCGCCGGGATGAGCGAGCTCGAGGTTGGAAAGGCCGTGTCCGCCATGGCTGCGAAGAACCGGGTATTTCCCGTGGTTCTGCGCGGTGCCGGCGCATATGACCACTACATTCCCAGCATTGTCAAGTATATTCCCGCCAAGGAAGAATTTCTCACCGCCTATACGCCGTATCAGGCCGAGATGAGTCAGGGTATTCTGCAGTCCATTTTTGAATACCAGACCATGATCTGCGAGCTGACCGGCATGGACGTGAGTAACGCCTCCGTCTACGATGGCGCCACTGCCGCAGCCGAGGCCGCCGCCATGTGCCGCGACCGGAAGCGTCGTGTGACGCTGATCTCTGCCGCTGCGCATCCCGATACCATCAACACCGTGCGCACCTATTGTTTCGGCACCAATGACGAACTGCGCGTGGTGCCCGCAAAAGACGGCAAAACCGATCTGGAAGCCCTGAAGCAGATGCTGACGAACGATGTGGCCTCCGTGTACATCCAGCAGCCCAACTTCAACGGCCTCTTTGAGGACGCGGAAGCGATCGGCGAGGCTGTCCATGCCGCCGGTGCCATGTTCGTCATGGGCTGCAACCCCATTGCCCTGGCCATTATGAAGACTCCCGCAGAATGCGGTGCGGATGTGGCCGTAGGCGAGGCACAGCCTCTGGGCCTGCCCATCAGCTACGGCGGCCCATACCTTGGCTATATGGCTACCACCACCAAGCATATGCGTAAGCTGCCTGGCCGTATTGTCGGCGAGACCGTGGATGATAAGGGCGAGCGCGCCTATGTTCTGGCGCTTCAAGCGCGTGAACAGCACATCCGCCGTGAAAAGGCCAGCAGCAACATCTGCTCGAACGAAGCGCTCTGCGCGCTGACTGCCAGTGTGTACATGGCTGCCATGGGCCCCGACGGCATGGCCGAGGCCGCCACGCAGTCCATGTCTAAGGCACACTATCTCGCCAGAGGCCTGTGCAGCGTGCCCGGTATTTCCATGAAATATGCCGGCGAGTATTTCCATGAATTCGTAGTGGAAATGCCCAGAGCCGACGAGGCGCTGAAAGCGCTGGAGGACGCCGGTATCCTGGGTGGTCTGCCCGTGGAAGGCGGCGTTCTCTGGTGCGCCACCGAGAAGGTGTCCAAGGCCGACCTTGACCGGGCCATCGCCATCGTGAAGGAGGTATGCACGAAATGAAGCTGATTTTTGAAAAGAGCGTTCCCGGCCGCAAGATGACGCTTCTGCCTGCCTGCGACGTGGAACCGGTCGAGCTTCCCGTCGGTCTGCAGCGTGCCAGTGCGCCGGCGCTTCCGGAAATGAGCGAGACCGATCTGTCCCGCCACTACACTGAACTGAACCAGCACGTTCACGGCGTCAACTGCGGCTTCTATCCGCTCGGCTCATGCACCATGAAGTATAATCCCCGCATCGATGAGGAAATGGCCGCTCTGCCCGGCTTCACCGGCATCCACCCACTTGCGCCAGCAAGCGCTTCCGAGGGCTGCCGTGAAGTGCTCGACACCGCCAAACAGTACCTGTGCGAAGTGTTCGGCATGGATGATTGTACCTTCCAGCCCGCAGCCGGCGCGCACGGCGAGTTCACCGGCGTGCTGCTCATCAAGCAGTATCATGTCTCGCGCGGCGATACCAAGCGCACCAAGATCATCGTCCCCGATTCTGCCCACGGAACCAATCCTGCCACGGCGCACATGTGCGGCTTTGAAGTGGTGAATATCCCTTCGGCGCCCGACGGCTGTGTCGATCTGGACGCACTGAAGGCCGTTCTGGGCGACGATACTGCGGGTCTGATGCTCACAAACCCCAACACCGTCGGTATTTTTGATGAGAACATTCTTGAGATCACCCGTCTGGTCCACGAAGCCGGCGGCCTTTGCTACTACGACGGTGCCAACCTCAACGCCGTCATGGGCGTGGTTCGTCCCGGCGACATGGGCTTCGACT
>JAEDFW010000098.1 GCA_016297855.1 Oscillospiraceae bacterium
GCCGGACAGCTGCACGGCGCGTTCGATGTGACACGGATAATCGGGACGGTGGAACAAAACACCGCGCGCGGGCTGTTTGGCACGATGCTGAATGTCCCCAAGCGAACGGCGCTGCCCGTGGCGGACAGTGCGCAGGTGAAAACCGGTGAGGCAAGCATTCTTTCAAATGTCAGCGGCACGACAGTGGAAGAATACACTGTAAACATCGACAGAATTTATCCGGACGCAAAAAACGGACGGAATCTGCTTTTGACCGTGACGGACAAGCGGCTGCTGGAAAAAACGGGAGGCATCGTGCAGGGTATGAGCGGCAGCCCGATTATCCAGGACGGGAAACTGGTGGGCGCTGTCACTCATGTGCTCGTCAATGACCCAGCGAGAGGGTATGGCATTTTTATCGAGAATATGCTGGAGGCAACGCAGTAGCGGCGGAGGAACATTCCCCGCCGCGCTTTTGACACAAGTGACAGGAAGTGTTACTATGAAACAGAAAAGGGGGATAATGTATGCTATTGCAGCTTCACGTGATTAATGCGGCTGACAAAAGACGGCTGATGGACATATACGCTGAAAGCAATCTGGAAAACACGGACTATTTCTATCCTGAACTGACAGACAAACAAGAAGCTGTGCGGCGGGTCGAACGGGATTTTCTGAACTACCTTGAAACCGCTTTTCTCTCGTCCGGAGAAAACACGCTTCTGATTTGGGAAGAGCAGGGAATATGGGTCAGCGCGCTGCGGCTGTATCGCATGCGCGAGGGATTTTTCTACATAGAAGCGCTCGAGACGAGGCCGGACTTCCGCCGAAGTGGGTATGCGGCGAAGCTGCTGTGTGAAACTACCGAGATGCTGAAAAAAACAGGCCCGTTCCGGCTGTGTGATAACGTGGACAAGCAGAACGAAGCTTCACTGGCCACGCACAGGGTCTGCGGCTTTTCTGTGGTATCAGAGAACGGATACGACTATTTGCAGGAAGAAACGGATGAAGGCAGCTACGGCATGGAGTTTTTCTTTGCCTGAATATATTTTTTAACCCCCAAGGGGGCTTCCGGCCATCGCATTTGGTCGCTATAATGAGGCCTATCAAACGATGGAGGAAAGAAAATGAAACTGTCTCCTGTGAAAAAAATCATTCTGACGGCGCTGATGATCGCGCTGTGCGTGGTGCTGCCCATCGCGTTCCACTCGATCCCCAACGGCGGCAGCATCTTCCTGCCGATGCACATTCCGGTGCTGCTGTGCGGATTGGAGTGCGGATGGGGCTACGGTGGGCTTTGCGGACTTGTTGGGCCGCTGCTCTCCAGCCTGCTGACCGGTATGCCGCCTGCGGCGATACTGCCGGGCATGATGGTCGAGTGCTGTGTCTACGGCCTTGTTACAGGCCTGATGATGCGCTATGTGCGCACGGGCAAGACGACGCTTGATTTGTATCTGAGTCTGGTTGCGGCGATGCTGCTGGGACGGGTGCTCTCGGGAATTGCCAAGGCGCTCATTTTTACGCCCGGTATGTCGCTGGCTGCCTGGGCTGCGGCCAGCTTTGTGACGGCAATCCCCGGCATCATCATTCAGCTGGTGCTGATTCCGCTGCTGGTGCTGGCGCTGACGAAGGCGAAGCTCCTGCCGCGCCGCTATGAAAAGACGGTGTGAACCATGGATAAAAAAGCAATTGCTTCATATTTTGACAGCCTCGCTCCCAATTGGGACGCGGGGCTCGTCCGTCGCGAGGACGTGATCGACACGATTCTCAGCGGCGCGCAGGTGTGTGAAGGCGTGGATGTGCTGGACGTGGCATGCGGTACAGGCGTGCTCATCGGCGACTATCTTGCCCGTGGTGCGCGGTCAGTCACAGGCATCGACATTTCGCCGGAAATGGTGAGCATCGCACGGAAAAAATATCCGCAGCCCAATGTGACATTTTTCTGTGCCGACGTGGAGACGGCAAAATTTGAACGGAAATTCGACTGCGTAATGGTTTACAACGCGTTTCCGCATTTTCCAGATCCGCAGAGTCTTGTCCGCTCACTGGCAGGACTTTTAAAGCCCGGCGGTACGCTCACGGTTGCGCACGGCATGTCCCGTGCGGCCATCGACGCGCATCACACCGGCTCGGCCAGCGCCCATAGCATCGGCCTCATGGACGCGGATGCGCTGGCGGCGCTATTTGCACAGTATCTGGACGTGACTGTGCAGATTTCCGATGATCGGATGTATCAGGTCACAGGCAGAGCATCGCTTTAAAACAGTAGAGAAGTATGAAGCACAAAACTTGCCCCGGCAGGAAGTCCTGCCGGGGTAAAACTGTGTCAATGCGCGGAAAAAACAAAAAAGCCGTTTCCAGATTGTTGGAAACGGAAAAAATATGAAAAGCGGGGTAAAAATGATTGACAACCAGCACACAGTCTGATAGAATAATAGTCCATAATGCGCACATCTGGACTGAACCATTCTCCACCACTGTAAAGACAGTATACCACCGTTTCGGTCAGGATGCAAGCAGTATGCATGAAGTTTTAAACAACGCAACCTGGCGTATCAAACAACACAGAACCAAAAGAAAGGCTGTGATGAATCTCAATGGCGATGACACAAGATGTCATGCTCGGCAAGACCCTGCGTAAGAGCTTTGCCAAGCACGATGAAGTCCTGGCGATCCCCAACATGCTGAAGATCCAGAAGGATTCCTACGAATGGTTTCTGAATGTCGGACTGCGTGAGGTGTTCCGTGATGTGGACACTATCACCGACTATACCGGAAATCTGGAACTGAGTTTTCTGGATTACAGTATGAATGAGCCTCCCAAGTACACGGTGGAAGAGTGCAAGGCGCGTGATGCCACATATGCCAAGCCCATTAAGGTCCGCGTGCGCCTGCATAACAAGCAGACAGGCGAGATCAAGGAACAGGAAATCTTTATGGGCGATTTCCCGCTGATGACCAACGGCGGTACGTTTGTCATCAACGGCGCAGAGCGCGTCATCGTTTCGCAGATCGTCCGCAGCCCCGGTATGTACTACGGCGACGAGGTGGACAAGGCTGACCAGCATATCTACACCGCAACGGTCATCCCGTACCGCGGCGCGTGGCTGGAATATGAGACCGATCTCAACGGCGTGTTCTACGTTCGTATCGATAAAAACCGCAAGATTCCCATCACCTGCCTGATCCGTGCGCTGGGCGTGGCGGACGATGGACAGATCAAGGCACTTTTCGGCGAGGATGCGATGATGCTGGCTACGCTGGAAAAGGATACCTGCAGAACCAGAGAAGAGTCTCTGCTGGAGATCTACCGCCGTCTGCGTCCGGGTGAGCCGCCCACGGTCGAGAGCGCTGAGTCGTATCTTGACGCGCTGTTCTTTGATCCGCGCCGCTACGATGTGTCAAAGGTCGGCCGGTATAAGTTCAACAAGAAGATGGACATCTGGACGCGCTTGTCCGGCCAGACGCTTGCGCAGCCTGTAACTGACCCCATGACCGGCGAGATTCTTGCCATGAACGGTGAGACTCTGAACCGTGAAAAGGCGCGCGAGATCTCTTCGCGCGGTGTCAGCCGCGCTGTCATCAGCATTGACGGCAAGGATTTTGTCGTATTCTCCAACGGCATGGTCGATATGAAGAATTTTGTCGACTTTGATCCTGAGCAGTACGGCATTAAAGAGAAGGTCTGCTTCAGTGTGCTGCGTGAGATGCTCGAAACCGTGCCCACTGACGGCTGGCAAGAGGCGATCGAGGCCCGCCGCGATGAGCTCATTCCGAAGCATATCACCAAGGATGATATCCTTGCTTCCATCAACTATCTGCTGTGTGTCGTTCACGGCGTCGGTACGACCGACGATATTGACCATCTGGGCAACCGCCGCCTGCGCTGCGTGGGAGAACTTCTGCAGAATCAGTTCCGCGTCGGTTTCACTCGTCTTGAGCGCGTCATCCGTGAGCGCATGACCATTCAGGACCTCGACGTGGTCACACCGCAGAGCCTCATCAACATCCGACCTGTGACGGCTGTGATCAAAGAGTTCTTCGGCTCTTCGCCGCTATCACAGTTTATGGATCAGAATAACCCTCTGGCAGAGTTGACGCACAAGCGCCGTCTGTCTGCACTCGGCCCTGGCGGTCTGTCGCGTGAGCGCGCGTCGTTCGACGTTCGAGATGTTCACTACTCGCATTACGGCCGTATGTGCCCGATCGAGACGCCGGAAGGTCCGAACATCGGTCTGATCAACTATCTGGCGACCTATGCCAAAATCAATGAATACGGCTTCGTCGAAGCGCCGTTCCGCAAGGTGGACAAGACAACCGGCGTTGTGACAAACGAGGTCGAATACATGACCGCCGACGTCGAGGATGACTACTATGTTGCGCAGGCCGCCGAGCCGCTGGACGAGAATGGCCGGTTTGTAAACGCGCGTGTCATCTGCCGCCACCGTGATGAGATCATCTCCGTCGAGCGCGAAATGATCGACTATGTTGACGTCTCGCCCAAGATGATGACCTCCATCGCAACTGCGTTCATCCCGTTCCTTGAAAACGACGACGCAAACCGCGCGCTGATGGGCGCGAATATGCAGCGTCAGGCGGTGCCGCTGATGGTCACCGAGGCACCGATCGTCGCCACCGGTATGGAACATAAGTGCGCCGTTGATTCCGAGGTCTGCATTACGGCCAAGGGACCGGGCGTTGTGACCAGAGTATCCGCTACCAGCATCAGCGTCCGCTATGATGACGGCAATACTGAGGATTACACGCTGACCAAGTTCGCCCGCTCCAACGCCGGTACCTGCATCAACCAGCGGCCGATCGTTTCCGCCGGCGAGCGTGTTGAGGCGCAACAGATCATTGCCGACGGCCCGTCGTGTTCGCAGGGCGAAATCGCACTGGGCAAGAACGTGCTCATCGGCTTCATGACCTGGGAAGGCTACAACTACGAGGACGCGATTTTGCTGAATGAGCGCCTTGTGCGTGAGGACGTGTTCACCTCCATCCACATTGAGGAGTATGAGACCGAGTCGCGCGATACCAAGCTCGGCCCGGAAGAAATCACACGTGATATCCCCAATGTCGGCGAAGAAGCGCTCAAGGATCTCGATGAGAACGGTGTGATCCGTGTCGGCGCGGAGGTCACCTCCGGCGATTATCTGGTTGGTAAGGTCACGCCCAAGGGTGAGACTGAGCTGACAGCAGAAGAGCGTCTGCTGCGCGCGATCTTCGGTGAGAAGGCGCGTGAAGTGCGTGATTCCTCTTTGAAAGTTCCGCACGGCGAGGCCGGCATCATCGTTGATGTCAAGGTCTTTACACGCGAAAATGGCGACGAACTGGCGCCCGGTGTCAACAAGGTTGTGCGCGTATACATCGCGCAGAAGAGAAAGATCTCTGTCGGCGACAAGATGGCGGGCCGCCACGGCAACAAGGGCGTTGTCTCCCGCATCCTGCCGCAGGAGGATATGCCGTTCCTGCCGGATGGTACGCCGCTGGATATCGTACTGAATCCGCTCGGCGTTCCTTCGCGTATGAATATCGGTCAGGTTCTGGAAGTGCACCTGGGCTATGCAGCACATGCACTGGGCTGGAAGGTCGCAACGCCGATCTTCGACGGTGCGAACGAAAAGGAAATCCGCGAACTTCTTACGCAGGCGGGTGTTGCAGAGGACGGCAAGACCGTTCTGTACGACGGCCGTACCGGCGAGCCGTTTGACCAGCGCGTCACGGTCGGCTACCCGTACTACCTGAAGCTGCACCATCTGGTCGACGACAAGATCCATGCCCGTTCGACCGGCCCGTACTCGCTGGTCACGCAGCAGCCGCTCGGTGGCAAGGCGCAGTTCGGCGGCCAGCGCTTCGGCGAAATGGAAGTCTGGGCGCTCGAGGCCTACGGCGCGGCATATACGCTGCAGGAGATTCTGACGGTCAAGTCCGACGATGTGACGGGCCGTGTTAAGACCTATGAGGCCATCGTAAAAGGCCACAACGTGCCGAAACCCGGCGTGCCCGAATCGTTTAAGGTTCTGGTCAAGGAACTGCAGTCTCTGTGCCTCGACGTCAAGGTGCTTGACGAACAGGGCGATGAGATCGAACTCAAGGATGACGATGACGATGAGGCTGCTTACGGTGCAGGTGCGCGCGGCTATGACGACGAGCTGTCGCTGTATGACGAGCCTGTTGGCAACGACGTGGCTGCGGACGAGGCCAATGACGCAGGCTTTGAAATTCAGGATGAAGATGATGTGTTCGGCCTGCTCGGCGATCTTGCCGACGGCGATGCATCCGAAAACGACTAAGGAGGTGGCAATACAATGAGCTACGCAACATTTGACGCGATCAAAATCGGTATTGCTTCCCCGGATAAGATCCGTGAGTGGTCTTATGGCGAGGTCAAGAA
>JAEDFW010000099.1 GCA_016297855.1 Oscillospiraceae bacterium
TCTCCTTCGTCGTGGTCTTGCCCACGCTTCCGGTGATGCCGATGACCTTGATGCCGAGCCGCGACCGGTATCCGGCCGCAATGGCACCGAAGGCGCGCAGCGTATCTTCCACCTCAATGACCGGCAGGCCGTCTATCGGCTGGCTGACCAGCGCGGCAGCCGCACCGTTCAGAAGCGCAGTTTTCACAAAGTCGTGTCCATCGACCCGTTCCCCCTTGAGCGCTACGAACAGATCGCCCGCATGGATATGCCGCGAATCCGACTGCACGCCCGTGACCGAAATGTCCGCATATTCCGGCAGCACGCGGCCGCCGCACCATTCGGCGATTTGTTTCAGCGTCAGTTCCTTCATGTTTCTCTCTCCAAATATGCCGCTACGATTTCTCTTTCATCCATATGATGCTTCACATGGTTCACTTCCTGATACGTCTCATGTCCCTTGCCGCAAAGTACAATCACGTCGCCGGGACGGGCGTTTGCCAGTGCCCACTCGATCGCTTCGACCCGGTTTTCGATCACGCGGTAACCGTGAGGCACATTTTTCATACCTGCGACGATGTCGTTTATGATCGCCATCGGCGATTCCGTGCGTGGATTGTCCGAGGTCACGATGCTGTAGTCTGCCAGTCTTCCCGCCGCTTCGCCCATGATCGGCCGCTTATACGGGTCTCGGTCACCGCCGCAGCCAAACACGGCGATGAGCCTGCCTTCGCAGAATCCTCTCACGGTACGCAGGATATTTTCCAGACTGTCAGGCGTATGCGAGTAGTCGATCAGCACCGTGTACTCTTTTCCCGGCGTCGGCACAACTTCCGCCCTGCCCTTCACACCGCTGCTGTTTGCCAGCGCAGCCGTGATTTTCTCAAGCGGCAATCCCAGCGCCAGTGCCGCGCCGATGACGCCCAGCGCGTTGTATACCGAAAACCTGCCTGGAATGGCAAGCTTTGCGTGCGCGCGGCAATCTTCATATACAGCGTCAAATGCCACGCCGCTTGCACGCAGCTCCAGATTTTCCGCGCGCAGCTGCGCAGTCTCACTGTGCACGCCGTAGGAAAGAATCCTGCAGCACGCGTCTCTGGTGATCTGCGCGCAATACGCGTCATCCGCATTCACAACGCCCGTTTCACACCGGGAAAACAGCATTGCCTTGGCTCTGCAGTATTCCTCCATCGTCTTGTGGAAATCCAGATGATCCTCTGTGAGGTTCGTAAACACACCTACACAAAAGCGTACCGTGTCCACGCGGCTGAGCACCAGCGCGTGCGAAGAGACCTCCATGATAACGTGCGTGCAGCCTGCGTGATACATCTCAGCAAAAAGCTGCTGCAGTTCATACGATTCCGGCGTTGTGCGCTCGGTCTCGATGACGGTATCACCGATCATATTCTGGATGGTACCGATCAGCCCCACCTTTGCGCCGAGCGTCTGCTCGAGAACGGACTTGAGCAGATATGTGCTGGTTGTCTTACCGTTCGTGCCGGTGATACCGATCATGCACATTTTCTCCGCCGGACGGCCGAACCAGTTTGCGCTCACTACTGCCAGCGCATGGCGCGTGGACGCGACCCTGATATACGGCACGGTGTCCTGCGGCGCATGCTCACACAGCACCGCCTGAGCGCCCTTTGCAGCCGCCATCGGAATAAACTTGTGTCCGTCTGCGGCAAAACCTGTCACTGCAACGAACAGCTCACCGGGTCTTACTTTTCTGGAATCATAGCTGACCCCCGTGATCTGCGACTGTAGGTCAGCCGTACACTCCAGAATCTCAAGTCCATCCAAAAGCGCAGAAAGCAGCATGCGCGTACCTCCCCTGTATCAGTCCGACGCTCCGCCGGTGGTAAATTCTACTGTAATTGTAGTCCCTCTGTCAACCTCTGTGCCTGCGGGAATATCCTGGTAGGCAACGGTCACATATACATCCGTGCGGTCGGTACCCTTGGCCTGCACATACACGCCTGCGTTCGTCGCCAGATAGTTGACGTCCGCCACACCATAGCCGATGAAGTCAGGAACCGTAACTTTCTCGGTCGATTTTTCCGCGCCCATGTATAGGATGATCTCAGACTGGCCGGGCACCTCCGCGCCCGCGGCAGGAATCTGGTCGGTGACAGCTGCGCCGCTGCCGATCACGCGGTAGCTCAGGCTCTTTTCGCGCAGCGCCGCATCCGCCTCGCTCTCAGTCATACCCACAAGGTTCGGCACAGCAATGTTAACGCCGCGGATATCATCCGCCTCATAGTTTGGCTCCACGCCAAGATATGGCAAAATATCCGCGAACACGTCGCGCACGGTTGGCGCGGCCATCAGGCCGCCGGAGATATAATAGTTGTGCGGGGTATAACTGGTTCCCGCGATATAGTCCGGTGTATCGAGCGCCACCAGCACCACATACTGCGGATCATCAATGGGCGCAACGCCAATGAAAGAGACGATCTTGTCCTCGACCTGCTTGCCGTTTTCATCGTATACGTCGATTTTTTCCGACGTACCCGTCTTGCCGCCCACGCGGTAGCCGGGCGTATGCGCGTTTTTGGCCGTGCCGTTGGTGACAACATATTCCATGAGCTCGCGCATGGTCGCTGACGTTTCCTCACTGATGACCTGCCGCAGCACTGTGCGCTCGCTTTGCTCCACAACGTTTCCGTCGGTGTCAAGCACCTGGCTGACAATATGCGGCTCGAGCAGATATCCGCCGTTTACGACCGCCGCCACCGCGCGCACAAGCTGCAGCGGCGTCACACGGAACGTCTGGCCAAACGAACCCGAAATCAGCGAAGCGGTGCTCGGGCCCGTCAGCGCATTTTTGGAGAAAAAGTAACCCTTCGCCTCGCCGGGCATATCCACGCCCGTTTTTTCCAGGAAACCGAACGCCTCGACATAGTCGTAATATCGTTCACCGCCAAGCGCGAGGCCGATGTTTGCGAAAGCGATGTTGCAGGAATTTCCAAGCGCCTCAGCCGTCGTCTGCTGCCCGTGGCCAACCGATTTCCAGCAAGAAAGCGTCTGTTCACGCCCTGCAAAATCCGCTTTGCCGCCGCAGTAGAACGAACTGTTCAGTGTGATTGCGCCGGAATCAAGCGCGGAGGCCATCGTGATGAGCTTGAATGTCGAGCCCGGCTCATAGCCGTCGGATACGCAGCGGTTTCGCCACTGACGCAGCCGCGCTGCCTCCACAGCCGAATTGTACGCAGCAATCTGCGTCTTGTAGCTCTCAGAGTTTTTGTCCAGTGCGATGGCATTCTGATACTGCTCCTCGAGCTCCTGTGCCAGTGCATCGTCATAGATCTGCTGATAGTTGTTGGGGTCGTAGCTTCCCAGCGTCGCCATTGCCAGAATATCGCCGGTGTTCACGTCCATCACGATGCCGAATGCGCCATTGAGAATGTCGAATTTTTCGATCGCCGACTCCAGATTTTTCTCCAGATAATACTGTATCGTCGTATCAAGCGTCAGCACAAGGCTGTCACCGTCAGACGCGTCGTAGTATTTTTCATAGGTATAGAGCATCTCCGAGCCATAGTTGCCCTTGGTGGTCACAACTTTCCCCGCCGTGCCCTGCAGAAGCGAATCGTAATATGCCTCAATGCCTTCCGCACCTACGTTGTCACCGCTCACGAAGCCCAGCACCTGCGCCGCCAGCGAGGAATACGG
Organism: Oscillospiraceae bacterium; assembly: GCA_016297855.1. Taxonomy (GTDB): domain Bacteria; phylum Bacillota; class Clostridia; order Oscillospirales; family Oscillospiraceae; genus CAG-170. The sequence goes on from JAEDFW010000099.1 coordinate 3,655, forward strand.
GTAATACCGCTTTGCATCCGTCTCCAGATACACGCCCGTGATGTCGTTTTCATTGATAAACTCGCGCACCTCGTCGGCCAATTCCTCCGAGATCTTCCTGCGGATTACCTTGTAGCGATAGGCCGTATCCTCAGCCTGTTTATAGATCAGCTCCTGCTCCACGTCCAGAATCTGCGACAAACCGACTGCAATTTTGTTCAGAAGCCCCGCATTTTCCGGCTCCTCCATCTTTTTTGCGATCTCATTGGGATCAATGAACACCGTCTCCACCGTTGTGGACGAAGCGAGGATATTCATGTTTCTGTCGTAGATCACGCCGCGGTTGGCCGTGAGTTTGGTGTAGCGTGTCTGATTGTTGATCGCCAGCGTCTCATAGTAATCGTGCTCAACGATCATCAGCTTGTAGAGCGTAGCGATCAGCGGAATAAACGCAACAATGCCGCATACGATCATCAAAACCAATGTGCGGCGCAGGATCATCCGGTTCGCGCGTTGCTTGCTCTCGGCGGGTGTGAGCCGTACGTGCGTATTCTTTTTGGGAAAATGAAGAACTTTGCGTGCCATGTTCTGCCTTTCTGACGCAGTTGTCAAAAGAGGGCGGTTTTCCTGCAGTCAACCGCCCTCGTAACATTCTTATTGCCGGAGCCTGTCTGCTTCAATCTATGCCGATGCCGGGCGCAGATATGCAATGAGGCTCGAAACGCTCTGTTCGATTGTCTGCACGATCTCGCCGATGAGGCTCGTTCTGGTCTGCTGATAGATCTCTGCGCGGTCGCTGCCGGAGAGATTCACATAGACGATCTGCTCCGTCTCCGGCGCGCGCAGACCAAGTTCTGCCGCGCGCTGCTTGATGGCATCGAGATCGATTTTCCCTTCGTATTTGCTCTTGAGCAGCGTCTGCTGCGCATTCAGTTCCTGCAGCTGCGACTCAAGCCTGCTTACCTCGGTGCTCGCCTCATACAGCTGCACATAGCCGAAAATAACCAGCACCAGCATGCACGCAGCCGCCATCATGCCAAACAGCGTAAACGGCGCGACAGCCGTTTTGGCACGGACGCGCTTTTGCCGCTGCGGAAGCGGCTGCTCATCGGGAAGCTGTCGGGGCCGTTCGAGCGGCTGCGCGGCATTCGAGCGGAAATCCACGGAGTACACATCATAGGCCGCCGCGCCGTTCGCGCCGTAGTACCGTCTTTTCTCATCCGCCATGATGCGCACTCCTTTCCATCAGAATTACAGCTTTTCGCACACGCGCAGCTTTGCGCTGCGGGCACGGGGATTCTGCTCGACCTCCTCCACCGTAGAAACGATGGGTTTTCTGGTGAACAGCTGCACCTGCGGCGTTTTTCCGCAGACGCAAACGGGGAAATTCGGTGGGCAGGTACAGCCTCTTGCTGCCTGCGCCATCGCATTTTTGACGATACGATCCTCCAGCGAGTGGAACGTGATAACCGCCAGTCTTCCGCCGGGCGCCAGGTGTTCGATTGCCGCGCGCATCATCAGGCTGACGGCGCCAAGTTCATCGTTGACCGCAATGCGGATGGCCTGAAAACTCCGTTTGGCCGGATGCTGCTTTTCGCGCAGCGCCTTGTCCGGCATCGCGGACTTGATGATTTCCACCAGTTCCAGCGTCGTCTCGATTGGCCGGTCAGCCCGTACATGGTCGATGGCAGCGGCGATCTGCGGCGCGTACCGCTCCTCGCCGTATTCGTATAGAATCCTGCGAAGTTCGTCCTTCGGCCAGTTGTTCACGATATCAAACGCCGTCAGGCTGTCATCGCGGTTCATACGCATATCCAGCGGTGCATCGGTCATATAGGAAAAGCCGCGCGAACCGTCGTCAAGCTGCGGTGACGAAACGCCGAGATCAAACAGCATCCCGTCAAACGCATTGATGCCAACTGTCCTGCAGATTTTATCAATATTTGCAAAATTGTCGTGGACAAGCGTGACCTTGCTTTTGTAGCGCTTCAGTCGCTCGGCCGCGGCCTCCAGCGCCACTGCATCACGGTCTACTCCCACAAGACGGCCTGTCGTGAGCTGCTTGCAGATCTGCAGGGAATGTCCCGCTCCACCAAGCGTTCCGTCCAGATATACGCCGTCAGGATGAATATTGAGCGCCTCCATGCACTCCCACAGAAGCACGGACTGGTGTACAAATTTCATCAGAAGCCAAGCTCCTCCATCACAGCCGCCAGATTCTCCGGCGTCAGTGTCTCGCGTTCCAGCGCCTCATAGGCTTCGCTGTCCCAGATCTCCGCATGGCCGCCCTGGCCGATAAACGTGACCTCCTGCTGCAGGCCCGCATACTGCCGCAGCTCCGCCGGGATCAGAAAACGTCCCTGCTTGTCAGGCTCACACTTGGCAGCATTTGCAAAGAGAAACCGCATTTTTCTCGCCTGCACGATCGGCAGTGCGTTGTATTTATCCAGAATGTTCTGCCAGCCAGCCTCGGTATAGACGCTCAGGCAGTGATCCAGGCCAAGCGTCACATAAAACGCGTCGCCCAGTTCTTCGCGCAGCTTCGAGGGAACGAACAGCCGCCCCTTCGGGTCAACCGTGTGCTTGTATTTTCCGTACATTCCCTCTCACCTCGCTCCATTTTAATCTTTTTTACTCCACTTAGCTCCACTTCACATATATAATAAAAGGCGTTGACATAAAATGCAACCCCTTTGCCGAAAATTTTTTAAAGAAAATATTTACAAAATTTAACCGAA
>JAEDFW010000100.1 GCA_016297855.1 Oscillospiraceae bacterium
TTTTTTCAGTCACGGCGAAAAAGGGATTGCGCAGCCGAGGGCTTTGTGATATAGTAAATCCGCAATTGAATAAAGCAATCGGTGCCGCTGGCCCGGAAGGGGCAGCGGATAATAGGGAAACAGGTGAAAGGCCTGTACGATCTCGTCACTGTATGCAGGGAACTTGCCGTCTTTGTCAGAAAACGACAGTCACTGAGGAAACTTGGGAAGACGATGGCATGTGATGATCTGCGAGTCAGGAGACCTGCCGGTTGCTGGTACAGGAATATGGCATCTGCCGTATTTCAGATCACGAGGACTTGGTCGTACCGCCCCATTTGTTCGGCAGAATTCTCGTGGTCATTCTTTGGAATGGCCACGTTTTTTGTGCTGCTGCTTCCTGTACCTGAGTTTGCTGATGTAAAAAATTACATACATCAGGACGCGGCATCTGCTGCGCCCAGCAAATGAAGGAGGAAAATCCTATGAAAACGAAAAAGCTGCTGGCATTGCTGTTGGCCGCTGTCATGCTGGTTTCCGTACTGGCAGGCTGCGCAGAGAAAGCAGAAACGCCCGCGAATGACAATCCCGCCGAGACACAGACGCCGGATGCTACTCCAGAGCCGGTCGAGGCCGATGATGAAGACGAAGAAGACTACACCACCGGCGACGCGTCTTTGGACAATCCCCGCAATCAGGACGACATCGGCGAAAACGAGCTGCTGGTGATCAGCTTCGGCACCAGCTTCAACGACAACCGCCGTCTGACCATCGGCGCCATTGAGGCCGCCATGGAGGAGGCTTTCCCGGAATACTCCGTCCGCAGAGGCTTTACCAGCCAGATCATCATTGACCATGTGCTGCGCCGCGATGGTGAGGTCATCGATAATGTCGGTGAGGCGCTTGATCGCGCGGTTGCCAACGGCGTCAAGAATCTGGTCATCCAGCCCACGCATCTGATGGACGGCTTTGAGTACAACGACGTGGTGAACGAAGTTGCCCAGTATGCCGACGCTTTTGAACGTCTCAGCATCGGCGCGCCGCTTCTGACCTCGGACGAGGACTTCCAGATCGTCATGGAAGCGGTCGTGGAGGCCACCGCCGCCTATGACGACGGCAAGACCGCCATCTGCTTCATGGGTCACGGCACGGAAGCCGACTCCAACGGCGTGTATGCCAAGATGCAGAAGCTTCTGACCGACAGCGGCTACGTCAACTACTTTGTCGGCACTGTGGAAGCCGAGCCCACGCTGGATGACGTGCTTGCCGCAGTACAGGCAGGCAATTATGAGCGCGTCGTTCTGCGGCCGCTGATGATTGTGGCAGGCGATCACGCCAACAACGACATGGCCGGTGACGAAGAGGACTCCTGGAAGACTGTCTTTGAGGCCGCAGGTTATGAAGTGGAGTGCCTGGTGGAAGGCCTCGGCAGTCTGGAGCCCATCCAGAAGCTGCTCGTTGCCCACGCGCAGGCGGCCATGGCGCAATAAGAATCACGGCATGCTCGTACCCCGGCGGGGTACGAGCATGCGTACAGACAACATGAGAAGGTGTAAAAAATTGAAAAAGCTGAGAATTCTTTTGAGCATCGCTCTGCTTGCGGCGATGCTGCTGAGCGTTGGCTGCAGCGCGGATACGACCACGGATGCCATGCAGCCGCAGGTTACGGAGAACACGCCCGCCGAAGCGCCGGAAACACAAATGCCGGCAGAGGAAACGCCCGCGCAGACCGGCAGTCAGGTGGCGGATGCAAGCCAGATGGCCCCGGTGGAGGACGTGGTGGAAGACGGGATGGTTCCCATCAGCGGCGATTGCCTGCAGGACGGCGTTTATACCGTCACCGTGGATTCCAGTTCGTCCATGTTCAAGATTACACAATGCGAGCTGACGGTGGAAAACGGTCAAATGAACGCTGTCATGCATATGGGCGGCACGGGCTATCTGAGGGTGTTTTTGGGCAGTGCCGAGCAGGCTGCAGCGGCCGATGAGGACGCGTGCATTGCGTTCGAGGAACAGGCGGACGGAACACACACCTTCACCATCCCCGTAGAGGCGCTGGACATGGGCATTGCCTGCGCGGCCTACAGCAAAAACAAGGAGCTGTGGTATGACCGGACGCTGGTCTTCCGCGCCGACTCCCTGCCCAGAGACGCTTTTGCTTCCGATGTGTTCGTCACGGCGGAAAGCCTGGGACTTGCCGACGGGAATTACACCGTGGAAGTGCGGCTGGAGGGCGGCTCCGGCAAGGCCAGCGTGGAATCACCAGCGAAGCTCCGTGTGGAAGACGGCGCTGCCTACGCAACGATTGTCTGGAGCAGCTCGAATTACGACTATATGCGGCTGGACGATGAGAAATATCTTCCCCTCAACACCGAGGGCAACTCCGTTTTTGAGGTTCCCGTCATTGCCTTTGACAGCAAAGTTACCTATTTTGCCGACACCACAGCCATGAGCACGCCCCATGAGATCGAGTACACGCTGTATTTCGATGCTGCCACCATAGCGGAAGCGGAATGAGAAAGCACGTCATATGGCTTCTGGTCCTGCTGCTTCTGCTGTGCGGCTGCGCCCGTCAGGATGCGGCACAGGCACAATCTGACGCGGAAGTGACGTGGCAGGCATTGGAGCCGGAGCACAGCATGGAACTGCTCTATGCCGATCAGTTTGGCGTGGATTATTTCGCCGGTGGTTATAAAGTGATTACCATCGGAGCAGGCGACGTCTACCTGGTTGTTCCGGGAGGCGCGGCCGTTCCATCCGGTATTCCGGAAAACGTTGCCGTTCTGAAGCAGCCGCTGGATCATATTTACCTGGTCGCCACCTCCGCGATGGATCTGTTCCGGGAGCTGGACGCGCTGGACACCATCACCCTCACCGGAACCGACGCCGACGGATGGTATATTGAGGAGGCCAAAGCGGCCATGCGGGCGGGCACAATCGCCTACGCGGGCAAGTACAGCGCACCGGACTATGAGCGGATTCTGGCGGACGGCTGCGATCTGGCGGTGGAATCCACCATGATTTATCACACGCCGGAGGTAAAGGAGCAGTTGGAGCGGCTGGGCGTGCCGGTACTGGTGGAACGCTCCAGCTATGAAAGCCATCCGCTGGGCCGCATGGAGTGGCTCAAGCTGTACGCTGCGCTTCTGAACAAAGAGACGGAAGCGGAAGCATATTTTTCCGGGCTCATGGAAACACTGACGCCTATTCTGTCGCAGGAAAACACCGGCAAAACCGTGGCATTTTTCTACATTACCTCCGCCGGCGCGGTCAATGTCCGCCGGTCGGGAGATTACATCGCCAAGTCCATCAGTCTGGCCGGAGGCCAGTATCTGCCCCGGAATACAGCCTCGGATGAAAACGCGCAATCCACCATGAACATGCAGATGGAGTCTTTCTACGCCGAGGCCCGGGACGCGGATGTGCTGATTTACAACAGCACCATCGACGGTGAGCTGCAGACCATCGACCAGCTGCTGTCCAAAAGTGAGCTGCTGAAGGATTTTAAGGCTGTAGAAACCGGAAATGTCTGGTGCACCGGCAAGAACCTGTTCCAGCAGAGTCTGGGGCTGGGAAGTCTCATCACTGACATCAACGCCATTCTGACGGAAGAGGATCCTGAAACGGTCTTTCTGTACCGTCTTGGCTGAACGCCTGAGCCCTCGCGCCCGCTCAAAGCGGCGCGAGGTGTTATGCATTTGCTCGCAGGAACAATATAATAACCAGTCCGCTCGCGTCAGCACCTGTACAGGAGGAGCCTTTATGAAACATGTCCGTTCCAGATACTGCGCCGCCTTTGTCTTTCTGGCGGCGCTTTTGGCTGCGCTGCTGATCTGGAATATCAACGCCGGCAGCGTCAGCCTTTCTGTACGCGAGATCCTTTCCATTCTCGCGGCAAAGGGGCGCGGCAGCACCAATTTTAATATTGTATGGAATATTCGGCTGCCTCGGATTCTGGAGGCCATACTGCTGGGCGGTGCGCTGTCGGTGTCCGGCTTTCTGCTGCAGACGTTCTTCGCCAATCCCATCGCCGGGCCCTTTGTGCTGGGGATTTCCTCCGGCGCCAAGCTGACCGTGTCTTTGACCATGGTTTTTTTGATGAGCCGTGGGCTGGTCTCAAACTCCCTGTCGCTCATTGGATCGGCCTTTGCCGGTTCCATGCTGTCCATGGGCTTTATCCTGCTGATCTCGCAGCGGGTCAAAAAAATGTCCCTGCTGGTGATCTGCGGCGTGATGATCGGCTATATCTGCTCGGCGGTTACGGATTTTGTGGTGACCTTTGCCGAGGACTCCAACATTGTCAACCTCCACAACTGGTCGATGGGCAGCTTTTCCGGTGTGTCGTGGGATCAGGTGGCGGTTATGGCCGTGGTGGTCGGCGCTGCCATGCTGCTGAGCTTCCTTCTTTCCAAGCCTATCGGCGCATACCAGATGGGTGAGGTTTACGCCCAGAACATGGGCGTCAACATCCAGGCCTTCCGTGTGACGCTGATCCTGCTTTCCAGCGTTCTGTCCGCCTGCGTCACCGCGTTTGCAGGTCCCATCTCCTTCGTGGGCATTGCGGTGCCGCATCTGATCAAGAGCCTTTTTGGCACGGCAAAACCTTTGATCGTGCTGCCCGCCTGTTTTTTGGGCGGGGCCGTATTCTGTCTGTTCTGCGACCTGCTGGCCAGAACGCTTTTTGCCCCCACGGAGCTGAGCATCAGCTCCGTTACCGCAGTCTTCGGCGCGCCCATCGTTATTTTCATGATGCTTTCCCGCCAGACAAAAAACCATATGTGAGGAGAGACAGCATGGACGAATATATCCTCCATACCGAGCAGATGGCTGTGGGCTACAACGGCAGGCCGCTGATTTCTGACATCACGCTGCACCTGCGGCGCGGGCAGATCATGACGCTCATCGGCCCCAACGGTTCGGGAAAATCCACCATTCTCAAAAGCATCATTCACCAGCTGCGTCTTCTGGGCGGCACGGTCTATCTGGATGGGCGCTCCATGGCCCGGATGACGGAACATGACGTGGCTACGCGCATGTCGGTGCTGATGACGGAGCGGGTGCGGCCGGAGCTGATGAGCTGTGAGGACGTGGTGGCTACGGGGCGCTATCCCTACACCGGTCGTCTGGGCATCCTGACGGCGGCAGACCGGGAAAAGGTCCAGGGCGCACTGGCGCTGGTGCATGGAACGGAGCTCGCCGACCGGAGTTTTTCAGAGATCAGCGACGGCCAGCGGCAGAGAATCCTGCTGGCCCGCGCGTTGTGCCAGGAACCGGAGGTGCTGGTTCTGGACGAGCCGACCTCTTTTCTTGACATCCGGCACAAGCTGGAGCTGCTGGATATTCTCAAGGATATGGTTCGTCAGAGGCAGCTGGCCGTGCTGCTCTCGCTGCATGAGCTGGATTTGGCGCAGAAGGTGTCTGATTACGTGGTCTGTGTCAACGGACAGAGCATTGCGCGCTGCGGAACACCGGAGGAAATCTTTACCGCCGACTATATTGAAACGCTCTATGGAATCTGCCGCGGCAGCTACAACGCGGATTTTGGCTGTGTGGAGCTGGAACCGGCATCCGGCGCGCCACAGGTCTTTGTCATCGGCGGCAGCGGCAGCGGTATCCCTGTTTACCGGCAGCTTCAACGGCGCGGCATTCCTTTCGCCGCCGGCGTGCTCCATGAAAACGATTTGGACTATCCCGTGGCAAAGTCCCTGGCCGCAGTGCTCATCACAGAGCGGCCGTTTTCCCCCATTTCAGAGGAAGCATTTGAAAGGGCAGAGGCCTGCATGAAAGCCTGCCCGGAGGTGCTGTGCCCATTGAAAGCGTTCGGACCAATGAACGAGAAGAATCGTCTGCTCCGCAGCCTTGCAAGTCAAAGCGGGACGCTGCGCACTGATAATTGAATGCGATCCGCTTTTTGAGAATTGCTCGAAAAGCGGATCTCGCTTTAGCAGCCAAACACGTTTGAGATGCAGAGTTCCGCCTTGCATTCAGATTCAGCCGCGAATCCAGCGGAGTGGATCGCGGTTGGAAAGGAGCGACGGAATGTGTGAGAGATGACGTTTGCGTTGAAAAAGAAACCGTCGTTGCAAACGACAGGCTGTCTGCGATGAAGTGGCGACATATGATACTTGCGATACGGGTTCAAATGGCTTCACAGGGTTTTAAGAAAAGGGAAACAAGATCCTGATGCAATCTTCATCAGTGCGGCCGCGCACGCGGTCACTAATTCAAGCGCATTTCTTTGTTTGCAGCAACGAATGTAGCAAGTACAAGCAGAGCGATACCTGAACCAATCATAATCCATTGTAACGAGATTTCATCTGCCATCGGTCCAAATATAGCCATCCCTACAGGCAAAAAACC
>JAEDFW010000101.1 GCA_016297855.1 Oscillospiraceae bacterium
GAGAGCCTCAGCTATCCTGATGCGGTGCGCTTTCTTGCCAAGCGCGCAGGAATGGAGGTGCCCGAGGACGAGGCCTACCGCGAGCAGTACCGCCGCCAGGAACGGTTGTACGCGCTCTGCAAGGACGCGGCGCGGTTTTTCTACGCGCAGCTCATGGAGCCGGCAGGCCAAGCCGCGCGTGCGTATATCGAAAAGCGTGGATTATCGAAGGCGACCGTGACGCGCTTCGGTCTGGGCTTCAGCCCGAACGAGTGGAGCGCACTCATGGACGCGATGACGAAAAAGGGCTATACGAGACAGGAGCTGATGGACGCGGGCCTTGCCGTCAGAGGCAAAAATGGCGGCGAGTACGACCGGTTCCGCAACCGGCTGATGTTTCCCATCATTGACGTGCGCGGGACCGTGATCGGCTTCGGCGGGCGCGTGATGGACGATTCCACGCCCAAATATCTGAACTCGCCCGAGACGTCGATCTTTAATAAGCGGAAAAACCTGTTTGCGCTGAACGTGGCAAAAAAGAGCAAACAGGGAAGGATCATTCTGACCGAGGGATATATGGACGCGATTGCGCTGCACCAGTATGGATTTGACTGCGCGGTGGCGTCACTGGGTACGTCGCTGACCGAGGAGCACGCGGCCATGCTGGCCAAATATACCAAACAGGTGGTGCTCACCTACGACGGCGACGAGGCAGGACAGAATGCGACACGCCGGGCCATTCCCATGCTGGAAAAGGCCGGCCTGCAGGTGCGTGTACTCCGGATGCAGGGCGCGAAGGACCCGGACGAGTTTTTGAAAAAATACGGCGCCGACCGCTTCAGCCAGCTGCTTGACCGGTCGGAGAATCAGGCCGAATATCAGCTCGAGAGTCTCCGGCGGAAGTACGATCTCACCGACGACGCGCAGCGCGTGGAATTTCTCGGCAAGGCGGCGGAACTCATCAGCAGCTTCCCCAACGCCGTACAGCGCGAAATCTACGGCGCGCGCGCGGCTGAGGCAGCCGGCGTGACGGTGGAGACGATGAAGCTGGAAGTGACGAAGGCGTATAAGCGCCGCATCGCGCGCGAACGGAAAAAACAGGAAACGATCGATCTTGCGCCTGCGCAGCAGCAGCAGCCCAAGGTGCGCGGCATCCGCTATGACAATGTGCGCTCGGCCATGGCGGAGGAAGGACTTCTGCGGACGGTATTCAAAGAGCCGGCGCTGCTCGACGGATTGACGCTCGACGCGCAGCAGTTTTCTTCGGAGCTTCTCGGCGCTGCCTACCATGCGGCGCAGATGCGCCGGGCGCAGGGACAAAGCGTGTCACTTGCCGCGCTGGAGCAGGAGTTCTCTCCGGAGCAGATGGCGCACCTGTCTGCGGTTTTGGCCAAGGACGACTGTACCGTCTCGGAACAGGCGCTGCAGGATTATATCTGCACCATCCGCGAGGAATATGCGCGTGCGCATCCGGCAGGCGGCGAGGCGCTTTTACAGATGGCCGAGCGGATGAAACAGCGAAAAGGATACGGAGGATAATGCGATGACAGATACAACGACAAAAGCAATGCAGATGCTGCAGCAGATGGAGCTGACAGAGGAAAACCGCGCGAAGCTGTCCACGCTTGTGGCCGAGTCCAAAAAGACCGGCAAAGTCGCCTCCAAGGTGCTGGTCGAGACGCTCGACGCGGTCGATGCGACAGAAGAACAGACAGAGACGTTCTACGACGTGCTTGAGGCCGCCGGCATCGAGATCGATGTATCCGACGTGCTGGATCTGATCGGAAACGCCGAGCTGGACAATCCTACGCTCGGCGAGATGCAGGCCATCGCCGATGAGGGATTGGACACGCCGGAAGAGCTGCCCAGCACCGAAGAGCTGGCCGAAACATCCGATGCACGACTGGACGATCCGATCCGGATGTATCTCAAGGAGATCGGCAAGATCAAGCTGCTCACGCCCGAAGAAGAGCTCGAGGTAGCAAAGAAGATGTCCGAGGGAGATGAACAGGCGCGCAAGCGCATGTCCGAGGCGAATCTGCGGCTCGTGGTATCGATCGCCAAGCGCTATGTCGGCCGCGGGATGCAGCTGCTCGACCTCATTCAGGAGGGCAATCTGGGTCTGATGAAGGCTGTGGAAAAATTTGACTACACCAAGGGCTATAAATTCTCCACTTACGCCACCTGGTGGATCCGGCAGTCCATTACCCGTGCAATTGCCGATCAGGCGCGTACCATCCGGATTCCTGTACATATGGTCGAGACGATCAACCGCGTGCTGCGCACATCACACGCGATGGTGCAGACGCTCGGCCGTGAGCCGACCACCGAGGAGATTGCAAAAGAGCTGCATCTGGAGGTCAGCAAGGTCGAGGAGGTTTTGAAGATCGCACAGGAGCCTGTGTCGCTCGAGACGCCCATCGGTGAGGAGGAGGACAGCCACCTGGGCGACTTTATCCAGGATGACGAGGCCTCGCAGCCGCAGGAGGAGGCGTCTTACACGCTGCTGCGTGAGCAGCTGGAGGAGGTGCTCTCCACACTGACCGAACGGGAAGAACAGGTGCTGCGGATGCGTTTCGGCCTGACCGACGGCAAGCCGCACACGCTGGAAGAGGTAGGCAAGGAATTTGATGTCACGCGCGAGCGGATTCGCCAGATCGAATCCAAAGCGCTCAGAAAGCTGCGCCATCCGTCGAGAAGCAAAAAGCTGCGCGATTTCCTCAACTGAAGCGCACGCGATTTTTTACTTGACATTGCGTAAAAAAACCGTATCATAAGAGTGTTATATTCTGTAGGCAGGCTCATGCGGGCACGCCGTCATAACGGAGGAAATGACAATGTTTGAAAAAATCCAAGCGTATCTTTCTGCGCAGCTGGACATCGCAAAAGAAGATATCGAGCGCGATACGACCTTTGAAAGCCTCGGCATCGATTCGCTGGATACCGTGGAAATGGTTATGGATCTGGAAGAACAGCTGGGTGTTGAGCTGGAACTGGAAGAAAAAGTTGCAACCGTCGGTGAATTGGCCGACTATATTGAGAGCAAACTGGATTAAGCTTTACTCTGCCACGCGCCCCGGCGCATGGCAAGGCTGCACTACTCGGGGAGATAGCGGTGCCTTGTTACCCGCAATCCGCTACAGCGGGGAGGAATTCCCAACCGAGGGTGCGTACTGTATCGTCTGACCCATATAAGCGGCGTTGAAGATTTGGTCTTGCGCAATAGGGCTCTGTGAACCGTGTCAGGTGGGGAACCAAGCAGCACTAAGCAGACCACCCTGTGTGCCGCGAGGTAGCCGTTTCCGAGCTGGCTGTGTGGGTAACGGGTGGAGTGCGCATTCGAAGAAGGGTGTGCAGTCTTGCCATGCGCCGGTTTTTATGCTTTTTTGAAAAGCGGCTTTTCTTTGGACACGGTTTCGTGTATAATAGAATACGAAATGCAAGGGGGAATGGGCGTGTATCAGGCGCTGTACCGAAAATACCGGCCGCAGACGTTTTCCGACGTGGTCGGCCAACGCGGCGTGACCGAGACGCTGCGTGCGCAGCTTGTCTCCGGCAAGCTCAGCCACGCCTATCTCTTTACCGGCACGCGCGGCACGGGCAAGACCTCGTGCGCAAAGATTCTGGCCAAGGCCGTCAACTGCGAGCATCCGCACGACGGCAACCCCTGCAACTGCTGCGCGGCCTGCCGCGCCATTGACAACGGCAGCTGCATGGACGTGCAGGAGATCGACGCGGCGTCGAATAACGGCGTGGACTCGGTGCGCGCGCTGCGCGACGACGCAATCTATACGCCCGGCGAGGTCAAAATGCGCGTGTACATCATTGACGAGGTGCACATGCTGTCGATCTCGGCGTTCAATGCGCTGCTCAAGATCATCGAAGAGCCGCCGGAGCACCTGCTGTTTATTCTGGCGACGACGGAGCTGCATAAAATTCCGGCCACCATCCTTTCACGCTGCCAGCGGTTTTCCTTCCGCAGGCTTTCGCAGGAGGATATCGCGGGCAGGCTCAATTACATCGCCTATCAGGAAGGCATCGACATTGAGCCGGACGCGCTGCAGCTGCTGGCAAGGCTTGCCGACGGTGCGATGCGTGACGGCGCGAGTTTGCTCGACCAGTGTGCGTCGGCCTGCGCCGGGACACTCACGGCGGACGCTGTTGCCCGCGCGCTGGGGCTTGCCGGACAGCAGAAAACGGCCGAGCTTCTGACGGCTGTGGCCGATCAGGACGCGGCAAAGGCGCTGGCACTGTTTTCCGCGCTCTATGCAGACGGCAAGGACGTGGCAGCGCTGCTCGATGAGCTGTGCGCGCTCGCGCGCGACCTTTTGATTTTGAAAACCGCGCCCAGGAGCGGGCTTTCGATGCTCTCCGGTATCGCCACCGGGCAGGAAGTCGCCGCGCTGCGCGAGCGATTCTCCGGCGCGGAGCTGCTGCGCATTGTAACGATGATTCAGCAGACGGCGGCGGGTTTTTCCAAAAGCGCGAATCCGCGCATCGACTGTGAGCTGCTGTTCATGCAGCTGTGCGATCCGGCGCTGAGCAATGACGATCAGGCGATAAACGCCCGGCTTGGAAGAGTGGAGCAGGCGATCGCAAACGGTGTGCAGATTGCGCAGAAATCCGCCGTGGCGGAAGAAAAGCCGGAAGATTCTGACGATGACGAGCGTCCGCCGTTTCCCAATGACGCAGACGATCCGTTTGCAGGACTCGTTCCGCCCGGCGCACCGGATGAGCAGGGCCAGCAGCCCAAGACCGAACCGGTTGGCTTCTGGCCGGAACTGGCCGAGCGTATCCGCGCAGAGCTTGGTGCGCGTGAGCGTGGTTTCTTTGCACCGAACGGTCCGCTGACGGCGAGTTTGCAGGGCGATACGCTTGTGATCGCCGCCGAGACGGAGTTTGTGCTCGGCATCATCAAAAAGCCCGAGATTGAAGCGCTCATCCGCGACAAAGCATCCGGCGTGCTGAAACGGCCCGTGGCGGTGCGGCTGACGCTCAAATCGCAGATGACGCACGCGGGCAGCGACCCTATGGACGAGCTGGTCGCCTTCGGCGGCAGGCATACGGATATATTTACGATCAAGTAAGGAGAAGAAAATTATGGCAAAAGGCGGCTATCGCGGCGGCATGCCCATGGGCGGCATGAACCAGATGCAGATGATGAAGCAGGCGCAGAAGATGCAGCAGGACCTTCTGAAGATGCAGGAGGAAATGCAGACGAAGGAATATGAGGCCACCGCCGGCGGCGGCGTGGTCACCGCAGTCGTGAATGGGCAGAAAGAGCTTCTGCGCATTTCCATCGACCCCGAGGCGGTCGATCCTGAGGATGTGGAGATGCTGCAGGATATGGTCGTCGCGGCTGTGAATGAGGCCATGCGCAAGGCTGACGCCGAATCCGCTGCGAATATGAGTAAGCTCACGGGCGGGCTCAATCTGGGCGGTCTGTTCTGATGCGCAATTTTCCCGCCGCGCTGGAGCGGCTGACAGAACAGTTTGCGCGCCTGCCGGGCATCGGCAGCAAAAGCGCGCAGCGGCTGGCGTTTCATGTGCTCAGCCTGCCCGACGAGCAGGCAGAGGAATTTGCAAGCGCGATCGTGGACGCGAAAAAAACGGTTAAGACCTGCCCGGTCTGTCAGAATCTGACCGATCAGGAATTGTGCCCCATCTGCGCCGATCCGGAACGCGATCACAGCGTTATCTGCGTGGTGGCAGAGCCGAAGGACGTGATCGCCATGGAACGGGCCAGAGAATTTGGCGGCGTGTATCATGTACTGCACGGCGTCATTTCTCCGCTCAACCACGTCGGGCCTGACGACATCCGCATCCGCGAGCTGCTGCTGCGTGTGGGGCAGGGGGATGTGCAGGAGATCATCATGGCCACGAACCCCGACACCGAAGGCGAGGCTACGGCCATGTACTTATCGCGTCTGCTGCGCCCGATGGGCGTGAAGGTCACGCGCCTGGCCTACGGCATTCCCGTGGGCAGCCAGCTGGAATATGCCGACGAGGTGACGCTGCTGCGCGCGCTCGAAGGCAGACAGGAAATATAAAAGAAATATCCGCCGGAAGCTGTATGCTTTCGGCGGATATCATTACTCGTGGCGTTTTTTGACCCGTCGGTCAAAGCCATGCACCCAGTCTGAGAAACGGTAATAGATGAGATAGATCACGGAGCTGACCGACCAGGTGAGCGGGTATGCCCAGTAGATATACTGGATCTCGTGGTGAATACCCATGATCCATGTGATGTAGCTGATGCGCAGCACACACCAGCAGGCGAGCATGATCGTCATCGGTACGAACGCCTTGCCTGCACCGCGGCAGACAGACGCGACTGCGTGCGAGAACGCCA
>JAEDFW010000102.1 GCA_016297855.1 Oscillospiraceae bacterium
TTGGTTATTCAATTTTTGAGCTAACCTGTTTGCCCACTGCCCTTAAAAGCGTTGACTTTATTGAATTCTTGCTTGTTTTCTTATGTCAACGCTCTTAAAGTCGGGGATTTTTGTTTGGAGCTTACGCTTTCCTTCGGAAAGCACCGGCCATAGGCCGGTTTGATTGAACGTGAAAGAAACCCCTGATGGTTTCTTTCACACGATCTTCCTTTCCGGAGATTGAACGCTGCTGTCATCTATACATGGACACAAAGTCTTGTACAGCACCAAAGAACACGCCGCCGATCAGGATCCAGAGCAGTACCGGAACCCAGCTGAAAACTGCTGCCTGGATGGGGCCGTTGATGGGACCTGCGCCGGCGATGGATGCGAACTGATGGCCAAAGACAACATTGGTGTCTGCAGGCTCATAGTCAACGCCATCCTCCAGTTCGTAGGCCGGGGTTTTCGCATTGGGATCGATGCCCAGGTCTTGGCCAGCCATCTGCCATAGAGCAGATAGGCACCGCCAAGTACCACAATGGCAATGATCATAATTAGAATGCCGTTCATTTGAGTGTTTCCTCCCGTATCATTTTCTCTCTTATATATTAAACAGGGTCATTCCTGCTTTTTCAAAATTAACCAAAAGAATAAAAAACTCCATCCCTGTCACCAGAGACGAAGTTTTTCTCCGCGGTACCACTCTGCATACCCACATCCTGCGGGCCACTCATTGGGCTGCAACAGCCCATATTCCGTAACGGGGAATACCGTTCCAACCTACTGGGTTTTGCCGTTCAGTCGACCGCTCCCGGGCCAGATTCCGGTTCCGTCTGTCGCATCCTTTCACCAGCTGGATGCTCTCTGTAGGCAGGATCAGAAGCGTTCATATCCCGATCATTGCGTTTCATCACTATCACGGCACATTTTATTTCTTCACTTGGATAATGTCAGGCTTTGGTTCATAATTTTTTAACTTTTTCTGTTTTATAAGAATTATGACTTCTTATGATTGGAAAAATTGTTCAAAATGAATCCTGTGTATGGGCCTTTCGTTCCATCACGGCATGTGTTCGGATAACCGGAGCGACATGTGGCAGGACATGGGGCAGATTCCATCATCAATGCGGAAGTAAAATACTGGAAACGGAGGCCATCTGGATTGCTTTGAGAACACAAACAGGAAAGCCTGGCATAATTTGGCGGGTTTTCCTGTTTGCAGAATTTGTTTGAGGACAGAATTTCCCAAATAATATAACCGTATAGAAATTCACAGAAGTGCCCTGGAGCGCTGCGCAGGCTTTATGAGGAAAATGAGCCGGAGACTTTTGGCCGAAAAAAACAAGCAATAAGATCTGCGCCTCGACAACCGAAGCCGAATGTGCTATTGTTAGATCATACAGTTGCGATACCCTTCTGCATCATATAGAAGAAAGGAAGAACGCCATGAATATTCAATACATCCACCCCGCCGACCAGCTGGTCATGTTCATGCAGCGAATCTATGATAAAGGCCTGACGACCACCTCCGGCGGCAACCTCTCCATCATGGACTCCGACGGCAACATCTGGATCACACCCGCCAGCGTGGACAAGGGCACGCTGAACAGAAAAGACATCATCTGCGTCCATCCCGACGGCTCCTGCGATGGCCCGCACAAGCCCTCGTCCGAGCTGCCCTTCCACCAGTCTGTATATAAAATGCGGCCTGACCTGAAGGCCGTTCTCCATGCCCATCCGCCGGCGCTGGTGGCATTCTCCATCATCCGGAAGATCCCCAATCTCGATCTGATTCCCTCGGTGCGTAAGGTCTGCCCCGAAGTGCGCATCGCCAAATACGACGTGCCCGGCAGTGACGCGTTGGGCGAGAAGATCGGCGCTGTCTTTGCTGGTGGCTGCGACATTGCCATTTTGGAGAATCATGGCGTGTGCATCGGCGCGCCGGATATGTTCACGGCGTTCCAGCGGTTTGAGACGCTCAATTATTCCGCCGAGCTGGAGATTCTGGCCGGCAGGATCGGTACGGTACAATCGCTGGATAAGGACGCGCAGCGTCTTACGGCGACGAACGATCACACCAAGCTGGACGATTTCATTCCGCGGGTCTATTCTTCGGAGGAGCTGTCCGCCCGCAGGGACATGATCACGCTGATCAAGCGCTCGTACCGCATGGGCCTGTTCACTGCCACACACGGCACCTACTCTGTGCGTCTGTCTGACGACAGCTTCCTCATCACGCCCTTCGGACAGGACAGAGCCTACCTGGAAGAAGACGATCTGGTGCGCGTCAAGGCCGGTATGAAGGAACTGGGCAAGACTCCGTCGCGCGCGGTGCATCTGCACGAGCAGATCTATCGGAACAACCCGGAGATCCGCGCCGTTCTGCAGGCGCACCCCGTTCACGCCATGGCCTTTGCCGTCACCGACGCGGAATTCGACCCGCGTACCATCCCCGAGAGCTATATCCTGCTGCGCGATATTCAGAAGATCCCCTACCAGCAGCTCTATACCGATCCGTCGCGCGCATCCAGAGCGTTTGGTCCTGCGAATCCTGCCGTTATGGTCGAAGGTGACTGCGTCATCGTCACCGGCAGCAGCCTGCTGCAGGCGTTTGACCGGCTGGAGGTACTGGAAGTCACGGCGCATTCGATCATCGATAGCGTCGCGCTGGGACAGATTGTGCACATTACTGACGATGAAGTCGAGGATCTGAAAAAAGCCTTCCATCTTGAGGGCTGATCGAACGGCAAAATGCAGAACTGAAATAACCAAGCCGCCCAAAGCAGACTTGCTTTGGGCGGCTTCAACTGCCCGGAATTCCTGCGGAGTGTTCCAATGACACATTTCCGTCCGGAAAGGCGAAATATGCAAAAATCATGGTTGACAGAGCTGCGCACCAGTGTTAGTATAAACATATAAACAAATAAGCAATTCTTTATATAAAGGAGGAAAAATATGCTCGACCGCTATGAGAACGAGTGCTGCGAACAGCACTGCGTACACGAAGACAAGGTGGCAGACGTGGCGAGCCACACGCCGGATGAAGATCTGCTGGCAGAAATGGCGGAGCTGTTCAAGGTGTTTGGCGATTCGACGCGTATCAAGATCCTTTATGCGCTGTTTGAGGCGGAGCTATGCGTGTGCGATCTGGCTGCGCTTCTGGGCATTTCGCAGCCTGCCATGTCGTATCAGCTAAAAATTTTGCGGCAGGCGAAGCTCATCCGCAACCGAAGAGAAGGGAAAACGGTCTATTATGCACTGGCCGATGCGCACGTCAAGACGATCATCGGCATGGCGAAGGAACATCTGGAGGAATGACACATGGGACACGAACATAATGAGCACGCGCATGACTGTGTGTGCGGCTGCACGCACGCGCATCATCATGAACACGAGCATGAACATACCCACGACCACGAACACGCGCATGAACACGAACATGAGCACAGCTGCGGCTGCAAACACGAACAGGAATATGCGCATGAGCACGGCTGTGGCTGCAAGCATAAGCATAAACATGAACATGACCATGACCATGGATGCAGCTGCGGTTGCGGTCACCAGCATGCACACGGCGAACACGGTGTAAAGGGGCAGGTGATCCGGCTGGCCGTCAGTGCGGCACTTCTGATTGCTGCGTGGCTGCTGCCGCTTTCGGGGGTGTGGAAGCTCATCGCGTTTGCGCTGCCATACTTCATCGCTGGTTACGGTGTGCTGCGCGAGGCAGCAGAGAATATCGTGCACGGCGAAGTTTTTGATGAGAATTTCCTCATGGCCATTGCCACCATCGGCGCGTTCTGCATCGGCGAATATCCCGAAGCAGTATTTGTGATGATTTTCTTCCAGGTGGGCGAGCTATTTGAAGAGCTGGCTGTGGGCAGAAGCCGCCGCTCTATTGAGAAGCTGATGGACATCCGCCCGGACTATGCCAATCTGGAAAAAGAAGGCGAAACGCGGCAGATCAGCCCAGAGGAAGTGGAAATCGGCGATATCATCGTGGTAAAACCCGGTGAAAAAGTCCCGCTGGACGGCGTGGTAGAATCGGGCAACTCGAGTCTCAACACCATGGCGCTCACCGGCGAGTCCGCACCGCGCGATGTACAGCCGGGCGACGGCGTACTCTCCGGCTGCGTGAATCTGACGGGCGTGCTGCGCGTGCGCGTGGAAAAAGGTTACGCCGAATCCACTGTGGCGAAAATTCTCGAGCTGGTGGAAAACTCCGCCGAAAACAAGGCCAAGAGCGAGAGTTTCATCCGAAAATTTGCCCGCTGGTACACGCCTGCGGTCGTGATCGGCGCGGCGCTGCTGGCCGTTGTGCCGTCTATCATTACGGGGCAGTGGTCGTTCTGGGTATATAAGGCGCTGACGCTGCTGGTTATCTCTTGCCCATGCGCCCTGGTCGTGTCGGTCCCGCTGGCGTTCTTCGGCGGCATCGGCGGCGCGTCGCGCTGCGGCATTCTTATCAAGGGCGGCAACTATCTTGAGGCGCTGGCCGATGCGAAGACCGTCGTCTTTGATAAAACCGGCACGCTCACACGCGGCAGCTTCTTTGTCACGACCATCCATCCCACCGATTGCAGCGAGGAAGAACTGCTCGAACTGGCTGCTGCGGCCGAGCGCTATTCCGACCATCCCATTTCGATCTCCATCCGTGAAGCCTACGGAAAGCCCATCGATGAAGCGCGTGTGCAGGAGCTCAAAGAACTGGCAGGACACGGTGTAAGCGCGAAAATCGACGGTCGTGCGGTGCTGGTCGGCAACGAACGACTGATGCAGGGAAGCGGTATCGACGTGGCCAGATGCACACACGACGGAACGATGGTGCATGTTGCGGCAGACGGGCAGTATCTGGGTCACATCGTGATCGACGACACAGTAAAGCCGGACAGCGCAGAAGCCATCTGCGCGCTGCGGCGGCTTGGGGTGGCAAAAACCGTGATGCTTACGGGCGACCAGCGGTCGGTGGCTGAACGCGTGGGCAAAGAACTTGGGATTGACGAAGTGCGCGCCGAACTGCTGCCCGGTGACAAGGTCGGCTGCGTAGAAGAGCTGCTGGAGAAGAAAACAGACGGTACGCTCCTTTTCGTAGGCGACGGCATGAACGACGCGCCGGTTCTCTCACGCGCCGATGTGGGCGTGGCAATGGGAGCACTGGGCAGCGACGCAGCCATTGAGGCTGCCGACGTGGTGCTGATGGATGACCAGCCGTCCAAGCTGGCGCTGGCCGTGCGGATCAGCCGCCGCACGCGGGCCATTGCACGGCAGAATATCGCCTTTGCCCTTGGCGTCAAGCTGGCAGTGATGGTGCTGACGGTGCTGGGTGTGACCAATATGGGCCCTGCGGTATTTGCAGATGTCGGCGTAATGGTGCTCGCGGTGCTCAATTCAACGCGCGCAATGCGCATCCGGCAGTAAAACAAAGTTATTTCTGCGCCAACTGCAGCAGAATTTCGCGGGTATTGTCCTGCGGATGTTCCAGAACGTGCTGAAGCAGCATATGAAGCGTCTGGCCGACCGCTTTTCCTGTCAGCTGCGGGAAATCGCGCCCTGTAACGGCCAGCTGTGACAGCGTGACGCATTCGCCACTGCCTGCGATCGCATCTATCGCAGTGCTTTGCGCCACACGCGCGCTCAGACGCGCCGTGTCCCAGCCCTCTGCGGCAATGAGCCGCTTCCACGAAAGCCGGTCGCGCTGCGGCTGCCAGGCTGCGCATACACGCGCGGCCTGCCGGCAGATGTTTGACGGCAGGCGGAAATCATCGAGCGACAGCTCGGGCTGCAGCAGTTTCCAAGCCGTCCAGCGCACCTCCGGAGCAGCGGACAGCCCGGCAAGTGATGAAAGCTCTGCACAGCGCGTCACGCCACAGGCGCAAAGAAGCCCAAGCTCTGCCATGCGCGTGACGTTGCCCGGATTTGGTGAGATAAGTGTTTTTTCCGTCTCTTCACGCACGCGTTCACGCGAGAGCTTCGCACAAAGCGGCGCACAGGCTTCAATTGCCTGAGCGGCCGCATCGTCCATCGAGAAGCCAAGCTGCGCGCAGAACCGGTATGCGCGCAGCATCCGCAGCGCATCCTCGCTGAAGCGGTGCGCCGGGTTTCCCACGCAGCGGATAACGCCGCGCACAAGATCGTCCCTGCCGCCGAACAGGTCGGTGATCCGGCCATCCAGATCCATTGCCATCGCGTTTACGGTGAAATC
>JAEDFW010000103.1 GCA_016297855.1 Oscillospiraceae bacterium
TTTTCGCTACGCTGAGCGCAATATTCAGAGCGATTGCCGTCTTGCCCATGCCGGGGCGCGCGGCAATCAGGATGAGGTCTGTTTTGTTGAGACCGTTGATTTTGCGGTCGAGATCGTGCAGCCCCGTGGAAAGGCCGGGAATGTCGCTGCCTGAGCGCGACAGCTCGTCGAGCCGGTCATAAACATTCAGCAGAATTTTGCCGATGTGCTGCAAACTGTCGCCGGAGTTTTCCTTGCGAAGCGAGTAGATTTTCTTTTCCGATGCCTCAAAGATCTCCTGCGCGGTTCCCACGCCCTCATAGACCATGTCCGAAATCTCGCCTGCTGCCGTGCCGAGATTGCGCAGAAGCGCCTTGTCGTGTACGATGGCGCAGTACTGCTTGACGTTGGCGGCGGTCGGCGTGATCTGCAGAAGCTGGGCGATGTAGTCATATGAATGCTGCTCGTCGTACACGCCGCGCTCTTTCATTTTATCGAGCACCGTGACGGGGTCAATACGCTGCGAGAAATTGAACATGACGTAGATCGTCTCATAGATCTCGCGGTTCTGCTTCAGATAAAAATCATCCGGCGTCAAAAGCCCGATCACATCCGGCACACACCGTTCGTCAATGAGCATTGAACCCAGAACCGACTGTTCGGCGTCGAGCGCATGCGGAACCTGCCGGTTCAGCAGCTCGTCCATAGACACATCACCTCCTGCACGCAGACTGCGCGATCCTGTTTACGCTTCTTTGACCTCGACGCGAAGATCAGCCGTGATCTCATAGCCGAGCTTGCACTTGACTGTGTAAACGCCCGTGGTCTTGATGGGCTCGTCGAGCACGAGCTTACGCTTGTCTAGCTTGATGCCCTGCTGCGCGGCAAGCGCGTCGGCAATTTCAGTGTTTGTCACTGAGCCGAACAGTCGGCCCGCGCCACCGCCTTTGGCGGTAACGGTGACGGTGAAGTTTTTCATCTTTTTGGCGATCTCCATCGCCTCGGCGCGCTCCTTGGCCTGACGCTCCTGCGTGGCCTTGTCATTCATGCGCATGGTGTTGACGTTATCGGCAGTGGCCTCCTGCGCCAGCTTCTTCGGCAGCAGGAAATTCCGGGCATAGCCGTCGGAGACCTCGATCATCTGGCCGCGTTTGCCTTGGCCGCGGACATCTTGCAGTAAAATCACTTTCATGGGTAAAACTCCTTTCGGATGGCGTTATCGTTCATAAAAACTGTCGATGGAAGCGACAAGCTTCGTCAGCACGTCGCGCACCGATGCGTCCTTGATCTGCGCGCCGGCCGTCGCGCCGTTGCCGCCTCCTCCGAGCGGCTCAAGCACGACCTGCACGTTGAGTGCGCCGATCGATCGCGCGGAAATAATGACCTGGTTGTGATCGGGATAGAGCACAAACGAACTCATAATGCCGGAGATGTTGAGCAGCTCGTCGGCTGCCTGCGCAGCAATGGTGCGCGTAACGGCGTGTTCAACGGCTGCGATGGCGATCTCGTTGCGGTACAGCCGCGCGGCCTGCACGATCTGATAGCGGGAAAGCGTGGCGTCCAGGTCGCTCTGGAAGAGCTTTTTGACATCCACGGGATCTGCTCCCGCACGGCGCAGGAATGCGGCAGATTCAAATGTACGCGAGCCCGTGCGCACGGAAAAATTCTTCGTATCGAGTACGATGCCTGCAAGAAGAGCCTGCGCCTCGATAGGACGCACGTCGCGCTGGTCGACGGCGTACTGCAGAAGCTCCGTCACAAGCTCGGATGCCGATGAGGCGAACGGCTCGTGCAGGTTCAGAACGACCTGCTCAATATAGTCTGCCGCGCGGCGGTGGTGGTCGATGACGGCCACACGCGGAATGGATTCCAGCAGCGCCTTTGACTCAACCTGTTCGGGCCGGTTGGTATCGACAATGATGAGGAGGCTGCGGCTGTCGGCTTCAATGAGCGCGTCCTGCCCGGACAGAAACGACGCGGAAAAATCAGGCGAGGCCAGCAGTTCGGCAATGAGAGAGCCACAGGCGTTGTTGTCCACATCGATGACAATTTGCGCCTTTTTCTGTCGTTTTCGGCACAGACACACAAGGCCCACAGCCGCACCGATGGCGTCGAGGTCGGCCATGCGGTGTCCCATGATAAAGACCTGACTCGACTGCGAGATCAGCTCAGAGAGTGAGCCTGCCACCACACGGGATTTGACGCGGGTGTGACGCTCGGTCTCCTTGGTGCGCCCGCCGTAGAACGAGAAGTTGTAACGGTCTTTGATGACGGCCTGATCGCCGCCGCGCGACAGCGCCATCTCGATGGAGAGCGTGGCAAAGGAATAGTTTTCTTCAAAGGATGTGCCGTCTTTGCCGATGCCGAGCGAAATGGTCGCGGCGATGCCGGCGGGGTTCGTGACCTGACGGATATTGTCAAGAACAGCGAGTTTGCCTTCCTGCAGCCGCTGCAGATCCTTGTATTCAAAAATCAGAAGATACCGGTTGCGTTCAATTTTCCGGCACAGCGCGTGCAGGCCGTCGATCCAGGCGCTGATGGTCTCATTGATCTGCGCGTCGAGCTTGGACACGGCGGAGTCGGTGAGGTTGTTCATCAGCTCGTCGTAGTTGTCGATCAGAATGATCGAAACGATGGGCCGCGTGCGGGTGAATTCGTCACGGATGTTGAACATCTCGGTCATATCTGCGAAGAAGATGGTGGCAAGCATGACAGTTGTCTCGTCATCTTCGGAGCGGACATAGTTGCCATAGATGCGGTAGCGGCGGCCGCCGATGAGCTGATCGCCGGGAAACTCGGTCCGGCCTTCACGCAGCCAGTTGGTGGTAAAGCCCGGCACGACACTTTCAATTGTCTGATACCGGTTGGCATCGTCAAGTCCCGTGATCTCATAGAACGCAGGGTTGCCCCAGACGATCTCATTTTCCGGCAGATGGATGACCGCCATCGGGAACGGCGAGCCTGCGTGCACCGAGATTCCCGCCGCGTCAGTTGCTTTCTGCACATAGTCCATCAGCGCGTGTTTGCGGCGGACAAAGCGGATGCGGCTGACGATGAAAACGATGACCGTGACGAGCAGCTCCGCACCTGCCAGATAATACTGCTTCAGCGCGGCGGCTGCAGCGCAAAACGCCAGCATGATGATGCTGTACCAGGCGAAGCCCGGCTGCAGCAGCTTGGAGATGGGTTTTTTCACGGCCGCTTCGCTTCCTTTCCAACGACGGTAGTGTGCAACTTTTCAACAGGTAAAGTTTCGACCATTATAGCAAATGCTCCTGCATTTTACAAGCGCAAGAGGTGCAAAAACGGCTGCAGTTGGCGCGCTGCGGGCGATCGGAAAGAAGATTTTACGCTTTCGACAAAAAAAGACAAAAAATTTTGTATACTTTGGGAGAAACGTGTGCTATACTACATGCAGTATGGGAAAAAACGCCCTGAACAATACACTGGGCTTTTGATGGGTATTTGTGCTGCGGCACGGAAGATAAAAAGAGCGAATACAGATCGCACAGGCGGGTTTGATCGGGAAACGGCGAGACGGGGCGGTTTCCATCACGGCGCGTGTGCTGGTTTTTTGCTGCTGTTTTTGCTCCTTTTTGATGCACCTTACACGGTGCCGGATTTGCCAAAACCGGCTGCCGCTGCTCCAAAAAACTGAACATTACAGAAAAGAGTTGATTAATTTGGCAGAAAAACTGAGAATCATTCCCCTTGGCGGTCTCAATGAGATCGGCAAGAACCTGACCGTGCTGGAGTACGGCAGGGATATCATCATCATTGATTGCGGTCTTGGCTTCCCTGAGGACGATATGTACGGCGTGGATCTGGTCGTCGCAGACGTCAGCTATCTGGAAAAAAACAAGCAGAAGATCCGCGGCATGTTTTTGACGCACGGTCACGAGGACCACATCGGCGGCATTCCCTATGCCATGCGGGCGTTCAACTGTCCCATCCACGCCACAAGGCTCACCGCCGGGATTGTCAGGCTGAAGCTGGAGGAGCATGATCTGGAAAATACGGTCAAGCTCTTCACGCATGAGGCAGGTGAGACGGTCAAGGCCGGCTGCTTTACGGTGGAATTCATCCATGTGAACCACTCAATTGCAGATGCCGTGGCATTCGCCATCAAAACGCCTGTGGGCACGGTGGTTTTTACGGGCGACTTCAAGATCGACCCTACGGCCGAGGACGGCATGATGGATCTCACGCGGCTGGGCGAACTGGGACGCGAAGGTGTTCTGGCGCTTCTGTGCGATTCGACAAACGTCGAGCGGCAGGGTTATACCCCGTCTGAGCGCATTGTGGCCGAGGGCTTTGACCGGCAGTTTGCCGGCTGCAACAACCGCATTATTGTAACGACCTTTGCTTCCAATGCCTTCCGGCTGCAGAGCCTGATCACCGTTGCGCACAAATACGGACGCAAAGTAGCCGTGACGGGCCGCAGCATGGAGAATATACTAAAGGTATCGACGGAGCTTGGCTATCTGAAGATCCCCAACGGTACGCTCGTCGATATCAACGCCATCAAGTCGCTGCCGAAGAACAAGGTCGTCATCGTCTCGACCGGCTCACAGGGTGAGAATATGTCTGCGCTGTACCGTATGGCATTTTCCGGTCACCGGCAGGTGGAGATTCAGGCGGGCGACCGCGTCATCATCTCGGCCTCGGCCATTCCCGGCAACGAAAAGGCCGTCAGCCGCATCATCAATGAGCTCTACCGCAAGGGCGCCGACGTTGTCTGCGACAAGCTGGCGGACCTTCATGTCTCCGGCCACGCCTGCCAGGAGGAGCTCAAGCTCATCCACGCGCTGGTCAAACCGCGATTCTTTATTCCCGTCCACGGCGAGCAGCGCCATCTGCAGGCGCATTCGCGTTTGGCGCAGACAATGGGGATGGATCCGAAGAACATCTTCATTTCCGATATCGGCCGCGTACTTGAGCTGACGCGCACGACGTGCAAGTGGGGCGGCACCGTGCCGGCAGGCAAGGTGCTGGTCGATGGTACGGGCGTGGGCGACGTGGGCAGCGTCGTTCTGCGCGACCGCAAGCATCTGGCGCAGGACGGCATGCTGGTCGTGGTGGTAAATCTGTCGAGCGAGGATGGCAGCATCATCTCCGGGCCGGATATCATCACGCGCGGATTCGTCTACGTCAAGGAGTCGGAGAATCTGATGGAAGAGCTGCGCGTCATTGCCGCGCACGCCATCGACCGCTGCCTGTCAAATGGCAGCCGTGACTGGAGCGTTCTGAAGGCCAACATCAAGAGCGACCTCTCGGGCTATCTCTACAAGACAACCAAGCGCAATCCCATGGTTTTGCCGGTCATTATGGAAATCTGATACACCTGCGCGTCTGCGCGGTATAGAACCTAAAAAACAGGAAACGATATTGCTGCGCGCAGTGTGCGGTCAGGAAAGAGAAAGAATTCTGTAAGAATTGAAAAAAACTATTGTCAAATTGGCAAAGCTGGGTATATAATGGGACGGATGCGCGATATTTTTCACTGCGCAAACAGCACGAATGAGGATGAGCAAACATGGCAAATGCGAAGAATAGCAAACTGCCGGCAGAGGACGTGATGGCTTCGGTCAGCGCGCTGATCGCGCGCGCCAAGCGCGATGGCGCGATTCAGGCTTCCGAGCTGACAGCCGAACTGGAAAAGCTGGATCTGCCGGTGGAGAAAATCGAGCAGATTTATGATACCTTCGATACGATGGGGATTCAGATCATCAGCCCTGAGCTGGAGCTGGACGTGGATCTGAATGATTCATTACCGCTCGGCGCAGACGAGGAAGAGATTCCGATGGGCGAAGAGGAAGAACTGATCGACCCGGTGGAGCTGGCGGCGGAGTATAACCTCGATGACCCGGTGCGGATGTACCTCAAGGAGATCGGTCAGGTGCGGCTGCTGTCTGCCGACGAGGAGATCGAGCTGGCGCGCCGCGTGGCTGAGGGCGACAAGGCTGCCAAGGACAAGCTGACCGAGGCGAACCTGCGTCTGGTTGTTTCCATCGCCAAAAAATATTCCGGACGTGGCCTGCACATTCTCGACCTCATTCAGGAAGGAAATACGGGCCTCATCCGCGCGGTCGATAAGTTCGACTATACAAAGGGAAACAAATTCTCTACATATGCGACCTGGTGGATCC
>JAEDFW010000010.1 GCA_016297855.1 Oscillospiraceae bacterium
TCGAAAAAGAGGATGGCCTGCCCAGATTTGCAAGACTGAAGAAAGTTTTTGCCGAGTAAAATAATCAAATCCGCACGGCAAAGCCGTGCGGATTTGAGACTGTCGAAAAACGCCTTTGGCGTTTTCGACAACAGGCTGCGGCCTGCTACGCGCAAAGAAATGGCTGTCCTCTGGACAGCCATTTTTCACACTTGCAGGCCGAAGTGTATTTTTTCCGAGGCACATGTCCTCGGAAAAAATGATCCATATTTGATTCGCAGCGTGCGCGCCGCGAACTCTGCGAGGCTTTTTTGCGCCTACGCTTCTTTTTTTGGAGCGAGCAGTTTTTCCATCAGTCCAGTCTTTTTGACGAACAGATACAGCGGTACGCCAAGCACATACAAGACCGCCGCCTCACCGGCTGCGACCTCCGCGCCGAAGAGCGCGAAGCTCTGCCAGAACGTATCGGGCGCGAGCACCCATGCCAGCATTGCGCCGACAATGATTGCGTTGCAGACGATCGTGGGCAGCGGCACCAGCAGCGCCTTTTTGATCTTCACCGTCAGCAGGCACGCAAGAAGCGTCGCCGATGTGCCGATGACGATGTCCAGCACCGACACTGTGGAGAAGAGGTTTGCAATCAGGCACCCGAGCGTGAGGCCAACGGTGAGCGTCGGCTCAAAGCATACCAGCACACACAGGCATTCTGATAGGCGGAACTGGATGTTGCCATAGGCGAACGAGGCCGTCAGGATGGTGATGGCGGCGTAGAGGCCTGCGACGATACCGTTCAGGGCGATCTGTCTTGTTGTGAGTTTTTTCATGTGATTTCCCTCCGTTTTGGGGACAAAAAATGGGCGCAGAGCGCCCATCCGCCGGCTTCCCGGCGATCCCTAGTTTTGTTTAGAGACAGGATGGTTGCGAACTGTCTGCCGCATTGCGGCTATGGCCGGCCTGCCCGCCGGCGTTTGTTCTTATTGTATGGATTTACGGCAAAAAGTCAAGTCTCAAAAAACATGGCCTTTGCCGGGCAAAGGCCATGCGTGTTGTTTATTTGTGGGTTTCGTTGTATTTCCGGATACCCAGCGCCAGAAGATCGATTGCGCGTTCGAGCACATGCTGCTCCTTGACATAGGCAATGCGGATCTCGTTGCGGCCGCGGCCTTCTGTCTGGTAGAAGCCACCGCCTGCGGCGAACATGACGGTATCGCCGTTGTCATCAAATTCCTCCAGCAGCCACTGCTGGAATGTTTCCGCGTCGTCAATGGGCAGCGCCGCCATCAGATAGAACGCTCCCTTGGGACACTCACATACCACTCCCGGGATCTCGGCAAGCTTGCGCACCACGGTGTCGCGGCGGCGCTTGTACTCGACGCGCACGGCCTCGAAATATTCAGGACCCACGGAATACAGCGCCGCAGCAGCGACCTGATCGAGCGTGGCGACCGACAGGCGGGCCTGACAGTACTTGAGCGCCTGCGCCATCAGCTCGCGGTTGCGGCTGATGATGCAGCCGATGCGCGCGCCGCAGGCGGAAAAGCGCTTGGATACGGAATCGATGAGCACGACGTGTTCTTCACCGCCGGAAAGCTGGCCGAACGATGCCAGCGGCTCGCCTGAGTAGACAAATTCGCGGTAGACTTCGTCGGCGATCAGGAAGATGTCATTCTTGACGCACACGTCAAGAATCATCTGCATCTGGTCGCGGGTGAGCACCGTGCCGGTGGGGTTGCCGGGATTGGTGATAAGAATGGCGCGGGTATTGGGCGTAATTGCTGCTTCGATCTTATCGCGGTCGGCATAGAAATAGCCGTCTTCAGGGCGTGTGGGGATCGGGTGAATCGCCGCGCCGGTGCTGGAAATGAAGGTATTGTAGTTGGAGTAGAACGGCTCCGGGAGGATGATCTCGTCGCCGTCGTCAAGAATGCAGTTGCACACGAACTGCAGTGCTTCGCTGCCGCCGGTGGTGATGAGCACATCATCCGGCGTGAGCGGCACGCCGATCTTCGCATAATAGCCGATGATGGCGTCGATCAGTTCCGGCATGCCGGGCGACGGCGCGTAGGCCAGCACCTGCTGATGAAAATCCCGCACGGCTTCAAAATACGCAGGCGGCGTTTCGATGTCCGGCTGACCAATATTCAGGTGATAGATCGTCTTGCCTGCCGCTGCCGCTGCAACTGCATAGGGATGGAATTTGCGCATGGGGGACTGGAAGCAGCGTTGAACTTTGGAAGAAAATTTCATAATCCGTTATCTCCTTGTTTGGATGTATCACGCGGCGGCGTGCAGCCATTTTTATTATGCATTATGATAACACACTGCAGTAAAAAAGGGAAGTAAATTTTTCGTCAAACGGACAACTTGTAGTGCCGGGTGTGGTCAATCATCCGCGTACGGCGGAACCTGACTGCAGCTGCCGCATCCAGCGGCGGCTGCGGAACACGCAAGCGGAGAGAAACAGGCGCACACATTCCTCGAGCGACAGAAGAAAATATACCCACGCGACCGGAAGCTGCCACCAGAATGCCGCCATCAGCGCCAGCGGCACGCCGAAGAGCCACGTACCGATCAGATCGATCCACATGACGAACTGCGTTTGACCGCCGCTGCGCAGAATGCCGCCGCCAAGGATCATGTTGAGTACCTTCACAGGCGCGATGCAGGCGTACGCCGTCAAAATCTGCGCTGTCATTGCGCGAATTGCGGACGAAACGTCGTAGATGCGAACATAACAGCCCTTTGCAGCGAACAGCGCCGCCGACAGAAGAAGTGATCCGGCAAGGCCGTAAACCATCAGGAGCCTGCTTTCGCGGTAGGCCTCTTTTTCACGCCGCTCGCCGAGGCGCGTGCCGATGATCACGCCCGCGGCCTGCGCAAGACCAGACATCGCGCCGATCATCAGGCTCTGGACGGGGTTCGTCAGCGTCATGGCCGCGCATGCATCGGTGCCAAGATGACCGTAGATGGCGGCGTAGACGTTTTCGCCGAGACTCCAGAGAAATTCGCAGCTCAAAACAGGCAGAAGCATTGCGCAGTATTGCCGCGTTTGGAAGCGCACGTCGCTGACGGCGGCTTTTGCAAGCGTGCCGCGCGGATACAGCGCCAGCAATATCAGAAAATTGAGAGTCTGTGACGCGGCTGTGGCAATGGCCGCGCCCTTTGCGCCCATGGGAGAAAAGCCGAAATGGCCGAAAATGAGTGCATAGTTGCCCAGCGTGTTGCACACGGCTGCGGCCAGCGCTGCATAAAGCGGCAGCTTTGCACGGCCCGTGCAGCGCATGAGCGCGGCGAGCATCGAACCGGCCGCCAGCGGCAAAAAGGTGGCGCTCACGATGCGAAGGTACGCTGCCGCCTCGTATATGGTGTCCGTGTCCTGCGTATAAAGGCGCATCAGCTGTGCAGGGAAGAACAGGCACGCCAGTGCGAACGCCGTCGCCAGCAAAAGCGAAAGCACGAGATTGACCCGGAAGCTCCGGCGCACCTCGGGTGCGTTGTGCTGCCCCAGATACTGTGAGAGCATGATGCCCGCCACGGTGGTTATCGCGCCGGCAATGACGGAATAGATGGAAGAAAATTTGCCTGCCAGACCCACTGCCGCCACGCTTACGCCGCCGAGCTGGCCGAGCATGATCTGGTCAATGACGGAAAACGACGACTGCAGCAGGCACTGCAGCGTAACGGGCACGGCGATGGCGCACACCGAGCGGAAAAAGCTGCGATGCGTCTGCATGGCGCGTTACCTCCGCGCGGCCAGAAGCTGCCGCTCGATGTCCTTGTCGGGCCAGTAGCCCCACGATTCGACAATGATACCGTCTTCGACGCGGAAATGCTCCAGCGCTTCAAATTCAATGTGTGCGCCGGTGGGGGCAACGCCCATACATTCGCCCGAATGCACACCCGTAAAGCGTACGCGTGTGGCGACCATGCCGTTTTCGGCAAAAATATCGAGAAGTTCGGCAGTAAAATCGGAAAACTGCTGCGCCACCAGCTGCAAAATGCCGACAGCTTCGGCATTGCTTCGCGCGGCGGCAGGACTGTGGTCATAATAATTGTCCGCCATGCAGCGCAGAACGAAATCATAGTCTTTTTCTGTGTAGCCCGCTTCAAAAAAGCGCGCGACAAGTTCTTTTGGCGTCATGAGAAAGCCTCCTGAAAAATGATTACCGGCACCTTCATGATAGGCCGAAAGCAGCTGCAAGTCAAAAGTTAAACGCATAACCTTACACAAAAATAACACGCGAAGATTGTGAAAGGTTCACAATCTTCGCGCCATTGGTTCAGATGCCGCGCGGTTTTGCCGTGCTCTCGCGCGCGATGAGCTGTACCGGCAGACGGATGCTCGCTTCGACCGGCTCGCCGTTTTGCAGACGTGCGATGGCATCCAGCGCCAACGCGGCCCGCGCACGGCTGTCCTGCCGGACGCTGGTAAGCGACGGGCAAAGGCGTGTGCATGAAGGCGTATCGTCAAAGCCCGCGACGGCGATATCCTGCGGCACGCGCAGGCCGTGCGCCTGGAAAAAACGCATCAGCTCCATCGCGTACACGTCGGAAACGGCGAACACAGCGGAAAACGAACGAAACGCTGAAAGACGTGCCTCGTAAAACGCCAGCCGCTCGCCGGCGTCCACGGGGATCTGCCAGAATTCCGCGCCCGGGCCGAAGCCAGCGATGAAGCCCTTTCTTCGGGCATGGTCGACGTGCTCATCGTTGTCCGCGATACAAAGTGCGCGCTTATGACCAAGCGCACGAAAGTGTGCGCCGACCTGCCGCCCGCCGTCAAAATCATCGATGCCGATGGAGCAGCTGCCGGGCGGCATGTCGCCGGCCGCGTCATAGGCCACAAGGCCAATGCGCATATGCGCGCGCAATCGCGCATAGTCCTGCCGGCAGAAGCCGATGAGCACCAGCGCCTGCATGTTCCACATCGAGGCGAAGGCGATCAGATCATCCGGCCGCCGGACGGTCTTGACCATCATGAACTTGCCCTCTTGCTCGATCCGGCGCGACAGTTCGCTCAGTGCGCCGGCGATGAAATCGTCGGCGAGCGGCACTCCTGCGTATTTTTCGTGGTCATACACGGCGACACCGACGATGCCGGAGCTGTTCTGCGCCAGAAGAATGCCCGCCATGCTGGGAATATAGCGCCGCTGCTCCAGAAGCTGCCGGACGCGGCGTGCCGTGGCTTCGGAGACCTTACCGGGCTTGCCGTGGATGACGTTGGAAACGGTGGCCGTGCTGAGGCCCAGTTCTTCGGCAATGTCGCGGATGCGTACACGCGGTTCGTTCATGGCGTTCCCTCACTTTCTTTTCTGAGCGTAGCACGAAGAAAGGCATGCGCGCAAGAAAAATTTTTCGCAGGATGTATTTTTCTGCGCAAAATCGGCAGAAGCGTGGTAAAATAGGAAAAAACTGCCGCCGGCGGTTCGCGCCGGCAGACGAGGTGCGCCATGCAAAATGTCCATCCAAGCCATCCATCACTCGCTGCACGCCTGGCGTGCGCCGCGGAACAGAACGCGTACCTGCGCGCGCTGCTGCACAATGACGATGCAATGGAGCAGCTATCCGGCATCTGCGGCCACGCGTCCGACGCGTGCAGGCAGACGCTGGAGGCGATGCGCAGCGTGCTGGAGCTTGCGCACGAGGCCGATGCCGCTACATTTCTGCGTGCGGTCTACGACCGGCTGTGCGAGCGGATGTTCCCGCTGGAAGATACGCCCCGTCCAACGCTTTCTGCCGCTGAGACGGCGTATCTGACGGTGCTGGAATGCGTGCTGGAGCAGAACTGCGACGAATTTGACCCGCTGACCGACCTCATTGCGCTGCCAACCGACGCCATGGCCAACAGCCGCGTGGCGGAGGAATACAGCCTGTTCACCCGCGCCGTGGCCGAATGCCACTATCCTGCGCTCATGCGCATCGGCAGGGAGGTGCAGCCGTTCGACCCCGCCAGTCATACCATCGGCGTGCACAACGTCGCCGTGCATACGGCGCTTCTGGCGGCCAAGGCGGGCTTTGCGGTCGATCTGCCGTTGGTGAGCGCAGCCGCGCTCGGCCATGACATTGGTAAATTCGGCTGCCGTGGGGCCGACGCCAGGCGCATCCCGTATCTGCACTATTACTACACCTGGCAGTGGTTCAGCGAGAACCACATGCCGGAAATCGGCCATGTGTCGGCCAATCACTCAACGTGGGATCTGGAGTTTGAGAATCTGCCGGTGGAATCGCTGCTGCTGATCTACGCCGATTTCCGCGTGCGCGGCGCGCGTGAAGCGGACGGACGTGAGCATGTGCGCGTGTATACGCTTGCTGAGGCGTATGCGATCATCTTCTCCAAGCTCAGCGACATGACCGAGGAAAAGCAGGCGCGCTACCGCAGCGTCTATGAAAAGCTGCACGATTTTGAGTGCCTGCTGGAAAGCCGCGGTGTGCCGACAGAACTTTCATGCAGCGAGCTGCAGAGCGCCGATACGACCGATCCGTCGCTCATGACGGCGGAACAGGCGCTGCAGGCACTTTGCAGTATGACGCTTGACGGCAGTATCCGGCTGATGCACACGGTGAGCACCAACCAGTCGCTCGAGCAACTGCTGGAGCGGGCCAAGGGCGAAAAAAATCTGCAGCGCGTCCGGACGTATCTTTTGCTGCTGCAGGAATACAATACCTACATGACGCGTACCAATAAGCGCAAGACGCTGGTACTGCTGTACGAACTGCTTATGCATCCCGACGGCGATGTGCGCCGCAAGGCCGGACAGATCATGGGTGAGATTCTGGCCAACAGCGGCCCTAAGTACCGAAAGGAGCGGCCCGCGTCGGCCCGGCCTGAGGAGAATACGCCGGCGATGAGCGCGCTGCTCAACGACGCCGTGCAGCTGTGGAGGCAGTATATCGATCTGTGTCTCTACCCCGACCGGAAAATCGCGCCCAAGCACGCCATGCGCATCTCCAATTCGCTCAAAACGATCTGCGAGGCGATGTTTGCCAGCTGCGAGCCGGCGCAGACGACTGAGCTTCTGCAGCCGCTGGTGCAGGCGCTTTTGCAGGCGGACGAGTCTGTCTGCTTCGTGCTGGTCGACGCTATGTGTCATGTGCCCTGCCGCGCCATTGCCGATGAGGACATGCAGGCGCTGCTTGCAAGAGCAGGGGCGCTTCTGACAGGCGGAGAAGTGCGGCTGCAGATGATCGTGCTGATCCTGCTGCTGCGGCTGAAGAAGCAGTGCCCGGAGACGGCAGCCGAAATCGAACGCATTGCACGCGGCTATACGCCGGCCGGCGGCGAGGATGACGATGCGCTGCGCTATGCGCGCGGCAGACTGCTGGACGAAGCGTTTGTGCCGCTGGACGCGCAGCAGTCATCGCGAATGCATCTGTCAAACCTCAAAAACGCGGTGCACTGGACGGTCAAACTGGCACAGATCCAGATGCTCTGCCGCAGCGCAGCGGAGCGTCCGGCAGCGCTGTTTCATACGGCACTGCATCTGTCCAACCTGCTGTCCGTGAGCGAGCATCTGCCCGTGCGTGAATCAGCGGGCGGACATCTTCTGGCGCTGGCGCCGGGACTGAGCGTCGATCAGATCAACGAAATCTGCATCGACCTCATGCGCGAGCTGGAGACCGGCCAGGAACAGATCGCGCGCTTCATCCCGCCCTATCTGGGCAGACTGATGTGCCTGCTGCCGGATAAGGAGCTGCGCGAGACGGTGGACTATCTGGAAAATCTGGCGCGCGGGGCCTCGGTCGGTGCGGCGCAGGTGGCGCTCTGCACGCTGGGTGAGGCGCTGTGCGCACTGCCGCAAGACAATCAGAAGATCGCCGGGCAGATGCTGGGTATTCTGATGACCGGCGTCAGCCACTACGAACCGGCTGTGCACCAGACGGCGCTGTGCGTGCTCTGCCGGGATGTGTTCGGTTCGGCGCGCATCAGCCTGGCACGCAAACACGAAATGTTTGTACACCTGCACAAAAAACTGCTGGTCATTCTGTGCGAGGAATACAGCGGGGAGCTGACGTTTTTCTGCCGCGCGGCGATGCTCAACCACCTTTATCGCTATATTGTCCATTCCGAAATCGCACTGGGTTCGTTCCGCTTCCCGGCGCAGAAGCCCGCGGCGTTTTTCCCCGGTACGTTTGATCCGTTTTCCAACGGACATAAGCAGATCGTGCAGCAGATCCGCGCGCTGGGATTTGAAATCTATCTGGCAGTGGACGAGTTTTCCTGGAGCAAAAAGACGCTGCCGAAACTGCTGCGGCGGAAGATCGTAGGAATCTCCGTGGCTGATCAGGCCGATACCTATCTGTTCCCGGACGAGATCCCCATCAATATTGCCAATCCTGCGGATCTGGCCCGGCTCAAAAGGCTGCTGCCGGGGAGAGAGGTCTATCTTGTGGCGGGCAGCGACGTCATTTGGGGCGCTTCGGCCTACCATACGGCCGCGCCCGGCGGTGCGGCGGACTATAACCATATCATCTTCTGCCGCAACGAAACCGACGAGACTACGCAGCAGCTCAGGCGCGTAATCCGCGGAAAGCTCCGGCTCCTGACGCTGCCGCCGTTCTACGACACCGTCAGCTCCACGCGCATCCGCGAGTCCATCGACCGCAAGCTCGATATTTCCATGCTGGTCGACCCTGTGGTGCAGAGTTTTATCTATGAAAAAGGGCTCTATGTCCGCGCGCCGGAGCACAAGAATCTGCTGCAGCAGCAGGAGCTGTTCTATCGCCGCGGCTGTGCGCCCGATCCGGGTCAGCCTGAGGCCATGAACCGGGTGCTGCGCGGCAAGGCGTCTGCGCAGGCTGTGAGCCTGTACGCAAGGCCCGAGCTGCTGGTTGGCTGGATCGTGGGACATACGATTGTGGTCGACGAGCTGTATGACGCGCTGGGCTCGATCGAGGCGGCAGGCTTCGTGCGCCGGCACGCGTCAGGACGGATTTTACTGGTCGACGAACTGCGCTGCGAGTCGTCGGAGCGTGAGCAGACGTGCCGGATGCTGCTGAACGAATTGCTGGCCAGAAGCCTCGAAGGAGGCCATACCTACGCAATCTGCCGCTGCAGCCGGACGGATGAGGATCTGCGCCGGGCGCTTTCACAGCTGGGCTTTGTCACGGCCGGGCCGCATGATGAAATCTGGTTTGTGGATATGCGCGCGCCCGTGATGCTGCTGCAGGACGTGATGCTCGCAATCAAGGCGCCGCATCATGACGCGCCTGCAGTGAAGGAGGCGGTCGCGCAAACAAGGCCGCGCCTGCGCCGGGCGCTGAATCAGATGTTCCCTGGAAAGCTCCTGCTGGCATTTGACACGGAGATGCTCAATCAGGCGCTGGTAGAGCGCATTGAGCGGATCAACGGTGTGCAGGATGTGCCGTCCGGCCAGCGGCGGCTGGGACCGTATATGTGTGTGCCGTACGGCAAGATCTTCTCCGACGAGATCGTGCCGAATACCGTGACCAAGACGCTGCATGTGGAAAAATGCTTCCGGCCCGATCTTCGCAGCTTTGAGATTCAGGAGTATCCCGGCTATTCCAAGCTGCCCAATCAGGTACGCACGCTCGGCTCATTCGGACGGCCGGTGCTTCTGGTCGATGATCTGCTGCACAAAGGCTACCGGATCGAAAAGCTGGACAAGGTCCTGCGCGCGGTCGGACTCAAAACGGAAAAAATCATTGTAGCCGTCATGTCTGGCAGCGGACGCGACCTCATGCGTCTGCAATCACGGCAGGCCGAGTGCGAGTACTTCATTCCGAATTTGCACTACTGGGTTACGGAGAGCCTGCTGTACCCGTTCTTGGGCGGCGACAGTGTGGATGGGCGCGGGATGCAGGAGCATATGCTGCCGTCTGTCAACCTGATTTTGCCATATGATTATCCGAACTATTTCTCCGATGTGGAGGAGGCAAGTGTGCGTGCGCTCTCGCGCACGGCGCTGGAGAACGCCATGACGATCATGCAAGTGCTCGAACAGGAGCATCAGCGCGTATTCAGTACGGCGCTCACCATCCGCCGGCTGGGTGAGGCGCTGCAGCAGCCGCGTCTGCCCGACAAGGGAATGTGCATGCGGTATGATTTCGGTCTGCCGGCATCGGCGTATCTGGAAGAGGATCTGGCGCGGATCGACAAAATCTGCCGTAAGGAGGGAAAACCACTGTGATATTCAGAAGCTGGAACGGATATTGCCTGTGTGCCTGCCGTGCGGAGGAGTTCCCGGCGGACGCGCATCCGGCGGACGCGCCGTTTTCACCGCTGGTGTTTCTTGTGCGGCGCGAACCGGAAACGAGCCGCGGTATGTTCCGGATCTCGAGCCTTGCGGAGCTGGAAGAAGCGGAAGGCGTGAACTGCCTGCTGCCATGCGCGCAGGTCAAACCGGCGGACGGCGGCACACTGGCGGCATTTGTGGCGCAAAACGGCGCTACAGTGCTGAATCTGGCGTTTCAAAACGCGTTTTCGTATCTGTGCGCGCAGTATGCCGCAAAAAAAACGGGGCTGCGTGTGACGCTGGTGGGGCTCGGCGATGTGGGCGGGACGGTGCTCACGGGGCTGAAACTGCTGGGCAGGGAACTGGAGCAGATCCGGATCTTTGACCCCAATGAGGCGCAGTGCCGCCGGTATGAAATGGAACTCAATCAGGTGCTGGCTGACACGGACGGGCGAGTCATGCCGCGCGTGACAGTCTGCTCCGGGCAGGCGCTGTTTGACTGCGATCTGTTCCTGTTTACGGCCTCGCGCGGCGTGCCGGGACTGGGCAGCGGCGTAAAGGATGTGCGCATGGCGCAGTATGAGGCCAACCGCGCGATGCTCACGCACTACGCGCGTATGGCGCGCGAGGCAAGGTTTTTGGGCATCTTCTGCCAGATCTCCGACCCGGTCGACCACTTATCACGCTGCGTGTTTTTGGAAAGTAACCGCGCGGAGAACGGAACATTTGACGCAGCCGGTCTTTTACCCGAACAGGTGCAAGGCTTCGGCCTGGGTGTGATGGCCGCGCGCGCGGCGTATTACGCGGATAAAGAGGGCGTGGAGTTTACAAATGGGCGCGTATACGGTGTGCACGGAGAAGGTCTGATCGTGGCCAATGATTTTGGAGTGGATTATGACGAGGCCGTTTCACAGCGGCTGACGGAACTGACCAGAACGGCCAATCTGCGTGTGCGCGAGCTGGGCTTCAAGCCCTACCTCGCGCCGGGGCTTTCGTCAGCGGCCATCAGCGTTCTCCGGCTTGTGCGCGGGCAGGTACATTACGGTGCCGTGCCACTCAACGGAACGTATTTCGGCTGCGTCAGCCGCATGACGCGGCAGGGCCTTGTGCTTATACGCGAGGACATCTGCCCGCAGCTCATGGCGCGTATCACGGACGCACACCGCGCGCTGCGCGAATTTGACTACTGATGAGCGGACTGTATCTTGTGCGCGTGGCAGGCAGCGCGCGGCTGAACGGAGCGCTGGACGCAGCGCTTGGCGGTATGGATGTGCAGGCGCTTGCATGGCAGAAAATCGCATCGGAGGCGGCAGGAAAGCGGATTCTTTTTGCCGTTGCGATGGATGAATACGGCCCTGATGGGCAGTTCCTCGCGCTTGTACGCGCTCTGCGGCAAAATCCCGGCTGCCTGTCCGGCTGTTCCGGCGCAATTGTGATCGATGGCGGCGGAGAGCTCTATACCAAGCAGGCCGCGCAGGAGCTGACGCTCGCGGCCAATATGGCCGGCTGCGCGTTCATGGGAAAGCCGCTCGTGGAAGGCACGGCATCGCTGTATAACCAGCATATTCTGGCAAAGCAGCTGGAGCTTGGATGGTATGAGACGTATGTGTATCAGATCCGGAAACTTGCCCTGCGGCTTCTGGCATTCGCACCGCCGAAATTTGACGCGCCGCGGCTTCTCATGCTGCATGCCTCGAGTAACCGGCGCTCCAACACCGTCTGGCTGGGTCGTGAGACGCTCGCGCGCTTACCCGGCGCAGTTTCCTCGCGCGAGCTTTGCCTGCAGAACGGCACGATCCACGACTGCCGCGGCTGCTCTTACGACGCATGTTCCCACTTTGCAGAGAGCAGCAGCTGCTTCTACGGCGGCGTGCTGTCGGAGGAGGTGCTGCCCGCGATCGTGCAGAGCGACGCGCTGCTGCTGCTGTGTCCGAACTACAATGACGCCGTGAGCGCAAATATTACGGCACTGTTCAACCGCCTGACGAGCCTGCTTGTCCGGCAGGATTTGTTTGAAAAGTATGTGTTTGGCATCGTGGTTTCCGGCTATTCCGGCAGCGACCTTGTAGCAAGGCAGCTGCTCGGTGCAATGTGCCTGAACAAGACGGCGATGCTGCCGCCGGAGTTTTGCCTGATGCAGACTGCGCACGACGCCGGTACGGTGCAGCGCCTGCCGGACGTGGAGAAGGTTCTCAACGGCTTCGCGGGTCATATTGCGCAGGTATTGATGCAATAGAGAATACACTGCAGCGCAGAATGAAGTATTCTGCGCTGCAGCCGCATATAGAGAGAAAAAATCGATTGTTTTTTGGAAGTTGCCGCCTGGCGGGCAACTTCCGTTTTTTTGCGCCGTTTGGGTGAAAGGACAAAGGAGTGGAGACGCCGATGGCAAATGGGAAGAAGTCGGATTTGGAGCGCATCCGCCAGGAACTCAGAAAACTCGCGTTCGGCAAGGCCAACGACTGCGTGAAACTGGCGCTGTGTGAGAATGTGGACATTGAATCGCTTGATCTGTCGCTGCTGACGGAGATCCGGCGCAGCGACAAGGGGATGGTGGAGGTGAAGCTGCTCGACAGGATCAAGGTGCTTGAGCAGCTGGCGCAGATGGCAGAGGGCGGCGATGAAAAGGCCGAGGAGTTTTTGCAGGCGCTTCTGACAGGCATACAGGACGATGGCTGAGTCGTTCTCGCCCAAGCAGCGGCGCGTGCTCAGGTGGTGGACGCCGCAGAGTCCGGACAGCCGCTTCGACGCGATCATCTGCGACGGAGCGGTGCGTTCGGGAAAGACGCTGGCGATGGGACTGAGCTTCTTCCTGTGGGCGATGTGCTGCTTTTCAGACGCGCGTTTCGCGCTGTGCGGCAGGACGATCGGCGGCGTGCGGCGAAATCTCTTGCCGGAACTGCTGCCGCGGCTGCGCGCGGTCGGGATGCAGATCCGTGAGCGGCGGATGGAAAACTGCATTGTTGTACGATTCGGAAAGCGGCAGAACACGTTCTACCTGTTCGGCGGCCAGGATGAAAGCGCCGCCGCGCGCATTCAGGGCATCACACTGGCGGGGGTGCTGCTTGACGAGGTGGCGCTGATGCCGCGCTCGTTTGTGGAGCAGTCGTGCGCGCGCTGCTCGATGGCGGGAAGCCGCCTGTGGTTCAACTGCAATCCTGAGGGGCCGCAGCACTGGTTCTACCGGCAGTGGATCTTACAGGCGCAGGCGAGAAACTGTTTGCATCTGCACTTTACGATGCAGGACAACCCGGGACTTACGCCGGCTGTTCGCAGGCGCTACAAACGGCTCTACACAGGCGTTTTTTATGAGCGGTTCGTGTTGGGGCTGTGGACGGCGGCAGAAGGACGCGTATATGACTTTTTTGACGCGGAGATGGCGCTGCCCGTGCCGGAGGGACCGTTCCGGCAGTGGTATTTATCGTGTGACTACGGGACGGTAAACCCGGCGTCATTCGGCCTGTGGGGCGAGCAGGACGGTGTCTGGTACCGGGTGGAGGAATTCTATTTTGACTCGCGCAGAGAAGGCAGGCAGATGACCGACGCAGAATACGCCCAGGCGTTGAGGCGGTTGGCAGGAGGAAGGCCGATCCGGGCGGTGATCGTCGACCCGTCGGCGGCGAGCTTTATGGAGCTTCTGCGGCGCGAGGGATTTGCGGTCCGGAAGGCCAACAACGATGTCCTTGCGGGTATCCGCAGAACGGCTGATGCACTGAAGTCCGGCAGAATCGTGATCTGCAGCACATGCGCCGACTGTCTGCGCGAGATGGAGCTGTACGTCTGGGACAGCCGGGCAGGACGCGACTGCGTGCTCAAACGGAATGATCACGCGATGGACGATATGCGATATTTCGTGATGGGCGTGCTGGACAGCCCGGGCGGGTTCGCCGCGCGCGCCGT
Organism: Oscillospiraceae bacterium; assembly: GCA_016297855.1. Lineage (GTDB taxonomy): Bacteria > Bacillota > Clostridia > Oscillospirales > Oscillospiraceae > CAG-170. Next base: position 14,073 of record JAEDFW010000010.1, read on the forward strand.
TGCGAGAGGAAATTTTTGAAAACTGAGGTGGGACGATGAGAAAAAAGACGGGCGCGGGCAAGACGGTTCAGGCCGTACAGCTCAGGTCGCAGGAGCTGCAGCCGTTTGGGCAGCTCAAACGCTTTGTGCCGCTGGGAGACGACGAAACACAGGTGTACGCGGCGATGCGCGAGGCGGTGCCGATCATCGACGCGGCGATCGGAAAGCTGGTGAGACTGACGGGCGGTTTTACCGCAGCATGTCAGGACACGCAGGCAGAGCGGGAACTGCGGCGGTTTTTATTGCGCGTGAACGTGGGACGCGGCCAGTACGGCATCGACAGCTTTCTGTCGGCGTATCTGCAGAGCCTGCTCACCTACGGCAGGGCCATCGGCGAGATGGTGGTCAGCGGCAACGAGCTGGCGGCGGTCTGTTGGGGCGATGTGACGAAGGTGCATGTGCAGCAGGGTGCGTCGCCGCTGGAGTTCGCGCTGGGCATTTATGAGGCGGGACGAATGAAAATTCTGCCGTATCAGAATCTGCTGCTGTTTTCCACGCTGAACCCGGAGCCGGCGCATCCGTACGGCGTGTCACTGCTCAGAAGCATGCCGTTTCTGGCGGATGTGCTGATGAAGATCTACAAAACCGTGGGCGAAAACTGGGAGCGTGCGGGAAACGTGCGTTACTCCGTGGTCTACAAACCCGAAGCCGGCAGCGCCGACGCGGCCTGCGCGGCCGAGCGAAGCGAGCAGATCGCGCGCGAGTGGTCGGCCGCGATGCAGAGCGGAAAATCCGGCGAAGTACGCGACTTTGTGGCTGTGGGCGACGTGCAGATCAAGGTCATCGGCGCGGACGGGCAGATCCTCGACTCAGAGGTGGCGGTGCGGCAGATCCTCGAGCAGCTGGTGGCAAAGACCGGACTGCCGCCGTTTATGCTGGGGTTGAGCTGGTCGGCGACCGAGCGAATGTCAAAGCAGCAGGCCGATCTTCTGACTTCGGAGCTGTGGGCCATCCGCAGAAGCGTACAGCCGGTTTTGGAGCGCATCTGTGCGCTCTGGCTGCAGCTGCACGGATTCGGATGTTCGGCGGAGATTGTGTGGGATGAGATCAGCCTGCAGGATACGGTGGAGGAGGCGCACGCGGCACTTTACCGCGCGCAGGCAAAGAAAATCGAACGGGAGGATGCGTAAAATGCAGATCACAAAAGCGGCCGGGATCAATCCGGCGGGCGCGCCGGACGAGGCGCAGCTGCAGAAAATCAACAAGCTGGCAAAATCGCCGCTGGCGGCGGAGGATGTGTACGTCTTTTCCGTGCGTCTGTGTGACGATCAGGTCGACCGCGACTATGAGCGCTTCAGCCGACAGGCACTGAAAGAACTGGCGCCGATGTTCATCGGCAAGACCGGCATCGCCGATCACGCGTGGTCTGCTGAACGGCAGACTGCGCGAATCTTTGACACAAGCATCGAGTATGAACAGGGCGCGATGTATATCAAGGCCTGGGCCTACATGCTGCGCGCAGAGAAAACGGATACGCTCATCCGAGAAATCGAAGGCGGCATCAAAAAAGAAGTCTCGGTGGGCTGCGCGGTGAAGAAACGGATCTGCTCGGTGTGCGGCATGGAATACGGCAGCTGCGAGCACCGCAAGGGCGAGCAGTACGCCGGGCAGGTGTGCACGGCCGTGCTGTGCGAGCCGACGGATGCGTATGAGTTTTCCTTTGTGGCGGTCCCGGCACAGAAGGCGGCCGGTGTTCTGACGAAAGGGCTGTCGCCTGAAATGCCGGACGCAGCGGAACTCAAAGCGCTCAAGGCCGACGCGGCGCTGGGCAGACAATACCGCGCGGAGCTGGAAAAGGATGTGGTGCGGCTGGGGCTGCTGTTGGACATGGGCGTGGATGAGCAGATCCTCAGGCGCATGGCAAAGGCAATGGGAAGCGAGGATTTGGTGCAGATGCGAAAGGCGCTGGAAAAAAAGCGGGCAGAGCTGTTCGCGCCGGCGCCGCAACTGCAGACAGGAAAGGAAATCGCGCGGAAACATGACAGCGCGTTTCTAATATAGTTGTAAAACGCCCTTGGAGTTTTACAACGAAAAATGCAAATCAATTCAGGAGGGAACAACATGGCAATTTCTTTCAATGCGATCGGGCAGTCTCATGTGAGCTTCTCGGCAGCAGAGTCAGCAAAGGCCGGTCAGGTCTGCAAGCTGACGGCAAACGGCACCGTTGGTGCGTGCGCGGAAGGCGAAAGCTTTTGCGGCGTGGTGACGGATGTGCGAGGCGGTGTGGCAGCGGTCACGATGTCTGGCTTTGTGGAGCTGCCGTACACCGGAACGGCTCCGGCGGTTGGCTATCAGACACTGGCCGCAGACAGTGCCGGCGGCGTGAAAACCGTGACGACGGGCGGCAGAAGCCTGCTCGTGGTGCAGGTTGACAGCGCGAACGGCACCGTGGGCGTATTTCTGTAAGAGAAAGGGGAAACATTATGGGCTTTGAAACGATCCATCTGGAAAAAGGCATGTACCGCGAGAGCGGAAAATCGTTCACGCAGGTGCTGGAATCGCTCGACCCGAGCGAGAATTACACGGGTACCGCGCTGGAGGGCACGGATGCATATCAGCGGCAGCTCAAGCGCTTTGACATCCGCGCCAGAGGCGCATACTCGGACGCGGTGGAGAAATTCTTCCGCACATCGCAGTCGAGCGTGCTGTTTCCGGAGTACATCGCGCGCGCCGTGCGGCAGGGCATGGAAGAAAACAACATCCTGCCAAAGATCACCGCGAGCGTGAGCACCATCGACTCGATGGACTATAGAAGTGTATACGCCGCGACCGCCGAAGAGGACAAGCTGCTTGCCGACGTGGCCGAGGGTGCGGCCATCCCTGCCACTGAGGTCAAGAGCAAGAGTAACCTCCTCAAGCTCAACAAGCGCGGCAGAATGCTGGTGGCGTCCTACGAGGCCATCCGCTTTCAGAAGCTGGATCTGTTCTCGGTCACGCTGCGGCAGATCGGCGCGTACATCCAGCAGATGCATCTGGCCGATGCAGTAAACGTTCTTGTAAACGGCGACGGCAACGACAATGCTGCCGAGACGCTCACGATCGGTACGTCACCGATCTCGGGTACGAAGGGAACGCTCAGCTACAAGCAGCTCGTTGAGTTCTGGGCGCAGTTTGAGCCGTATACGCTGGGTACCTTCCTGATGGGAAGCGGCGCAATGCTGCAGATGCTGAGTCTTCCCGAGCTGCAGAATCCGGCGACGGGCCTCAACTTTCAGGGCACGGGAACATTGACAAGCCCGCTTGGCGCGGAGCTGCTGCGCGCAAGCTGTGTTGCCGACGGCACGATCATCGGCCTGGATCGCCGCTATGCCCTGGAGATGGTGCAGGCAGGCGAGGTGTCGGTGGAATACGACAAGCTGATCGACCGCCAGCTCGAGCGCGCGGCCATCACATCCATCTCCGGCTTCGGCAAGATCATGACGCCGGCGGCAAAGGTGCTGGTGATCTGACGTGGCGCTGACGGACGAGATCTATCAGATGGCAGCGGTGTTCGCGCCGGCAGGGACGGATGAGCAGATGCTGTTCAGTCTGTGCCGCGCGGCCGAGCAGAGTATTACGGCAAGACTTCGCCCCGGCGTGACAGCGGATGACTGCCGCGACAGCTTTGTCTGTGCGGCAGCATGGATCGCGGTAAGCTATCTGCCGCAGAGCGTGCAGACAAGGCAGGTGCAGTCGTTCACCGTGGGCGAGGTGAGCGTGACGGCGGGATCTCCGGACGCTGATGTCTCGGGCGCAGCAGCCTGTCTGCGTACGCAGGCGGAGCTGCTGATGGCGCCGTACTGCGCGTCCGGCGGTGGGTTCGCCTTTTTGGGGGTGCGCGGATGAAGCGCATGATCGACAGCATCCTTGCCGGCTATGGCGCGCCGGTCACGATCACACGTGCAGATGGAAAAATCACCGATGTGCGAGCATTTGTGCAGCCGGTGACGGAAAAGAGCTGGCAGAATCTGCAGAAAACCATGTATGCGCTGGGCGAGGGGCCGGTGGGACGGTTCGTCTATATCGGCCCCATCGAGGCACCGGTCAGTGAGGCGGACACGGTAACGTGCGGCGGACGGAAGTTTCTCGTCCGCCGCGCCGAGACGCTGGAGCTGGCGGGACAGCCGCTGTATATCTGGGGGCTTTTGACGCCGGGCGGAGGTGACGACCCATGGAACAGTTAGTGACTGCGATGATGGGCGCGCTGGCGCAGGCGGGTATCGTCTGCGCGCGGCAAACGCCGCAGGGGCAGATGCCGCAGCTGCGCGGACCGGTGACGGCTGTGGGCCTCGTTGCAGCGCGGGCGATGGAACACGCATTCTATGAATATCTCGGCCAGACGCCGGAAGGAGAAAACCTGTTCGGCAAGCGGCTGGAGGCGGATGTGCGGCTCACGGTCGTGTGCCCCAGAACGCTTGGAAGCGCGCGGTGCCAGCAGGAGGCCGCGCGTGTGGCAGAGCTGCTTTCCGGGCAGGTTGCCGGCGTGACGCTTGTGGGATACACGATGGGCGCGTGCACATACGACGCCGGGTGCGACTGCTTTCTCTGCCCGCTGACCGCGCAGCTGAAGGCGTATGTGTACGCCACGGCGAACGAGGACGAAACGGAATTTACGGACTTTATGTTGAAAGGTGAAATCAGATGAGCATGATCTATCATGAACGTCCGGGCGTGTACTCGGACTACGACGCGTCATCGGTGTCGGCCAGCGGCTCGACCGAGCGCGTGATCGCGCTGATCGGCATGTCGGAGGCCAAGAGCGGGCTGTACACCATCACGTCGAGCGTCTCGGGAAAGCAGGCCTTCGGTGAGACGAGCGAGCTTGGAAAAATGGTGCAGCTGGCCTACCGCAACGGCGCCGGTAAGGTGCTGGCCTGCCCGGTGGCCGAGGATACGCTGCAGGCGTATCAGGCGGCGTTTACGCTGGTGTTTCAGGAAAAGCAGGCGAGTTTCTGCGTGATCGCAAGCACGCTGGAGAGCGTACAGACCGCGCTGCGCGAGGCTGTGGAGGAGGCGTCGAGCCAGAAGGGCGAGTGCATCGGTCTGGTCGGCATGCAGAATGCGTCGGTAACGGAGCTGTGCGCGCGCGCCGAGACGCTCAACTCCGAGCGCATGGTGCTTGTGGCCCCCGATGTGTACTGCACGGGTGAGGATACGGCCAGCGGCGGCTGGATGGCGGCGGCTGCGCTGGCCGGCGTGCTGTGCGACCAGTCGGATCCGTCGCTGCCGCTGAACGGTCAGGTGCTGCGCGGGTTTGACGGCGTGGCCAGCGTATACGCGGATACGGAATATGACGCACTGGTCGGCGCCGGCGTGACGGTGTGCGAGTGTGTCGGCGGTGAGGTGAGCGTCATCCGCGGGCTTACCACGCGAACCAAAACCGGCGGCAGCGAAGATCTGACATTTCGTGAGCTGGGGACGATTCTGGTCGTCGACGATGTGATCCCGTCGATCCGCGCGGCACTGCGCAGAACCTTTACGCGGGCAAAGAACAACGCGGTCACGCGCAATGCCATCCGCAACCGTGTGATCATCGAACTGGAGGACCGCATCGCGCGCGAGATCATCGACAGCTACGACAATCTGACGGTCACGCCGCTGGAAACCGATCCCACAGTGTGCGTGGTAGAGTTTACGTTCAGCGTTGTGCATGGACTCAACCGCATCTATCTGACCGCGCATATCAGCGTGTAAGGAGGGTGAATTATGGCGACAAAACGAATTCCAACAACGGCGGATATCTATTTGGAGGCGAACGGCGTGCGTGTGGCCGTGGTGCAGAGCTACAAGGTCACAGCGACGCGTTCGTCGAAGGCGATCTACGCCTTCGGACAGTCGGAACCCGTGGCCACCATCCGCGGACAGGGACAGTATACCATTGAGCTTGAGCGCATCTACGCCACAGACGAGGCGCTGCGCGACGGACTGAATTTTATGGAGCTGGACGATTTCTCGCTGGTCATCTGCAAACCGGACCGGAACGTCATCTACGCTGGGTGCCAGTGGAGCAAGCTGCAGGAGAGCGCCGAGGTGGGCGGCAATGTGATCGAGAGAATCACCGTCGAGGCCAGCCGCCGCATTGAGACGGGCAGATGACCGGGATGCTTGGCGCGTGGCTCGGTGGGGCACGGAAGACGCGCGTGGACAAAATCGAACTGCATCTGATCTCCGCGCATGCTCTGCTGCAGGCGCAGCAGGAGGCACATGTGCTTGCCGGAGACGATTCCGCGCAGCTGGGGCTGTGCATAAACGCGTGCATTCTCGCCCGGGCGGCAAAGCACCGCGGTCAGGCGGTGTTCGCCTCGGGAGAGGATGTGCTGCGAAAGCTGCCGGCACAGACCATCGAGCGCTGGGCCGAAGAATATCTGGCGCTGTGCGAGCGGGAGAATCCCTCGTGCTGCACGGGCGAGCATACGCAGCTGCGTGAGGCGCTGGAGCAGGAACCGTATGAACGGCTCAAGTGGAAGGTGCTGCGCGCGTTTGGCGTGCTGCCGTCGGAGCAGCGGGCGAAGGACATGACAGATGGCGAGTATCTGTATTGCGTGCTGCAGATGATGCTGGATGAGCAGGAACAGCTGGACCTGCTGTGTCCGAGCTGCAGGCAGAAACTACGGGAGCCGCGCTGCCCTGCGTGCGGGCAGACGCTGCCGGAGGAAAACGCGGGCTTTGACGAAAAGCGGTATGAGGAGCTGATGAGGCAGTGAGCTATATCGAAAGGCTGCTGCTGCGGCAGACGGCGCTGGCCGGGCGGCTGACGACAGATGGCGAGACGAATTTGTCTCTTGCGCAGACAATTGCCGCCTTTGCCGCGCCGCAGGCAGCGGAAACGGCGGATGAAACAAGAGCGGCAGGCGATACCGGCTGGCCATCCGGTACGACGGAGGAAAAGCAATTGCGCACGGCGGATACGGAAGCGGCGCAGGGAGCGCAGGTGCTGCTGGAGGCATTTACGGCGCTGGCCGGGCAGAATATGCACGCGGCCGCACTGCGGCAGCAGGCGATCGAACGCGAACTTCGGCGCACGCGCGAGAGTCAGAGCGTTTTGCTCTCCGCCCGGACACCGCAGAATTCGCCCGGGGGACTGACCGGCGGGTATGAGCAGATGCTCAGCGTCGCAGGCCTGGCAGCTGCGCCGACGCAGCGGAGCATGGCGGAAATATCGCGCTATTTTGAGCGTGACGCGAGACGATACGGATAAAACAAAAGGAGGAAACGGGCGTGGCGATGCGCTACAAATCCTTTATTTGGCCGAACGATCCCAGAACCTACACGCTGAGCTGCCAACGGCAGACGGCGCTGCACAAGATCCCGATGGGCGGTTTTGTGGTGCAGGATCTGGGCAGAACCGGCACGGTGATGCGCGGAGAAGGCGAGTTTTTCGGCGCCGGCGCATACGATACCTTCCGCCGGCTGCTGCAGGTGTTCCGGCAGCAGGGGCCGGGGCTGCTGCTGCACCCGATGTGGCAGACGGGCAGTGCGTATTTTACGCGCTTACAGCTGACGCAGGAGCCGCGCAGCAACTATGTGGCCTATGCGTTTGAGTTCTGCGAGGCCTCAGGCGGCGCGCAGCGTGCATCCGGCGCGCAGGCAAAGGGGTATTATGTGATGCAGGAGGCCGACACGCTGTGGTCGGTCGCGCAGCGGTATGATCTGAGTGTACGCCAGCTTCTGGCGATGAACCCGGAGATCGCAAATCCCAACCGTGTGCGAGCGGGACAGAAGGTGCGAATCGCATGACGGGATATATCATGCGATCAGGCGGCGCAGCGATGCAGCTGCCGCCGCTGCTGCAGTGGCAGATCCAACAGACGGACGCTGAGCCATGCGGCGCGTTTTGTGTGCAGTTTGCCCACGCGCCGGAGCTTCTGCCGGAGCTGAAGCTGGCGACCGGGTTTTATGCCGAGCACAACGGAACGCGTGTAATGACAGGCGTGGTGGACGATATGACGGTGATTCTGGGCAAAAACGGCCTTTTGACCGAGCTGACGGGCAGGTCTCCGGCGGCGCTTCTGCTCGACACGCAGGTGCGTGCGGCAGAATATCAGAGCGCACAGCTGCCTGATATCCTTGCGCAGTATGTCAGGCCCTGCGGAGTAACGAAGATCGTGGCGGAGGCACTCGGGCCGGTGAGTAATTTTGTGGTGGAGACGGGCTATAGCTGCTATCAGGTGCTCGCCGGTTTCTGCCGCCACAGCGCGGACGTGTTTCCTCGCTTTGCAGCCGACGGAACGCTCATCATAAAGCGCGGCGGCACGGGCATACACCGCGTACTGCGCGCACGACCCATCTGTGCGCAGTACACGTTCGACCGCTACAGCGCATCGGCAAAGCAGGTGCTGGTCAACACGAGAAACGGCAGCCAGATGGTCGCGCAGAATGCCGAATTTCTGGCCATGGGCGGCAGCGGTGTGCGCGTTGCGGGCGTGACTGGGCAGAAGATCCGCGCCACATGGCGCACGGCTGCGCAGAGGTTGGACGACAGCTGGAGAAATGCACGGATGCTCAGTCTGACGCTGGCGGGAAGCTTTCTGGCGGAGCCCACGGACACGGTGGCGGTGGAGCTGCCGGAACTGGGACTGTGCGGAACATTTACGGTACGATCGGCAGAGTCGTCGTGCGACGACTCCGGCGCGGTCTGTACATTGGAGCTGAGGGAATGATATGTGGCTTTCTGAACAGGTGATGCGCCGCCGCGCTGAACCCGACCCCGCGACGCTGGGTACGGTCTCAATCGGCGGCGAGGACGGCGCGGTGGTGACCGACGGGGAAAAACGCGCCGCAAAGGTGATCTCGCCCGGCGGCTACTGCTGGCAGCCCGACGCGGCGGAAGAGGTGCTGGTGGTCAAGGGAAACGAGCTGTATGTGCCGGGCAAGCTCCAGAAAAGTCCGCGCGCGCTTGCGCCGGGCGAGGTGCTCATCTACGCGGGCAGCAGCGAGATCTTTGTTTCGCGGACGGGCGTGGAGATCACCGGCAAGGTGCAGATCGCGGGTGATGTGCGCATAACGGGCGATCTGTATGTGAACGGGACGAAAATGGAGGTGCCGTGATGGAAAATCTCTGCGTGAACGGAGACTATGTGCCGGATGGCTTCGGCGGCTTTACGCGGCTGCAGGGTACGCAGGCGCTGCTTGCCCGGGCACTTTTTAAACTCAGCTGCAGGCGTGGGAGCTTTCCGTTTCTGCCGGAGCTTGGCAGCAGACTTTATGCGCTTGGGCAGGAAAAGCCCACCGCGCGCAATGACTGCGCGCGGCAATATGCAGCAGAGGCTTTATCCAGCATGGGCGTGACGGTGACAGACGCGAAGGTCGTGTCTTTGCCGGATGGCCGGGCGCAGGTGACGGTGCAGCTTCGCTGCGAGGATGAGGCGGCGGCTTTGGAGGTGACGGTATGAAAGAAGCAACGCAGATCTACGAACAGATGCTGCAGGTGTTTGAGGAAAAAACGGGCTTTCGGATGGACGATACAGCCGATCTTGCTGTGCGGCTGTATGCAGCCGCTGCACAGATCGAGACGCTCTACGCCTACGCTGACTGGGCGCTGGTGCAGAGTTTTCCGCAGACGGCGACGGGGAAGTATCTCGACTACCACGCCGAGCTGCGCGGCATAAAGCGGCAGGCGGGGAAAAAAGCCGCCGGCACGCTGCGTTTTCGGATCGACGCGGCGCTGCTGGAGGATTTGCCGGTCCCGGCGGGGACTGTATGCACGACGGCGGGTCTGGTGCGCTTCGTCACGACGGAAGACGGCGTCATCGAGGCGGGCAATCTGTATACCGATGTGGCGGCCGAGGCCGAGCAGCCCGGCGCAGCTGGCAACGTTCCGCCCGGCAGTATTGTATGGATGACGAAAGCGCCCACCGGCGTGGCGGGCGTGACGAATCCGGCTGCGTTTACCGGCGGTGGCGGGGAAGAGGATGACGAGGCGCTGCGTGCGCGGGTGCTGGACAGCTTTATCCGCCTGCCAAACGGCGCAAACGCGGCGTTTTATGAGCTGCGCGCGCTCAGTCATCCCGGCGCGGGCGCAGTGACGGTGATTCCGCGCTATCGGGGCATCGGCACGGTAGGTGTAGTGGTGAGCACCATGAGCGGCGAAACCGATGCGGCGCTGATCGCAGAGATTCAGCAAGATCTTGACGCAGTGCGCGAGATCGCGGTGGACGTGACCGTGATGGCGCCGACGGTCAGAACGGTGGACGTTGCGCTCAAGCTCTGGCCGAAGAGCGGCGTTGCGTTCGACACTGCAAAACAGGCGGTACAAGAAGCGATGGAGGCGTATTTTACGGGGAAACTCCTCGGAAAGAGCGTCTATCTCGCGGCGTTGGGCAGCGTCATTTATGCTACGGGTGTTGCCGAAAACTACGCCATCTCGCAGCCTGCAGCCGATTTTGCCGGGGAGAAAACGGTGCTGCCGCGGCTCGGAACACTCACGATCACGGAGGGCGCGTGATGGGCTATACAAACGATCTGGTGCGCCTGCTGCGGCCGCTGGGCGTGTACAGCTTTGACGCGGGCAGCTTTTCGCTGGCAGAGCTTCAGGCGCTGGGCGGTGCGCTTGACGCTCTGGACGAGTACGCACAGGCAATGCAGCGCGAATCGGTCGTCATGACGGCTACGGGCGAGGGGCTTGATCAGATGCTTTCGCTGTTCCGAAGCCGTACGATCGCGCAGAGCGTCGAAGCCAAGCGAGCGGCCATTGCGGGATTTCTCAGTGTTGGCGGCGACAGCTTTACACTTGCTGCGCTGCGCGGCTGCATCTGTGCCTGCGGCGTGGCGTGTCAGCTGGATGAAACGGACGCGGTGAACCGTGTGGTCGTCTCGTTTCCGGGGATCATGGGCATCCCGGAGGGCTTTGCACAGGCGCAGACGGTGATCGAGGACATCCTGCCCTGCCAGCTGGAGATTGTGTACTTTTTCCGTTACTGTACCTGGGGCGAGACGATGGAGTACGGGCTTACCTGGGGTGCGCTTAACGCGATGACGTGGCATGACTGGCGGCACTATACGCAAGAATAATACCCGCCGGTTCAGCCATGGAAGGGCTGTTTGCCGGAAGGCAGCTGCGGTGGACTGATCCGCTGCGAACGTACGGCAATGCTCAAAGCCGCAGCGGAGGCACCGCTGCAGAAAGGAAGCAAAGATGCAGATTTTACATTTTACGGTCACCGGTCAGAATATTCATACCGAAACGCAGGACGTGCTTGTTGTTGAGGGCTCACGCCGGTATGTTTTCGCGGCGTTTGCGCTCGACGATGCGTGGGACGGACTGACAGTCTGCGCGCTGTTTGAAAACGACTCTCTGCACAGTGATGCTGTGAAAAAAATGATCACGCAGGAGCCGGTCGAGGTTCCACCGGAGGTACTTGTGACCGGGCGGCTGCGCATTGGGCTTGTAGGCCTGGCCGATGACGGTGCAGTGCGGCTGACGACCAAGCGCATGTTTGATGCGATTCCGGTGTACCAGTCTGGCGGCACAGGCGGCGAGGATGCACAGACCGTCACACCGGAGCTTTGGGAGCAGTCGCTGTCTGCGATCGGTACGCTTAGCGAGTTGGAGACCGAGAACAAGTCCAATCTTGTCGCGGCAATCAATGAGGCGCGCCGGATGGGCGCAGGAGATTCTGCCGGCTACACGCCTGTCAAGGGAACAGACTATTTTACCGATGCGGAAAAGCAGGAGATCGCGGAGGCTGCCGCAGAAATGGTGAGTATCCCGACCGCGCTGCCAAATCCGAACGCACTGACGTTTACAGGAGCTGCGACCGGCAGTTATGACGGCTCTGCTCCGCTGAGTGTGGAGATTCCGGGCGGAGGTAGCGGCAACAATGACTGGGAACTGCTGGCGGACGTCACGTTGACGGAGGACGTGGCAACCATTGCTATCACACAAACGCCGTCCGGCGAGGCGTTCTCGGTGCGGGAACTTGTAATTATCGGTACACCTATTAGCGACGGGACAAACAAAACTGTGCAATTCGCGCCATACGCAACGGAGATTAAATACGGCGTCGAGCTTATGTCTCTGGGAGAAGTGTTATCATCCACAGATGGTGGGACGTCCTATCTCAGCGCTCTCATTCAGGTTCTGCCGGAAGTGGTGTATTCGAGAACGCAGTACAGCCTCTATAACAGTGATGTCGGATACGCAAATAAGCTTAATGCAAGTCGTTTACGCAATGAGGCCAATGTGAGTTCTGCAGAAAACGGCGATCCAATCACAAAATTTGCTATCGGAGTTTGGTCTGGCGGAACGGCCGGCGTATTCCGCGCCGGAACGAAAATGAGAGTATACGGGAGGTAGCGCATGAAAGTCTATGGAAATGGTGTGATCCGCGACATGACGTCGAAAGAAATCGCGGAAATGGAAGAACTTCGGCTGCGTTACGAAGCCGAGGAAAAGCACCGCCCGCTGACCTCTGAGGAAGTCACCGCAATGCTCATCCGTCAGCAGATCAACACGCTCGCGGTTGACGATCAGACGGCACTGCGCATGACGGAGTTTTACCCGGAATGGACAAGCGGGCAGGCGTATACGGCAGCGTATAAAGTGCGGTATGGCGGCAAGCTGTGGCGCTGCGTGCAGGCGCACACAGCGCAATCCGGATGGGAGCCGTCCACCGCAACAGCGAGCCTGTGGGAGCAAATCTGCGAGAGCCACGACGGTACGCTGGCTGACCCAATCCCGTACAGCGGAAACATGGCACTGGAAAACGGGAAGTATTACACGCAGGACGGCGTGACGTATCTCTGCACGCGCGATACAGGGAATCCGGTGTACAATGCTCTTGCTGATTTGGTTGGCATCTATGTGCAGGCCGTGTGATGACAGAACTGCGGATGAACAGCGCGATCCGTGCAATGCACTACGGCGGCGTGCGTAGCCTTGGTAGCATCACAGCTATTGTATTTCACTACACGGCGAATCAGGGTACTTCGGCATCCGCGCTTGGCAACGCCAGATATTTTGCAGCGGGAAGCGAAGGGCGCAAGGCAAGCGCGCACTATATCGTGGACGATGGCGATGTTGCCTATGAGTGCGTACCGCTTGACCGTATCGCTTGGGCGGTTGGCGACGGAAGCGGCGGTACGATGGGAAAACTCATCAACAACACGAATTCCGTGTCCATTGAAATGGTGTCTCACACCAAAGACGGCGTATCGTTTATCCCGGAAAAGACAATGGTGAACGCCGGCCGGCTGTACCGGATGCTGCGCAAGAAGCTGCCGAATGTAAAATACATCGCGCGGCATTATGATGTCAGCATGAAGCTGTGCCCGCTTCCGCTGCTTGATGCGGAGAAATGGGACGCATTCCAGAAAGAAGTCAGGGAGGGGCTGGATATGACCAAAGATGAACTGCTCAGCACAAAGGGAACGGGAGACAATCCCAGCGCATGGGCGAAGGAAGCTACGGACTGGGCAAAGAAAAACAAGATCTTCAACGGAGATGCCACTGGCGGTTACGGCTGGCAGCAGCCCATTACCAGAGAGGCCCTGGCGCAGGTCCTGTATCATTTTGCAAAAGTATTGCAGTAATCGAGCTGCAAAAATAGCAGAAGAGCCGCCCACCCGGGCGGCTCTTTTCGCTGCACAGAACGGACACCTTCTGCCTGCGCGGCTTTGGCATCACAGCGTTTTTTGATACCATGCCATGACCGCAGCCAGATTCTCCTCGCTGACGCGGCTGCCGCCGTGCAGCAGCAGTTCCAGCATGGCATCTTCGTCGGGCGTGCGGTCTTTTTTATTAGCCAGTGCCTTGCCTGCAGTTTTTGCCATGATCGTCATCATCAGCCGGTAGACGCCCCGCAGCCGAGTGATGTCAAAGCCGCCCTGCAGCATAAAGACGGGCATGGAGGCAGGCAGCGCCTTGGCCTGTTCGAGCGTATCCACATGGATAAACTGCGCAGGGATCGCGTTTGATGCGCAGTATTGCTGCAACTTCTCGATCCGCTGCTTCCATTTTACAAGGCATGGTATGAAGGCTCCAAATGCGAATACCTGCTGCATACCCCTGACCAGAAGCACTTTGACTACAGAAACTATTATGACAGCTATTTTACACCCACCTGGACATTGAAACCCTGGTGGAGGCAATCAACCAGATTTAAGAGAGTACACCATGAAAACGCTGATAACGAAAAAGCAGGAGATGTTCTCCTTGCGGATACATCTCCTGCTCATCAGGTTTCGGTTTTCGCTTGCGATATTTGTTCCTTGCTTGCTCCTTGCTCGCTCCTTACGCAGTCAAGCACAGCACAATCCAGGAACACGCAGAACTCCAAAAACTTCGATAAATCCAACAAAACAGCGTTCTAAGACGGACTGAAAAGCGGTGGAATTTATCTCTTGGAGAAGTCTGGTTAACGCTTGCTGAACTGGGGCGCGCGGCGGGCGGCCTTGAGACCGTACTTCTTTCTTTCCTTCATTCTCGGGTCGCGGGTCAGGAAAC
>JAEDFW010000104.1 GCA_016297855.1 Oscillospiraceae bacterium
GGAGCGGTTCTTTTTTGCTATGAATCAGAAATGGTCTGTTTTCGGAAATCTCCGCCTGCGCAAATACAGATCCGGCGATTCTGACGATTCCTTACAGGTATTGTGTGATGATGCGCCAGTGTTCACACAGGCGCTCCAGAGAAAACGTGGCGTTGGCCGGACTGGTCGACGGCAGACAGACGGCCTCGCGGCCACAGAGCGGCTCAAGATAGCGGCAGTAAAGCCGGTACGCCGTCTGGCCGTTACAGAAAACAGCGGCGATCCGGCCTTCGGCCAGAATCGGGCGGATATCGTTCGGCCGGGCGTTTTTAATGCTGCTGTCGCTTGATCCGTTGATCTCACAGCTGGAGATCACATCCCAGAGCGCAATGTGCCTGCTGTGCAGCATAGCTGATTTTTCCTCCACCGTTTGCGGAACCGCGCAGCCGAGCAGCGCCGCTGTCACGCGCCAGAAGCGGTTTTGCGGATGGCCGTAAAAGAACATCGCCTCGCGCGACTTGACCGAGGGGAACGATCCCAGGATCAGCACGCGCGAATCGGCGTCATAGAGCGGCGGGAAGGGATGGACGACGGCGCTCACAGCGCGTTTACCAGCGCGTCCACATCTGCATCCTTCGTGGCCCAGGAGGTCACAAAGCGGATGGCCGTGTGCGTCTCGTCCACAGGTGCGTTTTCTTCAAAGATGAACGTTTCGGCCAATTCGGCCTTTTTTTCGTTGGAGACGATGGGGAAGATCTGATTCGTAGGGGAGTCGGCCAGAAGCGGATAGCCTGCCTGCTTGCATGCCCGTGCGATGCGCTGCGCCGCCAGAACGGCATGCCGCGCGGCCGAAAGCCACAAGTCGTGTTCAAAATATGCGCAGAACTGCACGCCCAGCAGCCGCCCCTTGGCAAACATGCCGCCGCACTGCTTGATGATGTGGCGGAAATCAGGCTTCAGCATGTCGTTTACGATCACCAGCGCCTCACCGAACAGAAGACCGTTTTTCGTTCCGCCGATGTAAAACGCGTCGCACAGTTGTGCAAAATCCTCGGGCCGAAGATCGTTGCTTTCCGCTACGAGCGCTGGGGCAAGACGCGCGCCGTCGAGATACAGATACAGCCCGTATTCATCGCACACCGCGCGCAGCGCCGTCAGCTCTGCTTTGGTGTAGATGGTGCCAAGCTCGGTCGCATCGGAGATGTAGACGAGCTTCGGCTGTACCATGTGCTCGTCATGGCCGTTGTGATGTTCGCGCATGATCCTGCGCACCATGTCCGGTGTCAGCTTGCCATCGGGCGCGGCGGCGTGCAGGATCTTGTGGCCGCCAGCCTCGATCGCGCCTGTCTCATGCTGGCAGATGTGTGCGCTCGTAACTGCGATCGCTGCCTGCCAAGGACGCAGAAACGCGGAAATGGCCGTGCGATTCGTGATCGTGCCGCCCACCATCAGATGTACGTCGGCGGTAGGGCAGGCAAAACGGCTGCGCACGATATCGGCGGCACGGGCGCAGTAGTCGTCCATCCCGTAGCCGCAGGTGGCTTCCAAATTGGTATCCGTTAGGGCCTGCAACACCTCTGGCAGCGCACCCTCGGAGTAGTCGTTGCGGAAATTGATCATGGATGTATCCCTCTCTGGTATTTTTTACGGCGAAATGCCAATGATTCTGTTTCATTGTAGGGTGTTTCGCCGGTGGTGTCAACGCTCTTTTTCCGCATACCGCCGGGGAAAAATGTTCCACGCAGCCAGCGTGTATCGTCGCGCGAAAGCGTCCCGGTCATCCAAAGCATAAATGGAAGCAGCACTGCAAATACGGCGCAGCGCGCGGCCATATGCGCCCACAGATCCGGCAGCGTTACGCAGAAACAGCCGAGCCCGGCTGTGCAGGCGCAAAGCAGTGTTTTTGCAAAAAATACGCCTTGCGGCCTGTAGCCGGTCACGCGCAGAAGCCTTCGCAGACTGAGCGCAAAATTGACCAGATGAGAGATGACAAAACTGCAGTAATATCCCGCCACGCCGAAGCGCGGCAGCAGCAGATACAACAACAAAACGTCAAGCAGCGACGTGAGCGTGTTGTAGCGTGCTGAGGCCAGCTGCTGTCCCAGCCCCTTGCACATGCCGTCAACAATTGCGTCGAGATAGAGAAACAAAATCGTCGGCGCGAACAGCCGCAGATAAAAGCCCGCCTCGGTGCTTTGATATAGGAGTTCGCCCAGCGCATCTGCCAGCGCCAGCATGATAGCTGCGCAGCCTGCGGCAAACAGCGCGCCGATACGCAGACACCTGTCAGTAAGCATGTGGATACGTGCCTCGTTTTCCTCTGCGTCGGCGCGCGCCAGCTCCGGCACCAGCAGATCCGACAGCGCATAGAGCGCGGCGGCAGGAAACATGAGCACCGGAAACACCATCCCACAGATCGTGCCGTAGGCGGCCATGGATCGCATCTGCGAGCCGCCTGCGCGGGCTAGCCCCCAAGGGATGAGAAACTGCTCGAGCGTGGAAAGTCCCGCGCGAAGATAGTCGCTCACGGCCAACGGTGCGGTAAGGCGGAGCAGCCGCGAGGGCATATGAAGAGGCTGGGGCGGCTTCTGCGCGGTGGTCGCGCGCAAAAACAGGTGCAGAAGCCAAGCAGCGCTCACTGCGGCAGCCAATGCGCTGCCCAACACGAGCGCGCAGCACGCGCGCGCAAGATCATTCCCTGCCCAATACAGAAGAGCAAACGTCAGCGCCAGCGCGATCAGGCGCTCGGCGACTTCCACGGCAGCAAGATGGCGGATGCGCCCGCAGGCCGTGAAATAACCGCCGAGAATTGCGCAGAATGTATTGGCAGGCAGACTCAGCGCCAGAAGGCGCAGCGCGGGTACTGCGCGCATGTCGCCGATCCAGCGTTCGGCGGCAAGGCCTGCGCCAAAATACAGCGCGCAGGCGGCAAGCGCGCTGCACACTGCGCCGTAAAACAGCCCGTGCAGCACGGCACTGCGCACGCCGTATGGACGGCGGTGGCCAAATTCCTCTGCGCTCAGATACAGAACGGCCACGCGCGCGCCGGAAATGCCCAGCGTCATCGCAAAGCCGCCCACGCTCAGAATGAGCTGCAGAAGCCCAAGCCCAGCGGCGCCGATGCGTCCGGCAAGATAGACCTGAAACAGCATCGACATCCCGCGCAGCAGCACGTTCACGCCCGTGAGGAGCATCGTATGATAAAAAATGGAATGGTTTCGGCGCAAAACATCACCCTCTCGTCCATTGTATGGACAAGAGGGTGGTAGATATGAGCAAAATTACTTCAGCTGGAACGTGTAGTATACGGCGGCGATCAGTTCGTAGGCGACAGCAGCGAAGATGCAGTAGTACGCGAACGCCGGGCCGAGAATCAGGCACAACACAAAACAGGCGAACCAAATCAGGCATGTGATGTACAGAAGCAGAGGGGTGAAGGACTTGGGAAATACGCAATATGTGCGTTTGCCGAGGACGAGCGAGCCCTTGTTCCGGCCGCATAGAAGCGCCGTGAGCAGCACGAGTGCCAGCACCAGCATTAACGTTGCGCCAATCATGAAGCAGCGCAGATTCGGGCCAAGACCGATATGGTAGAGATAAAAGCTGACACCGGCCGTGACCGTGGCAAGCGAAACGCAGAAAAACTCAGCCCGGTAGAGCAGATATACAATATACAAACAGTATACGGATGCGTGCAGCAGGTACAGCGGCATCATCTGATTGACCCAGAAGTTACGCAGAATTGCGGCGGTCAGCGACCACAGAAGCCCCAGCGCCAGCGTATACGGGCAAACGGCGCGCACAACGGGACGGCGCACGGCAATCAAAAGACCCAGCGAGACCACAGCCAAGCCAAGGCAGATCCATGCCGCGCAGCGTGAAGCGCTGTAGATGTGCAGGAACATACCGTCGAGCACGTAGTTACGCGCGACCCAGCGCAGCAGGATGATGGACAGAACCATCACGACAAACGATGCAACGACCAGAAAAACCGTGGGATCGCTCTTGGAATGTACCGTTTTATTTTTTGTTACCGGAGCAGTCTTTTGAGGCATATAACATCAATCCTTTTCGCGTTGTTACTCAGTCCAGATCACCGGCGGCAAATAAAACCGCCGTCAGCGCGCACAATGGCGCTGTCTCACAGCGCAGAATGCGCGGACCGAGCGAGCAGATCTGCATACCTGCGCCGCGCGCCAGCGCGACCTCTTCTGGCGTAAAGCCGCCTTCGGGACCGGTCATGATCGACACGGAGCCATAATCTCCCGCGCCGAGCGCTGTGCGCAGCGAAAGCCGCTGCTCATTTTCATAGGGGAATAGCGCCAGATCGCTTTCGCAGGCGCGCCGGACGGCGTGTGCAAAACTCTCGGCGGTAATGACTTCAGGGATTTTGCCGCGGCCCGACTGCTCGGCAGCAGAGGCAGCGATCTTCTGCCAGCGATCGCGCTTTTTCTCGAGCGACTTTTCATCCGGCCGCGAAACGCACCGGGCCGAAGGAAATGCAATGATTTCACACGCGCCCAGCTCAGTCGCTTTCTGAATGACATGCTCGAACTTGTCCGCCTTGGCGTAGGCCATGTATACGCTGCAACGCACCGAAGGCTCAGCTGCTGAGGGTGATTGCGAATGTACGACCAGGCCGATCCGGCCAGGGCTGACATCGGACACGGTACAGGCGTAGTCACAGCCATTTCCGTCGCAGACCGTCACGCTGTCGCCGGACTTCAGCCGCAGCACCTTTGCATGTGCGGCATTTTCTCCGTTGAGTACGAGAAAGCCGCCCTGAATGGCGTCGGCAGAGACAAAAAACTTCGGCATTGACGAACTCACAGCCTTCCGCGCAGAAGAATCATCTTGCATTATAACAGACGTGGCGCTGTTTCGCAAGAGAAAAAAGCGGGGCTGGCATGAAAACCAAAAATTCCGGTTGACAAACGCCAATCGTGCGATTATAATAATCAAGCATTATG
This sequence comes from Oscillospiraceae bacterium, assembly GCA_016297855.1. GTDB lineage: Bacteria > Bacillota > Clostridia > Oscillospirales > Oscillospiraceae > CAG-170. Next base: position 4,950 of record JAEDFW010000104.1, read on the forward strand.
AAGGATGCGACGCGAGAGTGCTGGAATAGGTAGACAGGCACGTTTGAGGGGCGTGTGGCAACAGTCGTGTGAGTTCAAGTCTCATCTCTCGCACCAGAAAAACCGTGATTTGAAGTTCTGAAAAGAACGGACAATCGCGGTTTTTGCTTTCTTTTGCGCGAAAAAAGTTTGATATAGTGTTTTGCAAAAGCCCGCTTGGGTGTTGTTTGGGTGTTATTGCCCGAAAAAGCAGCTTTGCATGGGAAATCCCGCTCGAATTTGAGCGGGATTCTTTATGCCTGTCTGCGGCTGGGCTTCTGCGCGAGAAGATCGCCGACGCCCTCGCTGGCGCGCGCCCGCGCCTCATCGAAAGAGTGCGCGTAGATGTTCAGCGTCGTTGCAACCGTGGAATGCCCGAGATTTGCAGACACGGTCTTTGCGTCTGTGCCGCTGCTGATCTGCAAGCTTGCATTCAGATGCCGGAAGGCGTGAATACCGTAAAATGGTTGATTGGTGCGCTTGCAGAAGCGATTGAGCCAGTTATACGGGGCGTTCGGGTGCATCGGCTCACCATTTACGCCCGTGAACAAGCGCCCGCTGCCACGCCACTGATCGCCGATAGAAAGCCGGTACTCTGCCTGCGCCACTTTGTGCGCCCGCAGCACTTCAAACACAATTGGGTGCAGCTTGAGTGTTCTGCGGCTGCTTGTGGTTTTCGGGGTGTCGGTGTATACCCCATCTTCGCTGTTGTACTGTGATTCGCGCGCAATCGTGATAATTCGGTTTTCAAAATCGATATCCTGCCATTCAAGCCCGAGCAGCTCACCACGGCGCAGGCCGCTATAGATTGCAAGCGTCCAGAACGCCCGCCAGTATAGCGGTTCGCTTTCCAGCGATTCAAGAAACTGCTGCGCTTCTTCCAGCGTGGGGATTCGCTTTTCCTTTTGCTCGGGTGTCGGAAGCACGACGTTTTTGCATGGGTTGTCTTTCAGCATTCCCATGCGGATTGCATAGAGGAAAATGTCAGAAATAAACGACAAATAG
>JAEDFW010000105.1 GCA_016297855.1 Oscillospiraceae bacterium
ACCTCAAGGAGGGCCAGTACGCGCCCAACCACTTCCACTGGTACAAGACCGAGGATATCATCAACCGCGGCGGCGGCAACTGCCTGATCCGCGTGTACAACCGCCTGCCCAATGAGGAGATCGATTATGAAACCGACGTCACCGTGCACATGGACGGGCTGACAAAGGTCGTGCCGGCCGGCACGCAGATCCGCCTTACCCCGGGCGAGAGCCTGTGGGTTACGCAGGGCATGTACCATGACTTCGCTGTGGAGCCCGGCACCGGTCCGGTGCTGCTGGGCGAGGTCAGCCAGTGCAACGACGACAATACCGACAACCGCTTTAATCCGCCCGTCGGCCGCTTCCCCGAAATCGAAGAGGACGAGCCGCCCTACCGGCTGCTCTGTAACGAATATCCGGCGGCAAAGTAAGCGCGCACGCGCAAAGGCGCAAACATGGAATCAGTCTATCAAAATGTTTGAGCTCCATGACGTTGAACGCGCGAACCGGGCATGGCCGGTGTCAAGAAGCGCTCTCGCACTGTTTCCCGCCGGAGCAGGTACCTAAGGGCATCCTGTCGTTCCTGCACAATCATAATACGACGGTCAATGCCGTCATGGTCAACAACGAACCGCAAAAAGATTCCGGGAAAGGATACCTTTCCCGGAATCTTTTTGCAGGAGTTTGGTTTGGAACAGATTTTGACAAAGTTTTCTGCCTGACGGGCAGCGTGCACTGCGGCATGAGCAGACCGAACGCGCGCGGTGCGTGCCATTTTCGGGCGTGCGCGCCGGTTCGGCGCTGCAGTTGCCATGGCCAAATACAGGTTGCTCCGCAAAAAGCATGTCGCCCGCAGCGTCAAGATGGGCGTGCTGAACCTGCTTTCCTGTATATCAGCGGCGAACGAAACTACCGCTCCATATCCGGTTTTTTCTCCGGACGCCGTGCGGTTTTCTTGCTTCGATGCACGCAATATGCTATGCTAGTTGCAGCCGCATGACAGGCGGACTTCCGCGCAGAAAGGATGATTCTTGATGATGAAAAGAAACCGTGCATGGAGGGGCCACGGCATCTGACCCTCCAATCTGTTATGGAGGAATCACATATGACAAATCAAATCACTGTTCTTGAGGCCGAGTCGCAGAAGGATACCGCATTTTTCTGGGAGCAGCTTCACGCATATCATGCGAGGGACATTTTCCCCGACTCCGATGACGAAGACCGCGCCTATTTTCTTTCGGAGCAATACCGCGCACAGATTCAGACGCTGCACGACCGGAAATCGAATCCAATGCACTATCTTTTGTTCCAGCGCGGCGGACAGCAGATCGGCTTCGCGCTCACCGTTATATACGGCACGGAGGACGGTAAGCAGTTTCTTCTCGAGTTCTGTGTCTTGCCAGAATTTCGCGGACACGGTACGGGCTGCGCCTGCGCGCAGGCGCTTTTGGACTGGGGATACGCACATGGCGCAGCATTTTTTGAGCTGAATGCCGGCACGGAAAACCGCCGTCGCTTCTGGAGCCGTCTCGGCTTTGTTCCAAATGGCCGCGACCGCTGGGGCGTGCCTTTGATGCTGCTGCCGCCGCGCGAGCGCATCAATGTTACCGCAGAACGTCTGACGAACATCGACGAGCTGTGGGATCTGGAGAGCGGCTTTCTCGACGAGATCGGAGAAGAACCGCTTGATGAGGAAAAGCAGGCGCGGCTGGAGCAGGCAATCGCAGATGGGCAAATTACGTTTTTTGCGGCGAAGCGCCTGAACCGGCCGGTCGGGATCTGCTCAGTCAGCAGCTGCTTTTCGACCTTCTGCTGCAAACGCTCGGGCATATTCGACGACTTCTACGTTGAACCCGCTTTTCGTCATCAGGGTGTCGCGCGAACACTCGCAGCAGCCGCACAGGAATTCTGCCGCATGCAGGGCTATGCCAGCGTGACGGTCGGCTGCGCGGACTGTGACACGGCGCTCTACCGCGCGCTGGGCTTTGAAACAAGACTCGGAACAATGCTCGCATGTGACCTGTAAAAACGTCCCCGGAACACCAGTTCCGGGGACGTTTTTACACAATCTCTTCGCTCAGCAGTTCCGCCCACGCCGGCAGAAAGCCCGCTTTGACAGCCACACGCTGCGAGGCGATATGCGAGAGGGCCGTACCGTAATACGGCAGTTTCCCGCGCACAAGAATCTCATTTTTGAGCATCGCCGCCAGCGCTGGGGCGATGCCTCTGCCACGCGCCTGCGGCAGGGTATTCACGCCGATCTGCCAGAGATACAGGCTGTCGGCGCTTGCGCCCGCCATGCCGAGAATCTCCCCGCTTCGTACAGCCGCCACGCCAAGCACGTCGGGTGCGTCGGGGCAGAACGCAAATGCTTCGCAGAAGCGTTCATCGGTTTCAAACTGTGCGATCTGCCCGCGTTCATACCACACGGCGTCAAATTCCGCCTCCGGCACAGGCGTTGGCTGCGCGGCTGTGAAAAACAAATGTACCTGACCGACGCGGCAGCCAAATCGCGCCAGGATCTCATCCAGCCGCCGCAAGGCGTCGTTCTCAAAGGCCCAAGCACCGTCCAGCCGCCGCAGCCGTTCGGCAAGCTCCGCTATGATATCTGTGCGCCCGGCGCAAAGCATCTTGCCGTTTATCACGGCGATCTTAAACGCCCGGTCGCCGTCAAAGCGTCTGCGCCCATCCAGCGCAGAAAAGACACGGAAGTGATTTGCGGCATCTTTCACATCTTCCGGCGCGCAGCAGTAATCGAGCGCAAGCTGCTTTGCAAGGATATCCGGCATCGAAGCGCTTCTCATCGCGTGGCCTGCCGGCATTTCTTTTCCGCTTCGTCGCGCTGGCGGCAGACCTCCGCCCAACTGGGAATCGTTTTCAGAATCGCATCCGCTTCGCGCATGGCCTTTGGCACGTCGATCTTCTGCGGGCAGACGCGCGCGCACTTGCCGCAGGCGATGCACGCAGACGGACGCTTGCCGGGTTCCAGCGCCTCGACGCGCATGCCGGCATTCACGCTCGGCGCGACGCGCACTTCGTTATAGATATCCAGAAGCATCGGGATATTCAGTCCCATGGGGCAGCCCTCGCAGCAGTAGCGGCAGGCCGTGCAGGGAAGCGACTGCTTCATATGCTCGGCAATGCCAAGAAGCGTGTTGTTCTCCGCCTCGCTCAGAGGCCTGGCCGCGGAGAACGTGTGCACATTGTCGCGCAGCTGCTCGAAGCTTGACATGCCGCTGAGGATCACCGTGGGCAGACCGAGCGTCTGCAGCCAGCGGAAGGCCCAGCTGGCGCACGACTCACCCGGGCGCAGCGCCTGCAGTACCGCCGCGTCCTCGGGCAGCGGATTTGCCAGCTTGCCGCCGCGCACCGGCTCCATGACCCAGATGGGCATGTGAAACTCGCGCAGAAGCTCGCATTTCTCCTTTGCCCGCTGCAGCGTCCAGTCGAGATAATTGAGCTGGATCTGGCAGAACTCCATTTTGTCGCCGTACTGCGCAAGGAATTCCCGCATCATCTGCACGCTTCCGTGCGTGGAGAAGCCCAGATGGCGGATGCGGCCGCGCCGCTTCTGTTCGAGCAGGTAGTCAAGGATTCCCCACTGGGGATCGGTATAGGTTTTCATGGAGTTCTCATAGACATTGTGCAGCAGATAGAAATCAAAATACTCCACCTGGCATTTTTTCAGCTGCTGCTCAAAGATCTCCGCCGGGTCATAGCTCGCGCGGATCTGATGGCCGGGATATTTATCGGCCAGATAGAACGACTCGCGCGGATAACGCTTCAGCAGCCGGCCGATGGTCGTCTCCGACATGCCGCCGTGATACGGCCAGGCAGTATCAAAATAGTTGACGCCGTTTTGAATGGCGTAATCCACCATCTGCGCAAGCGCCGCTTCGTCGATGGCGGCGTCCGGTTCGCCGCTCACCAGCGGCAGACGCATCAGACCAAAACCCAGTTTTGACAGCTTCAGTCCCTGAAAATCTGAATACAGCATACTGTTTCTCCTTGCATTTGATCCCGTGATGGTTTGAACAGAATTATCATACGACATTTCTTGCCGGTTGTGAAGGGACTTTCGGAAAAAAAGCCGCATCAGCCGCCTTCCTGCGATCCAGTATTTGATTCCCCCTGCGTTGTGGCGGCAGGAATCGGGAAGATCTCAGGTCGGTATGTACTTTGGGAAGATCGGCTGCGGCAAAAAGCAAGGCGTCGAGACGGCCTGCGCGCAGGAGCTTTTGCCGCAGGATGCGGTTAAAAGACCGTCGATCTGGAACTGGTGCCGGCATTGATTTGTTTTCACAGAAATCGTAGTGCGAACAGCGCGGTAGAAACCCAAACGGGCTTCTACCGCGCTGCTTATTCCTGGCTTATTTTTGCAGGTGCAAGACTTTTTCCGCTTTGCTTACTTGATCGTGACCAGTTCATACTGGTCGCTGCCGAGTCCGATCCTGACGCCGTGTTTGATGGCGCTCTGCCAGCAGGTGTCGGGATGCGCGCCGTGCATATGGTCGGGGTCGTGCTCGCCGCCGATATCCGTCACGGCGCAGTTGGCCATTAACGGCTGGCGGTTGACCGCCTCGACGCACGCAAGATCCAGCGCCACCGGATCAAACGAGGCGAACATACCCACGTCCGGGACGATGGGAGCGTCGTTTTCCATGTGGCAGTCGCAGTTCGGCGAAATATCGCGCACGATGCTGATGTGGAAAGACGGACGGCCGTCCACTACTGCCTTGGTATACTCGGCGATCTTGCAGTTAAGCTTCTCAAACGACTCATCGTACTGCGGATCCACCGCGTCCCTCGGGCACACGGCAATGCAGCGGCCGCAGCCGACGCACTTACAGTGATCGATGGCGCACTTTTTGTCCACAAGGATGGGCGCGCCATGCGCGCAGACCTTGGCGCACGCGCCGCAGCCAATGCAGGCATCCTGATTGACCGTGGGCTTACCGGCTGAATGCATCTCCATCTTACCTGCGCGTGAGCCGCCGCCCATTCCAAGGTTCTTGAGCGCACCGCCGAAGCCCGTATTCTCGTGACCCTTGAAGTGCGAGAGTGAAATAACGATGTCCGCATCCATGAGCGCGCGGCCGATCTTCGCGTTTTTCACATACACGCCGCCCTCGACCGGGACCTCAACGTCGTCAGAGCCCTTGAGGCCATCGGCGATGATAACGTGGCAGCCCGTGGAAAACAGAGAATAACCGTTGATGTAGGCTGTATCCATGTGCTCCAGCGCGTTTTTACGGCTGCCGACATAGAGCGTGTTGCAGTCGGTCAGAAACGGCAGGCCGCCGCGCTCTTTGACCATGTCGGCCACGGTTTTGGCGTAATTCGGACGCAAAAACGCAAGGTTGCCCAGCTCTCCGAAATGGAGCTTGATGGCGACAAATTTTCCTGCAAAATCAATTTGGTCAAAGCCTGCCGCAAGCAAAAGCTTCTCGAGCTTCATCTGCTGGGTAACGCCTACGCGGCAGCGGAAATCGGTAAAATACACTTTGGATGGCTGCATCATAAGTACCTCCATACTTTCTTTGGTAACAGTATATTTCTTTTCTGCAGGTGTGTCAAGCGCCGGGCGTCAGGATGGAAAACAGGTAATTGAGCAGGCTGAAATTCGCCGTGAAGGGGCGCATGAAATTCCAGTAACCGAGGCCGCGGAAGCCGTATTCGCGCACCAGATCGAACTTTGCCAGGCTGCTTCGCGCATCCTCAAACCAGACCTCGTGCACCGTGCCGTCGGAAAGCGTGTAGTTGAAATACGGCGTCTGCGAGGCCTCGTCAAACCGGATCTCCGCGCCCACCTCGGCGGCAAGCAGCGGCGCAGCCTCGTTTCCGATGAGCTGCGCGCGCGTTTCACCGGCCTTGAACGGAAGCTGCCAGTCGTAGGCGTAGTTGGGAAAACCCATAAAGATTTTCTCCGGCGGGATTTCGCTCACCGCATAATCCAGCACACGCCGCACCGACGCAATGGGCGC
>JAEDFW010000106.1 GCA_016297855.1 Oscillospiraceae bacterium
GCGATGGAGGCCTGATCCTGCTTCAGAAGCTCGATGGCCTTCAAGATGGTCTTGAGCGCAGCGCGGTCGTTGTCGCGGTCGATCGGCAGGCAGAGGACCTGATGCATGACCTGAGAGACGATGGGGATCTTGAACGCCTCTTTTTTCGCAATAAACGCCAGATCTGCCCATGGCATCGCGCTGTAAAAAACGAGAGGCTCGATGGCATAGCGATGGTTGCTGACCAGCATGAAGCGGCTCTCGCGCGGCACCTTTTCAAGTCCTGAGGTATGCACATGCACGCCCGCAAATGTCAGCGCGACTACGCTGAACTGATTGAGAAGGAAGCGGAAATAACTGCTGGGACGGTCAACCCTCTTGCGCATGTCAACAAAGAGTGTCGAGATGTAGATGAGCAGCAGAAACAGCAGCACAAGTGCCAGAAAACAGCCCACAGCAATCAGCGGTACGCGCCAGAGCAGGTTCCATGTTTTGAGATAACCGGTAAAGTACAGAATCGTGAACGATGAAATGACGCTTAACACAGAATATACGTAAAGCATAATGCACCTGCCAAATCTAAATCATGAAATCTTAAGTATTATAGCGCATTTTTTTAAGAAATGTATTTCAAACAATACTCTTAACAAAAAATTCACAATCTGCGGATTAATCGAATCTTAATCCGCAGGGAAATTGTTCCTTAAGCCAATATGTCGTATGCTGTAGATACGGCAAAGATGCCGCATACTACAGAAGCGGAGGCAGAAATGGAACAGATCGAAGTATTGAATTTAGTGAGCAGGGGACTGTTTGTGCTGCTCGGCGCTTGTTTTTTCTATCAGATCATCTATCTGTTCGCACCGGTCATTCTGCGCGTCAGCCCGCATGGACCGGTCAAACAAAACCGGTACGCCGTCCTGATTGCGGCCAGAAACGAAGAAGCCGTTTTGCCGTATCTGCTTGAGAGCATTCGCGCGCAGGACTATCCGCGTGAGCTCGTCACAGTCTATGTCGTGGCAGACAACTGCACTGACCGGACGGCGGACGTGGCTGCTGCCAACGGTGCGATCGTCTACCGCCGGTTTGATCGCGGGCATGTCGGCAAGGGCTATGCGCTGGACTATCTGCTGCAGCGTATCGAGGCGGCAGGTACGCTTGATGAGTACGACGCGTTTCTTATTTTTGACGCGGACAACCTGCTCTGTCCAGATTATATCACAAACATCAATCGTGTCTGCAGTGACGGCTACGATGCGTTCTGCGGGTTCCGAAATTCTAAAAACTACGCAAAAAACTGGCTCTCGGCAGGGTCCGCGCTGTGGTATCTGCACGACTCTGTACATCTGAACGCGTCGCGGATGCTGCTTGGCAATATGTGTGCGGTGACCGGCACGGGCTTTGGCTTTACGCGCGATCTTCTTGCGCGCTGCGGCGGGTGGAAATTCTTTACCCTGACAGAAGATATTGAGTTCAACAGCTTCTGTGCGGCAAACGGCGTGAGAATCGGGTTTGCCCGCGATGCGATGGTCTACGACGAGCAGCCGGAGACACTCCGCCAGTCGTGGCGGCAGCGTGAGCGCTGGGTGCAGGGCGGCATCCAGGTGTCGCTGCGCTACAGCGGAAGGCTGCTGCGCGGCCTGGGACGCAGACAGACGGCATGGGCCTGTTTTGAGACGCTGACGCTGGGACTGTGGGGCGCGCTGCTGGGCGTTCTATCCTTCGGCGTGTCACTGGCATGGGTGCTGGCCGCAAACGGCATACGCGGAGCGCTGCCGGTGCTGGCAATTGGGTTGGTGCAGACATACGGATCGCTGTTTGCTGTGGGACTTCTCACAACCGTTTCCTGCTGGAAGTACATCGGCGCCTCAGCGGCGCAGAAAATCGGTTACTGCTTTACCTTCCCGCTGTTTTTGTTTACCTATTTGCCAATCGCCCTTGGCGCGCTCGTGAGAAAACGACAGTGGAAGCCTATTGAGCACTGCGTAGCCGTTCCGGTCGGCGCGATGCGGCGTTCAGCAGAATAGAAGAAATGCCTGGCGGTGGAGCGATACTCCACCGCACTTTTCTGCCGTGAAAACAGCATAATAATAAGAAAAGGGTCTTCCGAAAAACGGTCAACGGCGTATAATGGAGATTAACCGAAGCGGTCGACGGAGGGTTTGCAGATGAATGAGAAGTTCTACGCGCTGCCGAAGCAAAAGCAGCAGGCCATTATCAATGCCGGTTACCGCGTGTTTTCGCAGAATACATACAGGAAAAGCCCCATGCGCGAGATCGCGGAGGAAGCCGGCATCAGCAAGGCGCTGCTGTTCCACTATTTCCGCAATAAAAAAGAGCTGTATCTGTTCCTCTGGGACACGTGCGCAAAGGTCACGATCCATTACATGACCGAGTATGGCTGTTATGAGCAGACGGACCTGTTTGAAATGATGTACCGCGGCCTGCGTGCCAAGGCGCAGATCATGCGCCGTTATCCGGACATTGGAGCGTTCGTCGTAAAGGCGTATTATTCTGACGACGCCGAGGTAAAACCAGACATCCTTAAGAGCTATGAGAGCTATAAGCGGCAAAAGATCGACAGCGTGCTTGCCATGCTCGATCCGGGGCAGTTTCAGCCCGGGCTGGATCTGCGGCTCATGTATCAGCAGATGTTTCTTGCCTCGGAGGGGTATCTATGGCGGATGGTGCAGCAGGGAAACGTGGATGTTGAAAAAATGGAACGGGAGTTTTCCGAGATGCTGGAATTTTGGAAACAGCTGTTCCTGAGAAAAGAGGGAAATGATGAGAGCGATTGAAACAAGCGGCCTTACAAAATACTACGGCAAGGCCAGAGGAATTACAGATGTTAATCTGGCGGTGGAAGAAGGCGAGTTTTTCGGGTTCATCGGTCCGAACGGCGCAGGCAAAAGCACGACCATCCGAACGTTGTTAGGCCTCATCCACAAGACGGGCGGCAGTGCAAAGCTGCTGGGTATGGATATCTCCGAGAAGCCAGAGAAGCTGTTAAAAGACGTGGGATACCTGCCGTCCGAGGCAGTATTCTATACCGGGATGCGCGTGAAGGACGTGATCCGGATGTCTGCAGAGCTGCGCAGAACAGACTGCGCATGTGAGGCTGCGGCACTCTGTGAGCGTCTGGAGCTCGACACTGGAAAAAAGGTGGAGGAGCTTTCATTCGGCAACCGCAAAAAGCTCGCCATTGTCTGCGCGCTGCAGCATCTGCCTCACCTCTGCGTGCTGGACGAACCGACGAGCGGCCTTGACCCTCTCATGCAGCGCGAGTTTTTTGCCATTCTCAAAGAGCGCAATCGCGCAGGCGCGACCATCTTCTTTTCTTCGCACGTTCTGTCCGAGGTGCAGCGCAACTGCACCCGCGCCGCCATTATCCGGGCCGGGCGCATCATTGCCTGTGACAGCGTGGAGGCTCTGGCCAAAACAAATGCCAAGCGCGTGCATATCACAGGCAGCGCTGACGTATCCGGTCTTCATGCAGTGCGCGATCTGAAAACGGCCGACGGCGGCATGAGTTTTTTGTATGGCGGCGACTGCAATTTGCTGCTGCAGACGCTGGCAGGGCAGAGAATCGAGGACATCACCATATCCGAACCCGATCTGGAGGAGATTTTCCTGCACTACTATCAGGAAGGAGGCGAGCTGGCATGACGCTATTGAGGCATGAACTGCGGCAGGGCAGAACGGCGCTCATCGTCTGGACGGCTTCTATCGCGTGTCTCTTTGCCGTGTGCATCTTCATCTTCCCGGAAATGAAGTCTCAGACAGAGGGCCTGAACGAGCTTTTCGCATCCATGGGCGGCTTTACGGCCGCGTTTGGAATGGATCAGGTGGATTTCGGCACGCTGACAGGTTTTTACGCCGTCGAGTGCGGCAACATCCTTGGCCTTGGCGGCGCGTTTTTTGCAGCACTGTGCGCCGTAAGTGCGCTCTGTAAGGAGGAAAAGGAGCGCACTGCGGAATTCTTGCTGGTGCATCCAATCAGCCGCGCGCGCATCGTGACGGACAAACTGCTTGCCGTGCTGATGCAGATCCTCATCTTGAACGCCGCCGTGTTTGCGCTCTCAGTTGGATCGATTGTGTGCATCAGCGAGAGCATCCCGTGGAAGGAAATCTCGCTTCTGCATCTGGCATATCTCATTTTGCAGCTGGAGCTGGCGGGAATCCTGTTCGGCGTGAGCGCGTTTTTGAGGCGAGGGGGACTTGGCGCAGGACTTGGCCTTGCGGCGGTTACGTATTTTCTCAACATTATTGCAAATCTCACCGAACAGGCGGAGTTTTTGCATTATATCACGCCATTTGCCTATGCAGACGGCGCGGACATCGTGGCGAACTGCTCTCTGAACGGAGGACTGATCGCACTTGGCATGGCCTATGGAGCCATTGGCACGGCGCTTGCCTATTGGCAGTATTGCAGAAAAGACATTATGTAAACAAATATTTGCCGCCGGGAATCCCTGGCGGCAAAACGGTTTCATGCTGGTTTCATTCACGCTAAGAAAAAAACAGTACAATAAAAAGAAGAACACGCGCAGCGTGTTCTTCTTTTTGGAGCTGGTAATGTGACTCGAACACACGACCTGCTGATTACGAATCAGCTGCTCTACCGGCTGAGCTATACCAGCATCTTGATTCAGCCTGAACAATATATCACAGATTTCAGCGTTCGTCAAGGTGTTTTTTCACACGAAATGGCGGTTGACAAATCTGCTTTTGGCGATATGATAAAGAAAAGACATACTGCTTTGCAATGTGGGAGGCATACATATGTGGCTGCTGATGGCGGTTTTATCGGCGGTATTTGCTGGCGTAACGTCGATTCTTGCAAAATGCGGCATCAAAAAGACGGATTCCGATGTGGCGACAGCACTGCGAACCGTGGTGGTGCTGGCGTTTTCGTGGCTGATGGTGGCGCTGACGGGCAGCTATACGCCGCTGGGACAGCTGCAGACGCGCTCGCTGGTGTTTCTTGTTTTGTCGGGTCTTGCTACGGGCGCGTCATGGATCTGCTATTTTAAAGCGCTCTCAATCGGAAATGTGAATCAGGTTGTACCGGTGGACAAATCCAGCACAGTTTTGACGGTATTGCTGGCGATCATCGTGTTCCATGAGACGGCAAATCTTACTGTGAAGCTTATCGGAACGGCGCTGCTTGCAGTGGGTATTTTTTTAATGGTCGAGAGAAAACAGACGCAGGAGAAAACGGCTTCGCGCGGCTGGCTGCTTTACGCCGTCGGTTCGGCAGTATTTGCAGCGCTGACGTCCATTCTGGCCAAGCTTGGCGTACGCGATGTGGCATCGAATCTGGCGACGGCCATACGAACAGGCGTAGTTCTGGTAATGGCATGGTTGATCGTACTCATAAAGGGAAAGGGTACGCTGGTGAGATCGCTGGATGCAAAGGAACTGGCGTTCATTGCGCTTTCAGGTCTTGCGACGGGAGCTTCGTGGCTGTGCTACTATTACGCGGTACAGCACGGTGTTTTAAGTGTGGTGGTGCCGATCGATAAGTTGTCGGTCGTTTTCACAGTGGCATTTTCGTATTTTGTATTCCACGAGAAGCTGAGCAAAAAAGCGCTTGTCGGGCTTGGACTGATGGTAGCTGGTACGCTTCTCATGGCGGTATTTGCATAGGAACGGTACGCAAATTTCTAAGTGATGAAAAACACACCGTATGGCTGCGACCATACGATGTGTTTTCTATTTTCAGATACTGCCTGTCTCCGCTTGTTATTTTGGATATATGCAGCTGATGTTGTTTTGCTCAAAAAAGCGAAGCCATTCGAGCGACGGGCGGATGTTGGTGACAACAGAGTCGTAGGCAGTGAGCGGCGCGATATTGACAAACGAAATCTTGTCAAATTTGCTGCCGTCGAGCGCCAGAATGCGTTTTTTCGCCGCACGGAGCATCGACT
>JAEDFW010000107.1 GCA_016297855.1 Oscillospiraceae bacterium
GCGTAGCCATGATCCACGCCAATGGTAATGGGTTCTGTCATCGTTCTTCCACCTTTTCTTTCCGTTTGTTCATATCCTTCTGCGGTGCGCGTTCCTCTGGGAGCAGTTTCCCAAAGCCCAGCTTACGCAGCGTCTTTTCATACAGCTTTTTCTCAAACGCCAGATACTCTGGAGATGTGTAATCGGTATGAAGCGAAACAGCTTCTTCATAGCACGGCGCGACGATCTCATACTCCACAGAGCCGAAACGGTCCGCGGTCAGGTATCGCAGCATCCCGTAACCGTCCATTTCCTCGAATTTCCCCATATTATCTTCCATGGCAAACTCCGTGCTGATATGAAAGCGCGTCAACTCAGCAGCGCTCCTATAAAGCACAAATCCGCCCGGATCAAGGTAGGGCGCAACCGCCTTATATAACCGCCGACAGTGTTCCCGGCTGTTCAACCGCGGGACCAGCTTCACAAGGGCTTCTTCCAGCGCTTTGTTCTTTTGAGACAACTTCCTGTTACCGATTTGCAGATTGTTATACGCAATGGAGAGCTGAACCGCCGTGCGCTCTTGGGACGCTTGCTGCTCGCACATGGCCTCATATTTGATCTTCAGCGCGGGGTATTCTCGGATCGCAGTCAGCATTTCAGATAATCTCATCTGCGCTTCCTCCGATACCGCGAAAACCGCTGCAGCACCTGCAAACGATTGTCAATCTTACATGACGCCTGATCAACCGCTTCCATGTCCTTATCCAGCTTCTTGTGGATGTGTTCCAGTGCGTCGCGGTCATTGCAGCAGTCCACCAGAACATAGGTGCTGCCGGTGGAGAACACCTCGCGCCTGCCGTATGGGTCGCGGAGGCTGGCAATGAGCCGCTGGCCGACCTTTTTCCGGTACGCAATTTGCAATGCTTCCGGTTCTCCGCAGACACCGTACCGCTTCAAGATCTGCGCGACCTCGTCGGAGGAGATCTGCTGGTGCGTCATCAGCTTCTCCAGGATCTCTGCGGCGGCATCCTCCGGAACGCCGGAATAGCCGGAATAACCATCTAAATATGCCGTCATGTTTGGGCCTCCTTTCTGCGCGCAAACGGCCATCCCGCAATGGGATGGCCGCTTCGTTTGTTACGCTGCCGCAGGAAGCTCCGCAGCATCGTCCAGTTCTTTCCGGGGCGAGAGGAATTCCACCTCGGTCGCTTTGAGCAGGAAGCCGGGCTGCCGCTCCGGTTCCTCGGCAAAGGTGATCGTTTCAAAATCACCGCTGGCCGCAATCTTGCAGCCCTTTCTGGCAAACTCCGCGCAGCGTTCTGCGAGCACGCCGCGCACCTTGATCGAGATAAAATCGGTCAGCTTTTCTCCATCCGGAGATTTGTAGCGGCGATCCGAGGCAATACGCATGATGGCGTAGGGCTTGCCGGTTTCTTCGTTGGTCTTGAGGACGGGATCTCCCGTCAGGTTGCCGATGGCAATCATTTTAAGCATAGTAACGTCCTTCTTTCTTTGTAATTACGCCCATTCGACGACGAACAGGACGCAGAGGATGTTGGCGTTTGTGACCGGCTGAGACAGGGCGCTGACAACTGCGTCATAGGTGAGCGTCAGGCTTTCTTCCTCGTTGATCTGCCACGGGGAAGTGAGTACAAGCTGTTCTGTGCTGCCGGTCTTGCTGGTCTGTGCGCTGTTGATCTTGAAGCCGATCTGGTTGCTGTCCACCTTGGCGTGGGACATATCCGAAGCATACGGCACCAGTGTCCAGCCGTTTTCTGCCGTCAGGGTCACGGAGGACACCTGCACAGCGGCTGTGGAGTGGTTGACGATCTCCGCGTTGGAGACATAGACCTTTCCATTCTGATCGACCGTCACCGGCAGCACAGCCGGAACAATGACAGAGAACACGGTTGCTTCTTCCCAATGTGCATAGTAGGTGGTAGATGCTACTTCTTTGAACACAGTATTGCCGTCAACCTGCGTGCCGCCGGTTTCCTGCGTAAACCAGCCGAGGAACGCATAGCCCCTGCGGGTAGGCTCCGTGGGCAGGTTCAGCGTTTCGCCGTAGGTCTGGTTGGTAGTTTCCGTTTTGCCGGTACCGAGATCCCATGTGATCTTGTATTCTGCCGGAGCAAACTGCGCATAGAATGTCCGCGCGGCCGTAATCGTGACCGTGTTGTACAGTGCGCCGTTTGTCTTTTCGGTGTACCAGCCGGAGAATGTGTGACCTGCCTTGACCGGCGTGTAGCCGGGGGCAACGGCAGTCTGGTTGGGCGCGACGGAGGTCGTCACGCTGTTCTTGCCGCCAACCGTGCCGCCGTTGGACGCGGCATCCCACGTCACGATCAGCGCGACATTCGCGCCGCAATCGTCGCAGACACCATCCGCATTGGAATCCCGATGGTCGCCATACTCATAGTCCGAATCGCCGCAGGCCGAACAGGTCTTTGTTCTGCGATGCTGCGTTTCGTCGTATTTTGACCAGTTCCCGTAGGAATAGCTGTGGTCGGCGTAGTCATAGGCCGATGCACCGCAGCCGGAGCAGGTTTTCGAGCGACGGTGCTGGGTATCAGAATACTTGCTCCATGAGCCTGTGGAGTAGGAATGCGAACCGTAGTCCGTGATACTGTATCCGCAGGTGTGGCAGGACACCGTCCGGCTGTGCTGACTGGAGGAATCGTTGCTCCAGCTCCCGTAGCTCAGGCTGTGCGAAGCATAGTCATAGCTGGATGCGCCGCAGTTCCGGCAATAGGCTTCGCGCCGGTGCTGCGATGTAGAATACTGCTCCCAGCTTCCATAGGAATAGCTGTGACCGGTTGCGTAGATGGTTTCGCGCTTGCTCTGGCCGCAATCGCAGCTATATTCCCGGTAGCCGTTTCGCGTGCAAGTGGCATCATTTTCATAGTCCAGAACCCATGTATGGCTTCCGCAGTCCGGGCAAGTCCAAGAACCATACGAGCCGGAACCGTGGTCTTTATACACATAAGTCCCTAAATTCTGAACATAATGGCACTTATAGCACTCATAATACTCCTGATGACCTCTGGATGTATGCGTCGTGGAAACGTAGGTCCCCTGCAAAGAATACTGCTTACAGCTTGGGCAGGTGCCGACAATGCCGGTGGACGCACGGGTGGAAACTTGTGCAGGCGCTTTCTTGATGCCGCCTGCGGTGGCGGCATCTGCGTTCTGATACACACCGTAAAGATCGTGGAAATATCGGTTGCTTCGATTGGATGCTATCCAGTCATAATCGTGGAAAGGCACAGAAGAATCCGGGTATCCAATGATGTACGCAACATAGAGCGTATCGCCGTTGTCGGTTTCACGCCAGAATGCATCTTCTCCGATGCTGTCCAGCGTATGCTCTCCGTAATAAATGGACAGCTTCGTCAGCAGTGGGCAGTTATAAAAGGCGTGCCTGCCGATGACTGGCGTGGTGCTGGGGATCTCGGCAGTCGTGAGATTGGTACAGTCCTCGAACCAGTAAGCGAGATCGGAGATCGCCAGACTCTCCATGCCGTCGAACCAAACCTGCGTGATCTGGCCGCGGTATTCTGCCCACGGTTGGTCGTCTTTGCTTGTAAAGGCGCTGCAGTCCCCGCTGCCGGAGATGGTCAGCCAGCCCTTACCGTCCAATTCCCATGTGATCTTGCTGTCCGGGATCGTGCCGCTGACGACAGCATCGTCTGCCGCAAACGCCGAGATACTGAGCGAAAGGAGCATGCAGAGGGCAAGCAGGAGTGCTGTGAGTTTTCTTGTTTTCATAGCGGTTCCTCCCTCCTTTACGAATTGCCGGTTGCGGGCGCGATGGTGAAGATCAGCGTCGCGGCGTTCACTTTCTCCACCTTTTCGGTTGCTGTGACCTTCGCGGTGTATACGATCCGCAGGTTTTTGCCTGCGTCAATGACCGGGA
Organism: Oscillospiraceae bacterium; assembly: GCA_016297855.1. Classification (GTDB taxonomy): domain Bacteria; phylum Bacillota; class Clostridia; order Oscillospirales; family Oscillospiraceae; genus CAG-170. The sequence continues at coordinate 3,896 of JAEDFW010000107.1, forward strand.
ACGCGCCGTCAGCCAACGTCAGCTTGCCTTCCTTGACCGTTTTGCAGCCGTTGATGCTGAACGCGATCTTTCCGGCTTCGCTGCCGAAGTTCTCAAAATCGCCAATGGCAAACGCGCCGGGCTGCACATCGACGGCCACGACCTGCACCGCACCGCTCTGTGCGCGGTTTTCAATGACGGCGTTGGATGCCGTTACAACATAGCCGTCCAAAACCGTGACCGGCAGGCAGGCGGGGACGCTGACGGAGATGGGCGAGACAGAATTCACAACCGTCAGTACAACCGGGACGCTGGCCTGCGCGGTTTCTGCGGCAAAGGCAGAAACCGACAGCGAGCAGAGCATCAGAACAGCCAGCAGGAGAGAAAACAGTTTCTTTGTTCTCATTTTGACATTACCTCCTTCGGCCACAGGTACGCAGCATGCAGGGCAGTCTTGACCTCCAGTGTGCCGACCGTCTTACCGTCACGGGTGGCTGTGATCGTCGCGGTGCAGGCAGCGTTGCCGTATTCCGGCACGTCTTTCAGCGTGATGGAGCTGACCGACGCGCCCGCTGCAAGGGTGATGGGATCTGCAATGAGGCTGCCGTCAGAATCTCTGCGGATCTCGATGGTATAGGTGTCCGTCTTGCTGCTATTTTTCAGCGTGGCAGATACCGTCTGCTCGCCAACGATGGCATACAGATGCGCGGGGATCTCTGCCTGAATGAGATTTTCGTCTACCATCTTATTGAGATCGCGCTGCGCATTCAGCAGATCGTCCATCGCGTAAAATACAATCTCTGTTTCCGGGAATTTGCCTGCGCGCTCTGTGATGCGGGTTTTGATTTTGTCATAGACCAGAAGCGTCGATTCGCGGTCAAAAATGACCTTGACCGGTCCGTCCACACGACAGGCAATGACTTCGGCCGCTGTTGTGCCGTCATTGCAGTAAATCGCCGCTGTGCCGCCGCCCCACACGACAAGGCGGCCGGAGATTTTTACATTGGACAGCGTGATCTTGCCGTCTGCAACGCCGTTGCCGATGATGAGATCGCCGTCGATAGACATATCCTTCAATTCGACATCTTTGGTGCGGACAAGCAGATTGCCCTTGTAGTCCTTCGTATAGCTGCCGTTTTTGGTGATATAGGACTGAATGATGTTGAAATAGAGCTGTGCAAACTCTGCTCTTGTGATATTGGCCTGCGGGACAAGCCCCTGCGTGCGGCCATGCACATAACCGGCTGCGACCATTGCTTTCATGTACGGCAGCGCCCATGTGGAAACATCCTTCGCATCCGCAAACTTGGACAGATCCGTCTTGGTGTAATCATCCAAATTAAGCTGCAAAGCTCTTGCCACAACTGCAATGGCCTCCTGACGAGTGATGGCCCGATCCGGCTGCATGCTGCTGGCGGAAACGCCGTTATACGTCCCCATCTGGACGGCGAGGGCTACATCTTTGTAGTACCACTTGGATTTTGCAACGTCCTTGTACGCAGAAATGTCCGCTGTTTTGTAACAGCCAAAGGAACGGTTTGTAATAGCCGCCATTTCCGCACGGGTCAAAAGACCATTGGGGTCAAGCTGCGTCCTGGATTTACCGTAAAGCAAGCCGTTATCTACAGCCGCAGACACGGCTTCGGCGTACCACGCTTTGGTGTCCACATCCTTGAAATCTGAAATGCTCGCCGCGGATGCGGAAACAGCGAGAGACAGGCAGGTCACGACAGCCAGAAACAGCGCAAGAATTCGTTTTGTTTTCAAAGTGAATCCCTCCTATGATAAAAGCTGCCGGGGGAAGCAGGTTCCCCCGGCGATGGATGGGTGCGGCTTAGACCGCATCCCAGCAGATCACGAACAGAACGGACGCAACGGAAGCGTTGACGACAGCTTCGGAGACCGGGCTGACGATGGCGTCATACGCGATGCCGATGGAGTTTGCGCTCTGGTCGCCGTTGCCGGACATATAGCAGCCTTCGATGGCACCGTCGATGAGGGTCTGGGAAGCCGCATTCTC
>JAEDFW010000108.1 GCA_016297855.1 Oscillospiraceae bacterium
GACGACCTTGGCCGCGTCGTTATTCCCAAAGAGATCCGCCGCACCCTGCGCATCCGCGAGGGCGACCCGCTGGAGATCTATACAGAGAAGGACGGCGAGGTCATTTTCAAAAAATACTCCCCGATGGGCGACCTTACGGATTTTGCCGTGCAGATCTGCGATTCCATCGGCAAAAACACCGGCCATATCGCGGTCGTCTGTGACCGCGACGGCGTAATCGCCGCTTTCGGCGCGCCGCGAAGAGAACTGCTGGAGAAGCGCTGCTCGCCCTCGCTCGAGCAGATGATGGAATCGCGCAAAAGCTACCGCTGGAACGGTGAGGATTCCGTGCTGCGCCTGAGTGAGAGCGTCGAGCGCTATCATGTGGGTGTCTGCACGCCGATTCTGGCCGAGGGCGATCTGATGGGCTGCGTGGCGCTGCTGCTCGAAGCGGGCGACCAGCCGCTCACGGAGTCGGAACTGAAGCTGGTGCAGACCGTCGCCGGATTCCTTGGCCGGCAGATGGAAAACTGAAGCAAGGCGTAAATGGCTGCACACTCCACCGTGCAGCCATTTTCCTATTTTCCTGCGTATAAAAAAGTATAGCTTAATTTGCGTTTTTCTGTTATACTATTTTATTAGGGAAAATAGCGGCGCAATACAGGCTGTTTGGGCAATCTGCCGCGAAGAAGGAGCGGTTTATGGAGTTTGTCGGATTTTTGGGCAACGATGCGCTAAAAGCACGGCTCTCAGCGGCGGACGCGCGCGGGAAGCTCAGCCACTGCTACCTCATCAGCGGCCCCGAAGGCTCCGGCAAGCATACGCTTGCGCGCATCCTGTCTGCGGCGATGCAGTGTACGCATGCGTCGCGCCGGCCATGCGGCGTTTGTCCGGCATGCCGCAAGGTCTTTGCCGCGCAGCATCCCGATGTCATCTTTGTGCGCGACGCCGAACACAAGCAGATCGCCGTCGACGTGGTACGCGCCGCGCGCGCGGACGTGTTTATCCGCCCGAATGAGGGCCGGAAAAAAATCTACATCTTTGACCAGCCGATGGGCATCGCGGCGCAGAACGCGCTGCTGAAAATCCTGGAAGAGCCGCCGGATTACGCGGTCTTTCTGCTGCTCTATACCAGCGCCGAGTCGCTGCTGGCCACGATTCGCAGCCGCTGCGCGGAACTGACGCTTGCCCCGGTACAGGGCGAGGCCGCTCTGGATTTTCTGAGAAAGCAGTTTCCCGAAACACCCCCTGAAACGCTTTCCGCAGCGCTTACGCGCGCAGGCGGCTGGCTGGGACAGGCAGCCGCGCAGATCAGGGACGAAGCGTTCAGCCCGGCGGCCGCGCAGTTCGCCGCGTGCTTTGCCACGCGCGATGCACTGGCGCTTCTCGAACTGCTGATCCCGATGGAAAAATGCAAGCGCGAGCAGCTTCTGCCCGTACTTGAGCAGCTGCGGCAGCTTCTATGCAGGGCGTTGGCCGCAAAAACCGGCGCGGAAATGCCGCGTGCGCCATATGACGCGATCTGCCGGACGCGCACAGGCGCGGAGATCCTTGGCGCAGTGCAGGCACTGCAGCGCGCCATCGACGATCTGAACGCCAATGTCGGCGTGGGCGCTGTCATTGGCTGGCTGAGCGTGCAGCTGCGATAATTTTGACAATCTCACCGCCGCGTTTGCGGCAGATAGGAGCGATGTATGGACGAAACCGATATCCGTACCGAACCCACAGCGGACGGCTGCGCCGGATGCGCGCACGAAACCGCCACTGTGGTTGACGTACATTTTCGCAACAACGCAAAAATTTACTTTTTTGACCCCGACGTGCTTGAACTGCATGCGGGCGACCATGTCATCATCGACACCTCGCGCGGCGATGAATTCGGCATCTGCGCCTCCGGCCGCCACGAAGTACCGGCGTGTCAGATCGTGCCGCCGCTGCGCAAGGTGCTGCGGCTGGCGAACGAGCACGACGAGCGCGTAAACGCTGAGAACCAGCAGAAGGAGCAGCGCGCGATGGAGGTCTGCCAGCAAAAGATCGCCGCGCACGGGCTGGACATGCAGCTGGTCTCCGCCGAATGCGCGTTCGACGGCAGCAAAATTCTGTTCTTCTTCACAGCCGATGGACGCGTCGACTTCCGTGAGCTGGTAAAGGATCTGGCCTCGGTCTTTCGCACGCGCATCGAGCTGCGCCAAATCGGCGTGCGCGACAAGGCCAAGATGGTGGGCGGTCTGGGCATATGCGGCCGGCCGTTCTGCTGCAAGGAATTTCTCGACGATTTCCAGCCGGTCTCCATCAAGATGGCCAAGACGCAGAACCTGAGCCTGAACCCGACGAAGATCTCCGGCACCTGCGGACGGCTGATGTGCTGCCTCAAATACGAGCAGGAAGCATACGAGGATCTGCTCAAGACAGCGCCGAAGAATGAATCGTTCGTCGACACGCCCGATGGGCGCGGCACGGTGACAGAGGTGAATCTGCTGCGCCAGAGCGTGAAGGTGCGCATGGAGGACCACCCCGAGACGATCGGCTGCTACAAAAACTGCGATATCTGCGTGCTGCGCAGCGGCAAGGCGCGCAAAAATGACCCGCCGATCCCGAAGGATCTCGCGCCCATTTCCTCACAGCCGCGCAAAAAGCCAAAGGAGGACTTCTTTGAGGCGCTGCCGGAAGTGATCTATCCTGATGCTGTCGCGTCGTTCAGCGTGCCGGAGGAGAAATCCGTCGGACCGGCGGAAGCACCCGAGGCACAGCCCGACGCTGCGCCGAAGCCGAACCGCCGCCGCAGACGCGGCCGCGGACACGGCAAAGCGGCAGCGGAAGCCACGCAGGCGCAGCAGCCGGAAGCGGCGAATGCGCAGAGCGCTCCTGCTGCCAAGGAAGCAAAACCGCCGCGCCAGAAACCGGACGCGCCGAAGAGCGTACCCGAAGACGAAGAAAAGTCAAAGCCGCGCAAGCCGCGCAGGCGTTACCGCAGTCATCGCGGCGGACAAAGCGGCGCGGAGAAACCAGAATAAAAGATGGCCCGTTCGAAGCTCGCTTCGAACGGGTCTTTTTGGTGTGTGGTATAAAAATCCCCGGGGCCGAAGCCCCGGGGACGGTTTGCTTATCCTTCAGAACCGAAATTCTGAATTATCCGGTGTTTGAGATTAGTACACGATGGTCTCGATGACGTAGATCTCGCAGACCTCGCCAGCAGCGTTGAAGTCCAGATGGACCTCAGAACCGACAACCATGTTGGTCATGTAGCTCTGATCCTTCTCAACAACGACAGTGCCGTCGATGCGGATGCTGTAGACAGTGACGTCGTCAGCAATGGCGGTGTAATACGTGCTGGTAGCATCGGAGTACTTCAGGATCTCGCCGTTCAGACCGCCAACATAGTACTTGTCGTTCAGCTTCAAAGCGGAGTTGTTCTTGCTGACCTCAACATAGTTCTTCGTGTCGGCCGTCAGATAACGGAACTCATAGAAGCCCGCTACGAACGGATCGCTCAGATCATAGTTCGTGATGTACAGGTCGGTCGCGACGCCCTTGATGTAGACAGTCATCTTGAGCAGGGTGTTGCCGTTCTCGTCAACCTCTTCCCAAGTGTCCGGATCGCCGGAGACATAAGCGACAACCTTGCTGCCCACGCGGATGACATCCCACAGGTAGACGATCTCAGCGACACCATCTTCGTTGGCATCGATGTACTGAGCGTGCAGAGCGGTCATGGAGTCAACATTGCGGAAGCCGGTGTAAGCGGTGTAGGAGCCATCGTCCTCATGGACCAGGAAGCGGGTCGCAGCGTTGATCGCGAACTCAAGCGTGGAGTGAACGCCTTCAACAGAAGTGACCTCGGCATTGCCCTTCTGGATAACGACCGGGCCAGCAAGCTCCTGCGGGGTCACAAGCTTAATGGTGTAGACACCGTTGCTGTTCACGTCGTAAGTAGCCAGCTTGTCGTACCACCAGTTGTTGTTGTGCGCATACTCGCGGTCGGCCCAACCGGCAAAGGTCTTAGCAGTCCGCTTATTACCATCCAGGTCATAGGCAGCACCGACAACGACCTTCTCGGTGACCTTGGCATCGAGCGTGACAACGTCAGCATACAGGACAGCGTCGCCATCCTTGTGGTCAACCCACAGCTTGTCGATGACCAGATACTCCTTGGCGGCAGCAGCCGTATCAACCATGCCGATCACGTTGCCGTAAGCGTCATAGAAGAACACGTGCGCGCCGAAGTTGTTGGAATCCTTGGAAGCATCATAGCCCACGTGGAAGTGCACTGCATCGGGGATGTAGGTGCCATCAACACGGGTCTGGGACGGATAGTTGTTGATCTTGTAGCCGTTCAGCGTGCCGGCAACACCCTCAACAACGTCAACCGTCTCGAGCGCATTGGTCTTGCAGGAGTAGCTGACCAGAACGTAATCGTACTTGTTCAGGCTGTCGTCATCGGCGGTGTACGAAATCGTATCGTGGATGCAGCTGTCTCTGAATTTGCCGTGGTTGTCATCTTCAGCCACCGCGCCATAGACTCTGATGGTAGCATCAGTGTAGGTGCTCAGGTGACCATCACGGTTGGTAGTGACCTTCTTCGCATCGGTGACCATGCCCAGCCAGGTGTCGATCTCAGTGATACGGTAGCCGGCAACGGTATTGTTAGCCTCGGCAACATCTTTATCGACATAGAAGACCTGAGACAGGGTGCCCTGTGCGCCGCTGACGAAACCTGTCTTCGCAGCGCAAGCGCCATTCAGGGTCTCAACGCTGTGCTGCAGAGCGATATTGCTGTCGCGCAGCCAGCCGTTGATGTACAGAGCAGAGATGGTGCGGGGAGTAGTCGTGTTGGTCTTGGCAATGCCAAGGTCGACCAGAACGTCGCAGCCGGTGTAAGCGGTGGTGTACTCAGCCAGAGCAGCATACGGATAGCGGCCGATTTCTTTGCCATTGAGCTTCCAAGTTCTGTAGGGACGATAGAAAGCGTCTTCAGCGTAGCCTTCGCCCAGTTTCCATGCATCCATCAGCTTGTCGCCGGTGGAGACAGCGCCGGTCACAGTCCAGTAAACGGTGCCGCCGGTGACATAGGGCCACTCAGCAATGGTGGTGCCGTTCCAGCCCAGCTTGGAGCCGTACTCAACAACGTCAGCGCGCAGAGCGTCGAGCATGATGACGGCAGCCTGCTCACGGGTCAGGTCAGCAGAAAAGTCGAACTTGACGGTGAGGGAGTCGATCAGGCCAACGCGCTTGGCCAGAGCCAGAGTGTTGACGTCCCAGTTCTTGCCTTCGAGGCCTTCAGCCTTGGCATCGTAGCCGAGGACAACGAGGACCATCTTCAGGAACTGAACGCCGGTGACGTTCGCTTCGGGAGCAAACTTGTCGCCGCCCACGCCAGCGATGATGCCGGTCTTGGCGCCGTAAGCGATGTAGCTTTCAGCCCAGTGACCAACACAGTCGGAGAAGGGGTTGGCGGAGGTGTACAGGCCGTTGATCTTGGAAGAACCATTGTCAAACATGGCAATGATCTTCGCAGCCTGTGCACGGGTGATGGTAGCCTCCGGACGGAACGTGTTATCCGGGAAGCCGTTCAGGACGCCGATCGCACCCAGAACGTCGACGGCCTCAGTGTAGTTGATGTCGTCAGCGTCCTTGTAATAATCGGACGTCACGGCGCTGGCAACGGTAGCGAAGCTGAGCAGCATAACAACCGCCAGAACCAGCGCAAGAACCTTTTTAAAGTTCTTCATTGAGTTTTCCTCCTGTCTAAATTTGATCGCCGGGCAGCGATATTCGCCCCACGGCCATCATCTGGCTGTATCATAATTCATCGG
>JAEDFW010000109.1 GCA_016297855.1 Oscillospiraceae bacterium
CAGCTTGGAAATTATCACATGATGCTGGGCCAGAATCCCGTCTGGATTCTCTCTGGGGAGGGGCGCGTATGACGCCGCGGCTGCTCCTCTGCGCGCCTTCGTCCGGCAGCGGAAAAACCACCGCCACCTGCGCCATGCTGCGCGCGTTTGTGCGCCGGGGACTTTCTCCCATGGCGTGCAAGTCTGGCCCGGATTATATTGACCCCATGTTTCACACAAGCGTGGTCGGCGCGAAGAGCTGCAATCTTGATCTATTTTTCTTTGGTCGAAAGATGGCTCGCGCGCTTCTGAAAAAGAACGCGGCAAATGCCGGCGTGACGGTATTGGAAGGCGCAATGGGCTACTACGACGGCATCGCTATGACGGCGCGCGCGTCGGCATACGATCTGGCTTGCGCCACCGATACGCCCGCCGTTTTGATCGTAGACGGCAGGGGAAGGGCGCTGTCGATTGCCGCCGAGGTGAAGGGCTTTTTGTCCTTCCGGAATCCGAGTCGGATAGCAGGTGTAATCATCAACCGAGTCTCGCCTATGCTCTATCCGCGTCTGGCTGAGACTATCACGCAGGAAACGGGACTGCCGGTATTCGGCTATCTGCCGGAGATGCCCGACTGCACGATCGAAAGCCGCCATCTGGGGCTTGTCACAGCATCGGAGATCGAGGACTTGCAGGCTAAGCTTGATAAGCTGGCTGCACAGGCGGAGCTGACGCTCGATCTGGATGGCCTGCTAACCCTTGCAAGCGCCGCACCGGAGATCACCGATACGCTCCCGGCGCTTGCGCCTGTATCAGGCGCTGTGCGGATTGGTGTGGCGCGGGACAAGGCCTTCTGCTTTTACTACGAAGATTCTCTCGACGTGCTGCGAAGCTTCGGCGCGGAGCTGGTCGAGTTTTCGCCGCTTTCGGATGCTGCATTGCCAGAGAATCTGCAGGGGCTGTATCTTGGCGGCGGCTATCCTGAGCTGCACGCAAGGCAGCTTTCCAAAAATGAATCGATGTGCCGTTCAGTGTGCAAGGCTGTTCTGAATGGCATGCCGACGATTGCGGAATGCGGTGGGTTTCTATACCTGCATAAGACGCTGCAGGATGCGTCGGGTGAGAAATACCCAATGGTCGGCGCGTTGAACGCGGAGGCATACCCTACGGGCAAGCTCTCGCGTTTTGGCTATGTTACACTGACGGCGAACAAAGATAGCCTACTGCTTAACGCTGGCGAGCGTATCCCGGCGCATGAGTTCCACTACTGGGACTCGACCGTGCCCGGCGAGGACTTCACAGCGCAGAAGCCGCTCTCACCACGGCATTGGCTGGCCGCAGTTGGAACGGACAGCCTTTACGCCGGATTTCCGCATGTTCATTTTGCCGCGCGGCCGGAATCGGCCCGGCGGTTTCTTGAAAAAGCGCTGGAGTATTCCCGGCATTGAAAGGAGAAAAATATGACGCTGCAGGAAGTCGTTTCACAAATCATGCCCGCCGACCACCAGGCGATGCAGGATGCACAGAAAAAATGGGACGCCGTGGGAAAGCCGCTTGGCTCTCTTGGCATTCTGGAGGATATCATCATACGGATGGCGGGCGTATTCGGCACGAAGGATTTTGAGATTTCCCGCAAGGCCGTGGCCATTATGTGCGCCGACAACGGTGTGGTTGTCGAAGGCGTAACGCAGACGGGACAGGAGATCACGGCCGTAGTTGCAGCCAATATGGCCCGACGGCAGTCTAGCGTATGTAAAATGGCCCGTGTTGCCGGCGCGGAGATCTACCCCGTGGATATCGGCATGGCAAACGCAGTCGAACTACCGGGCATCGCGCAGAAGTGTGTCCGCCGCGGCGGTACGCGTAATTTCGTTAAAGAGCCTGCCATGACGCGGCAGGAAACGGAGCAGGCGATTCTGGTCGGCGTTGAGGCGGCGCAGACGCTGTATGATCAGGGCGTGCGCCTCATCGCCACAGGTGAGATGGGCATCGGCAACACGACAACATCTGCGGCGGTGCTGTCGGTCCTGCTTGAAAGAAGCCCAGAAGAAATGACGGGCCGCGGCGCGGGACTGTCGAATGAAGGCCTTGAGCGCAAGGTTCGCGCCATTAATGCAGGAATTGCATTGCATCAGCCTGACCCGGCGGATGGCGTGGATGTTCTGTCCAAGGTCGGCGGATTCGATCTTGCCGGCTTATGCGGTGTGTTTCTCGCGGGAGGCATGCTGCATGTGCCCGTCATCATCGACGGGCTGATCTCAGCTGCTGCCGCGCTGGTCGCCGCAACAATCTGCCCTGCGTGCAAAGATTATATGATCGCCAGCCACCTGTCCGCTGAGCCTGCGGGCTGGCCGGTCTTGAACGTATTGGGTGTGAGGCCCATTCTGCAGGCCGGAATGCGGCTTGGCGAGGGAACCGGCGCGGTCGCCATCATGCCGATTCTTGACATGGCAATGAGCGTCTATAACGGCGATACGTTCGACGACCTCAATATGGACGCCTATACGCCGCAAAGTTAAAACAGGAGAAACTTATGCAGCATATTCTTGCCCTGATTCTGGGCTTTTGCGTTGATCTGATCCTCGGTGATCCGCGCGGGCTTCCGCATCCCGTGCAGGGCATGGGATGGCTGATTGAAAAGCTCGAGACGCTTCTGCGGCGCGTGTTTCCTGCTTCACCACGCGGCCAAATGGCGGCGGGAGGTTGTCTTGTTGTGCTGGTCGTCGGTCTTACGGGCGTTACGACCGGAGGCGTCCTGTATCTCGCGGGGCTTGTCCATCCGGCGCTTTGTTTTTTGCTTGAGGTTGTGATCTGCTGGCAGATTCTCGCAACCAAATCGCTGCGCACCGAGAGCATGAAGGTCGTGCGCGCGTTGCAATCCGGCACGCTGGACGATGGCCGCAGTACCGTGTCCATGATCGTAGGGCGCGATACCGCGCAGCTCTCAGAAGAAGAGGTACTCAACGCTGCGGTCGAGACCGTGGCCGAGAACACGGCAGACGGCATTCTGGCGCCGCTCATCTGGGCGGCGGTGCTTGGGCCTGTCGGCGGAATGTGCTATAAGGCAGTGAATACAATGGACTCGATGGTTGGCTACAAAAACGACCGCTATCTCTATTTTGGAAGAACCGCCGCGAAGCTGGACGATGTGTGCAACTTTCTGCCCTCGCGGATTGCCGGGCTTCTCATGTGCCTTGCGGCCTGCTTCGGCTTTGATGCAAGTGGTGCGTGGCGCATCTTCCGGCGCGACCGGAAGAATCATCTTTCGCCCAATTCTGCGCAGACTGAGGCAGCCTGCGCGGGTGCGCTTGGCCTGCAGCTGGGCGGCGCGCACCTGTATTTTGGCAAAATGGTAGAAAAACCGACTATCGGCGACGCGTCCGGAACAGTTTGCCGCGCAGACGTGCGCCGCGCAAACGATCTGGCGCTGATTACGGCGATTCTGGCGCTCGTGATCCTTGCCGTTTTACCGCTTGCCATTCATTTTGCCGTCACCGGGAGGCTTGTATGAGCTTGACGCACGGCGGAGACCTTGTCTCTGCGCAGGACTTCTACGACGGACAGATTCTGGATATGTCCGTCAATTTAAACCCTCTCGGCCCACCGCAGCAGGTGCTTGACGCGGCGCGAGAGGCGCTTGCATATGTCGAGCAATACCCCGACCCGCAGTGCCGTCAGCTGCGTCAGGCTATCGCGCAGAGCGATGGCGTGCGGGCTGAGCAGGTTTTCTGCGGCAGCGGTGCGTCGGACGTCATTTTCCGTCTGGCGCTTTCACTGCGGCCAAAGGCCGCGCTTCTGCTTGCGCCCACGTTCTCGGAATATGAGTGTTCGCTGCGTCAGGTTGGCTGTGATTGCCGTTTCCATACGCTGCAGCAGGAGAATAGTTTTGACGTGACGGACAGCATCCTTGCCGATATCCACCCGGGTATTGAACTGGTGCTGCTGTGCAGCCCCAATAACCCGACAGGGCGGCTGATCGGGCGCGAGCTTCTTGAAAAAATCCTTGCGCGCTGCGAGGAAATCGGCGCAGTGCTGGCGGTGGACGAGTGCTTTTTTCCGCTGTCCACCGGCGGCGCGAGCCTGACAGATCTTTTGGACACGCACCCGCAGCTGTTTCTGCTGCGTGCGTTTACCAAGACATACGCCATCGCCGGACTTCGCCTTGGCTATGGCCTTGGGGCGCCGGAATTGATCGAACGGCTGGCCGCGAACGGCTCATGCTGGAACGTATCCGGCCCTGCACAGGCGGCCGGGATTGCCTGCTGCGGGCTGCCGGAATGGGTCGCAAAGGGTAGAGCGCTGACCGAGTTCCTGCGGCCTGTGCTGCAAGCAGGGCTGTCAAATCTCGGCTGCGAGGTAATACCCGGCAGCGCCAATTACCTGCTGTTTCGATTGCCCGGGGTGACAAATCTGAAACAGCGGCTGCTTTCGCGCGGAATTCTGATTCGAAGCTGCGCCGATTACCGTGGGCTTGGTCCTGACTGGTACCGCACTGCAGTCAAAACGCAGGAAGAGAATGAACGATTTTTATGCGCGCTTCGCGCAGAACTGGAGGAAAAACCATGAGCAAAGCGATCATGGTGCAAGGGACGACGTCCAATGCAGGCAAGAGCTTTCTGGCTGCCGCACTGTGCCGGATCTTTCATCAGGACGGCTACAGCGTCGCACCGTTCAAGTCGCAGAATATGGCGCTCAACTCGTTTATTACCGCCGACGGGCTCGAGATGGGACGGGCGCAGGTGATGCAGGCTGAGGCTGCGGGTATCGCGCCCACGGTGGAGATGAACCCCATTTTGCTCAAACCTACCAATGACGTCGGCTCACAGATCATCGTGAACGGCCGCGTTCGCGGGGTCATGGCTGCGCGGGACTATTTCGCGTATAAAAAGCAGCTTGTGCCGGACATTATGCAAGCCTACCGAAAGCTGTCTAATCAATATGATATCATCGTGCTTGAGGGCGCTGGCAGCCCCGCTGAGATTAACCTTAAGCAGGAGGATATCGTCAATATGGGTATGGCCGAGATGGCCGGCGCACCGGTGCTTCTGTGTGCGGATATCGACCGCGGCGGCGTGTTCGCTTCGCTCTACGGCACGGTAGCGCTGCTGGAGCCTGATGAACGTGCACGAGTGAAGGGCTTTGTCATCAACAACTTCCGGGGCGATAAAACGATCCTTGACCCCGGTATGGAAATGCTAGAAGAACTGACAGGCATTCCTGTGGTCGGCGTGGTGCCGCATTTGCGCGTTGATTTGGACGACGAGGATTCGCTCACGGACCGCTTTGTCAGGGCGGACGGTAAGGGACTTGTGGATATCGCGGTCGTGCGATTGCCCAGAATCTCGAATTTTACGGATTTCAATTCACTGTCCCGCATGCCGGAGGTCAGCCTTCGCTATGTGAAATCTGCTTCGCAGCTGGGCTCACCCGATGTTGTGATCCTGCCCGGCACGAAGAATACGATGGACGATCTCCGTTGGCTGCGGCAGTCGGGATTTGAGGCGGCGATCTTGAAGCACGCTGCATCCGGCGGCGCGGTGGTTGGAATCTGCGGTGGGTATCAGATGCTTTGCCGTACGATCTCCGATCCCGAAGGTGTAGAAGCGGGCGGCGAACTGCGCGGCATGGGACTTCTGGATGCTGAAACGGTTTTTTTGGGCGAAAAGGC
>JAEDFW010000110.1 GCA_016297855.1 Oscillospiraceae bacterium
TCAGAACGGTACCGACCACATCGTTCTCGGTCAGCTCATAGTACTTGGCCATCTTGATGCAGCAAAGCACGTTCGCAATGCCCGAGATGCCGAGCCAGGTCAGCTTTTCGATCAGCTCGTCATCAAGGCCCAGCTCTTCCTTGAGATACTTCTGGCCGTCGGCGGTGTTGAACAGGCGGAGCAGACGCTGCGAGTCCTCGTCGTCGATGGCAATGGCCATATCAGTGTTCTTGACGTTGTGGATCCAAGGGATGTGCTTGTCGCCGATGCCCTCGATGCGGTGGCCGCCGAAGCCGTTGTCCAGAATGGTCGGACACTGCAGCGCCTCGCCGACGGCGAGCTTCAGGTGCGGATAGCGCTCCTTGAGCAGATCGCCCGCCGACATCGTGCCGGCAGAGCCGGAGGTGAAACACGCGCCGGCAAAATTCTGGCCGGGCTTCTTGATGGCTTCAAACAGGTCGGCCAGCGCGTAGCCGGTGACGTTATAGTGCCACAGGGGGTTGCCCATCTCTTCAAACTGGTTGAAGATCATCATGCTGGGATCCTGCTTGAGTTCCCACGTCTTGTCGAAAATTTCCTTGACGTTGGACTCGCAGCCCGGCGTAGCGATGACCTGCCCGGCGATCTTGCTCAGCCAGTCAAAGCGCTCCTTGGACATTTCCGCCGGCAAAATGGCGACCGAGTCGCACGCCAGCAGCTTCGAGTTGAACGCACCGCCGCGGCAATAGTTGCCGGTGGACGGCCACACGGCATGATGATATGTCGCATCGAACTGGCCCGTGACAAGGCGCGGAGCCAGGCAGCCGAACGACGCACCGACCTTGTGGCAGCCGGTGGGGAACCACTTGCCGGCCATGGCGACGATACGGCACGGAACGCCCGACAGGCTCGACGGGATCTCAACATAATTCGGCACCGCCTGATACAGGCCGCCGAATTCCTTGGCCTCGTTCTTCCAGCTGATGCGGAACAGGTTCAGCGGATTGACGTCCCACAGTCCCACATTCGTCAGTTTGTCCTTGATCTTTTCGGGGATCAGGTCGGGATTCTGCATCTGCGCGATGGTGGGGATAATAATGTTGTTTTCCTTTGCCTTCTGAATATTGTGCGCAAGGCCCTCTTTGTTGATGGTAAGGTCGATTTTGCTCATATTATTCTCCTCCTGTTTTGCTGCTGTCCAAATAAGAATAGAGTGTGTACTTGGATATGCCAAAATGCTTTGCGATCTTGTCGCCGGATTTTGTGATCATCAAAGCGCCGGAATTACTCAAAAAGCGGACGGCTCTGGCCTTGTCATCCTTGGTCATGATCGCCACAGGTTTGCCGATCAGCTCGTCGGCCTGCCGGATAAGATCGTCGAGCAGATCTGACACATTCAATGTGATCCGTTCAGGCTCCTTCCTGCCTTCCTGCTTCGGGCAGATGAACTCATCGAGTGTCTGCTGCGCCATCTGCATCATGGAGATGTCAAAATTGATGCCGAAAATTGCGCTGATCTTGCCTGCTTCGTCGCGGATATAGACAGAGGTGGATTTGAGGATCTTTCCGTCCGGCGTGCGCGTGAGATAGCCGATCTGATCCGCAGCGTCGTCGTCGCCTCTGCCGAGCTGTTCAAGCACAACATGCGACGGCCCGTCGCCGACTTTGCGCCCGGTAACATGTCCGTTTTCAATGTCTGTAATCGAGGAATAGGTGCTCTTATCCGATATTTCATGAATGACCACCTCGCAGTTGCTGCCAAACTGTCCGGCAATCGCCTTGGCAATCTGCTTCAGCGTGTCCATTTCTTTCTGACTAAGCATGTAACACCTCCGTTTTGCTCCCGATTGTTCTGCCATGGTAGTTCCATCATATCACAGTTTTTGGAGAAATCAATGCTTTCTTCTAAAAAAATTTTAGGTTTACAAAAATTTTGTTTGACATCCTTTTATGTTGTGGTATGATGGAAACAGAGAAGCCCGCACAGCGCGGGCGCAGTGACAAATCTGAGTGAAAACAATGCTGGGAGGCAAGTCGGTTTATGAACTACGAAGCAATCAAAAAGGCCGCGGAGGGCTACAAGTCCGACATGGCAAAATTCCTGCGTGATATGATCGCTATTCCGTCCGAATCCTGTGAAGAAGAACGTGTCGTCAAGCGCATTGCGGCTGAGCTGGAAAAGCTGGGCTATGACAAGGTTGAGATCGATAAGCTCGGCAACGTCATCGGCTGGATGGGCACGGGCGACAAGATCATCGCCATCGACTCGCACATCGACACTGTCGGCATCGGCAACCGCGAAAACTGGGAACACGACCCCTACGAGGGCTACGAGACAGACAGCATCATCTACGGCCGCGGCGGCTCCGATCAGGAAGGCGGCATGGCTTCCGCTGCCTACGGCGCGAAGATCATGAAGGATCTTGGCCTTATTCCTGACGGTTACAAGATCATGGTCGTCGGCTCCGTACAGGAAGAAGACTGCGACGGTATGTGCTGGCAGTCCATCGTCAACGAGTACTTTGACGGTCCCGAGGACGCCCGCAGCAAGATCGAGTTTGTCATCTCCACCGAGCCGACCGACGGCGGTATTTACCGCGGCCACCGCGGCAGAATGGAGATCCGCGTCGACGTGCACGGCGTGTCCTGCCACGGCTCGGCGCCTGAGCGCGGCGACAACGCCATCCATAAGATGGCCGAGATCATCGAGAACGTCCGCGATCTCAACGAGAACCCGGCCGACGATACGGTCGAGATCAAGGGTCTTGTCAAGATGCTCGATCCCAAATACAATCCCGAGCACTATGAGGACGCGCGCTTCCTCGGCCGCGGTACCTGCACCACCAGCCAGATCTTCTATACGTCTCCGTCGCGCTGCGCGGTGGCAGATTCCTGCGCCATCTCCATCGACCGCCGCATGACCGCCGGCGAGACCTACCAGTCCTGCCTCAAAGAAATCGAAGACCTGCCTGCCTGCAAGAAGTACGCCAAGGACGTCAAGGTCTCCATGTACATGTACGACCGCCCGGCGTGGACCGGTCATGTCTACGAAACCGAGTGCTTCTTCCCCACCTGGATCAACAAGGAATCCGCGCCGCATGTGCAGGCGCTCATCGACGCGCACCACGCGCTCTTCGGCGATACCCGCCTGTATGCTGACGACACCGCGAAAGCCAAACGCGAAGGCCGTCCGCTGACCGACAAGTGGACGTTCTCCACCAACGGCGTATCCATTCAGGGCCGCTACGGCATCCCGTGCGTGGGCTTTGGTCCCGGCGCCGAGTCGCAGGCGCACGCGCCCAACGAGATCACCTGGAAGCAGGACCTTGTGACCTGCGCCGCGCTCTATGCCGCCGTTCCCATGCTCTATAAGCCCGAGAACAAAGACGGCTCGGCCACTTCGTTCCGTCAGGAACTGACCGGCAACGACATCCGTTAATCAACTCCATTTTGAAACTAGATAAGGAGAAATCAGAAATGAGCAAAACTGTTGAACTTGCCAGACATCTCGAGACCCTGCATATCAACAACATGTACAAGACCGACTTCTACTGGACGTGGGATAAGACTGACGAAGAACTCGACGCGGTCTTTACCGTGGCCGACGCGCTGCGCGACCTGCGCGAGCGCAACAAGTCCACGAAGGTTTTCAATTCCGGCCTCGGCATTTCTCTCTTCCGCGATAACTCCACCCGTACCCGCTTCTCCTTCGCCTCGGCGTGCAACCTGCTGGGTCTGGAGGAGCAGGTGCTCGATGAAAAGAAGTCGCAGATCGCCCACGGCGAGACCGTCCGCGAAACGGCCAACATGGTCTCGTTCATGGCCGACGTCATCGGCATCCGCGACGACATGTACATCCATCAGGGCCACGAATATCAGAAGACGTTCATGGATGCGCTGGAAGAGGGCTACCGTGACGGCATTCTCGAGCAGCGTCCCACGCTGGTGAACCTGCAGTGCGATGTCGACCATCCGACGCAGTGCATGGCCGATATGCTGCATGTCATCCACTACTTTGGCGGCGTTGAGAACCTGAAGGGCAAGAAGGTCGCCATGACCTGGGCATATTCTCCCAGCTACGGCAAGCCCCTGAGCGTCCCGCAGGGCGTCATCGGCCTGTTCACCCGCTTCGGCATGGACGTGGTGCTGGCGCATCCCGAAGGATACGAGGTCTTCCCCGAGGTCGAGGAGATCGCCCGCAAGAACGCAGCGGCCTCCGGCGGCTCGTTCACCAAGACCAACTCAATGGAAGAAGCGTTCAAGGATGCCGACATCGTCTATCCCAAGTCCTGGGCGCCGTTCAAGGCCATGGAAGAGCGCACGGCGCTGTACTCCAAGGGCGACCAGAAGGGTATCGACGAGCTGGAAAAGCGCCTGCTTGCCCAGAACGCCGAGCATACCGACTGGGCCTGCACAGAAGAGATGATGAAGCTCACCAAGGACGGCAAGGCGCTGTACCTGCACTGCCTGCCCGCCGACATCTCCGGATTGTCCTGTGAAAAGGGCGAAGTCGACAACTCCGTGTTCGACCGCTATCTGGTGCCGCTGTATAAGCAGGCGTCGTATAAGCCGTACATCATTGCAGCCATGATCTTCCTTGCGCAGGTCAAAGACCCCGTCGGCGCGCTGATGGATCTCGACGCTGCTGATACCAAGCGCAAGATGTTCTGATCCTGCATTGTCACGTTCGGGCGCTGTCTGCATCCATCCAAATCACATAGTGTCCCGCCGGAATTTCCCGGCGGGACTTGTTTTTCGGCACTTCATTGACTTTCCGTATTTTTTTCCTATAATTGAAGTGAACCGATCAACAAAAAGGAGCTTCTTCTATGGCTGAACATACCGATCTTTCGCTGCGTCAAAGCGTCATCTATGAAATTTATGTCCGCAACCACACACCCGAGGGCACCTTCCGCGCTATCGAACCGGATCTCGACCGCATCCGCGCGCTGGGCGTGGATATTGTCTGGTTCATGCCCATCCATCCCATCGGCGTGGAGAATAAAAAGGGCAGCCTCGGCTGCCCCTATGCCAACCGCGACTACCGCACGGTGAACCCTGAATACGGCACGATGGAGGATTTCAAGCATCTGGTCAGCGAAATCCACGCGCGCGGCATGCAGTGCATCATCGATGTGGTGTATAACCACACGTCTCCCGATTCCACGCTTGTGTCCGAGCATCCGGAATTCTTCTATCAGAAACCCACGGGCGGCCGCGGCAACAAGGTCGGCGAGTGGACGGACGTGGTTGACCTTGACTATACCGTTTCGGAGCTGTGGCAGTACCAGATTGAGTCGCTGTGCCAGTGGGCCGAGATTGTCGACGGTTTCCGCTGCGACGTGGCCAGCAATGTACCCGTCCGCTTCTGGAAGGCCGCGCGCGAGGCGGTCGAGCGCGTGCATCCCGGCGCAATCTGGCTGGGCGAGAGCGTATACCTTGAGCATGTGCGCCATTTCCATGAAAACGGCTTCTACTGCGCCACGGACGCAGAGCTTTATGAGGCGTTTGACATCCTCTACAGCTACGACATCCGCCGCGTGTTTGACGACTGCTTTGCCGGCCGTGTGC
>JAEDFW010000111.1 GCA_016297855.1 Oscillospiraceae bacterium
ATAAGGAGCGATATCCCATGTCCTCAACAAACGCGCACAGCATCGACATGCTCAGCGGACCTGTTTTCCCGAAAATCCTGCTGTTTTCGCTGCCGCTGGCCGCAACCGGCATTCTGCAGCTGCTGTTCAACGCAGCCGACGTCATTGTTGTCGGCAAGTTTGCCGGCAGCACGTCGCTGGCCGCCGTCGGAGCGACATCATCGCTCATCAATCTGCTCATCGGCGCGTTCATGGGCGTATCCATCGGCGTCAATATCCTCATCGCGCGCTGCATCGGCTGCCGGCAGGAGGAAAATGTCTGCCGCGCGGTACACTGTGCGTTTGCGCTGGGGCTGGTGCTCGGGGCGATGGTTCTGGCACTGGGGCTGGCGCTGTGCACGCCGCTGCTGCGGCTCATGGCCACGCCGGAGGATGTGCTTCCGCTGTCGAGCCTGTACCTCCGGATCTATTTTCTCGGCGTACCCGCCGCGCTGTTGTACAATTTCGGTGCCGCCGTGCTGCGCGCGTTCGGCGATACGCGCCGGCCGCTGGTATTTCTGGCCATCTCCGGCTCGGTCAACGTGGTACTCAATCTCTTTTTCGTCATTGTCTGCCATCTGGGCGTGGCGGGCGTTGCCATTGCCACGGTCGTATCGCAGTATATCTCGCTCGTTCTTGTTGTGCGCTGTCTGATGCGCGCCGACGACTGCTCGCACCTGCGTCTGCGCAGCATCCGGCTGTACCGCAACGAGGCCGTGCAGATGATCCAGATCGGCCTTCCGGCCGGCCTGCAGAGCGTCATATTCAATATTTCCAACGTCATGATCCAAAGCTCGGTCAATTCCTTCGGCGCGGAGGTCATGGCCGCCAACACGGCCGCAGCCAATCTTGAGCAGTTCATCTACACCGCTGACAACGCCGTGTTTCACGCGTCGATCACCTTTACCAGCCAGAATTTCGGCGCCAACCGCCTCGATCGCGTTCCGCGCATTCTCGGCGCGTGTGCGGCAACGGTGCTGCTCATCGGTGTGCCGCTGGGTGTGGCGCTGCGCCTGTTTGCCGCGCCGCTGCTGGGGCTGTATATCGCAAAGACCGACCCGTCGTACACTGCCGTTCTGCAGTACGGCATGGTGCGCATCATGTACATCGGCTCGCTGCAGTTTCTGTGCGGTCTGATGGAGCTGGGCAGCGGCATGGTGCGCGGGCTCGGCAGGGCATGGCTGCCGATGTTCGTATCGGCAGCAGGCGCGTGCGTGCTTCGCATCGTCTGGATTCTGAGCGTATTTCGCGTCTGGCACACCCTCCCGGCGCTCTATCTGTCCTATCCCGTCAGCTGGGTCGTCACACTGCTGGCGCACCTCGGCTGCTATTATTTCATCTTCCGCGGCATGCTGCACCGTGCCCGGGCGTATCAAACCGTGAAAAAGGAGTGAGCAACATGCGTGTTATCGATATGGAAGATATCATCCACGCCATGAACCATGAAACGCAGTTCGTCCTTCGCTGCGAAGAGGTATACCACGACAAGATCAGCGCCGCCGCAGGTACGATCCTGAGCGCGCTGCCCAAAAAGCCCTTCGTCGCGCTGACCGGCCCGTCCGGCTCCGGCAAGACGACGACGGCCATGCGTCTGAAGGCGTATCTTGAGAATCTGGGCGTGCATGTGTGCCTGCTCAGCATGGATAATTTCTTCCTGCCCCTTGACCAGCGCCCGCCTGAGGCGACCGACTGGGAATCGCCCTACTGCGTCAACCGCCCGCTTCTCATCGAGACCATTGAGCGCCTTGCAAACGGTGAGACCGTACAGGTGCCGTGGTATGATTTCAAGGCCAACACCACCGGCGGCTATACGGAAATGGCCGGAAGCCGCGACGGCATCATCATCGCCGAGGGCATCCATATGCTGAACCCGCTCATCTTCGACGAGATCCGCGATCGCGCCACGGGTGTATACGTTGCGCCGCGCACGCGCATCATCACGCCGTCGGATCAGATCGTGAAACCTGAGCAGGTGCGTGTGGCGCGCCGCATGATCCGCGACTATCACGGCCGGGGCAAGTCCCTGCGTGAGACCATCGAGCGTGCGCAGAGCGTCGACCGCGGTGAGCAACAGTATATCGCGCCCAATAAGCCCAACGCCTCGATCCACATCGACACCTTCCACGACTATGAGCTGTGCATTCTCGCGCGCGATCTGCGCGAACTGCCGCAGTTCGCGGCCGAGCTTGACGACGCGTTTGTCGAGGCGCACGGCCTGTCCGTTCTCATGGACGTGGTGCAAAGCCTGCCCGCACTCCAAACAAACTTCGTACCGAAGGACTCTCTCGTCCGGGAGTTTGTCGGCGGCAGCTGCTTCCAATACTGAAAAACAGCCGCCCGGCCGTATGGCCGGGCGGCTTCTGTTATCCTGCAGTTTTGCTGCCTTTTCCGGTATCGATCGTTCTTCTGAATACAAAATACCGCTGGTACAGATACTCCAGCACAAAGTTCAGCAGCATGTTGAGGATCGTTACCAGATACTCGTTCCAAAAAAGCGTCTGCGCCAAAAAGCTTCCCAGCAGCGTGGACGCCGGCGTGAACACAACATAGAACGCCGCGACCTTCAGCATCGCCACGGGCACGTTGCCCGCCGACTGGAAGGTGAATTTGCGGTTCAGCGTAAAATTCCACAGCACCGACAAGACCAGCGCCGTCAGGTAGCACGGCCAGTAGCTCCAGGCGCTCAGCTCGTTGAGCAGCGTGAACGAGACCATCTCAATGAGACCTGCCGAGATGGAAAACAGCGCGAATTTCACCATCCGCAGCAGTTCTTTTTTCTTTTCTTTCTGCATTTGTTCTCTTTTCCTTGTTTCTTTCAGATATGCACGCCCGTTACGGATGCAGCACGCCGTAGAGCACGTCCGGATAGTCCGTCATGATGCAGTCTGCGCCGACAGAAACCAGATACGCCATGTCCGCGGGGTCGTTGATCGTCCAGTACTGCACAGCCATGTTATGGCTGTGTGCGTAGTTGATGACCGTGGCCGTGCCGAGGTTGATGCCGTATTTGAGATACGAATCTTCAAACGGAATCTGCAGCACGGAGCAGGGCGGCTCGTACGATTTGCTGTTTGTGAGCGCCGCGATGTAGAATTTCAGAACCTCATTGACTGACGCGCTGCGCGCCAGATCGGGGTACGTCGCATCGACGTAGGCGCTGATTTCGGCCTGAAAGGTGCCAAATACCACGCGCCCGACAAGATCCCGCTCGCGCAGCACCGCATACAGCGTATCCACGCCCTGCATGCCAAGCGCTCCGCCGTTTTTGATCTCAATGATGTACTTGTAATCGCCAGCCGCCGACAGATAGTCCAGCACGTCCTCGATCCGCAGAATCCGCAGCGCATCCGGCACATCACTGCCCGTCAGACCGGCATAAGGCATATTGCCGTCGGGATCGACGAATTTTGCGCCCATGTTGAGCTGCCGCAGCTCTTCATACGTCTTGTTCTCTGGGCGCACATCCGTCTCGCCGAACACGGCCTCGCAGTCGGATGTGCGGTCGAGCGTATCATCGTGCAGCAGGACCAGCACGCCATCTTTCGTGATGTGCAGATCAAATTCGAACACGTCCACCTGAAAATCGGGGTTTTCCACGCAGTTGGCAAACGCCATCATCGTCTCCTCTGGCGCGATTCCGCCGCCCGAGCGGTGACCGGAGATATCTGTTTCGTCGAGGATATAGGGATTCGTCGTCTCATAGCGGATCACGTCTGCCGGATCGGAACGGTGATACTGCGAGAGCTTCATTGCCGCAAATACCGCCGCCGCCAATCCCGCGAGCACACAGGCGATCACCAGCAGAACCTTAAAAAACTTTCTCATCGTATGTATTCCTTCTTGCAAAAGTCCGGCGCATGCCGGCATCTTATTCTACCACCGCGCGCACCGATTTGTAAAGCGCAGGCGCACACCAACGGTGTGCGCCTGCGCTCATTTTCTCTGCGCGGCTCAGCTCAGAACGAGCATGGCGGCCGTCAGGATCAGGCCGGTCAGCACGCCGATCGCGGCCAGAAGTTTTGCCGCCCACTTGAGCCAGGTCTCGTACGGGACTCTGGCCAGCGCCAGACCACCCATGATGAAGCCGCAGGTCGGCGTGAACAGGTTTACAAAACCGTTGGCGGCGACGGTCGTCATGATCGACGTCTCCACACTCCAGCCCATACCGCGCACCACGGGTGAGACGATCGGCGACGACAGCCCCGCAAGCCCTGACGACGATGGCACCAGAAAGCTCAGTCCCACATGCAGCAGATAGTCCAGCGCGCCAAACACCGCCGCAGGAAGCGCTGACGATGAAAGCGCCGTTACGGACGATTCGACCAGCCATGTGCCAAGCCCCGACACATCCATCAGCACCGTGGCCGCGCGCGCCAGCGCGATGACAAGGTTGACGGAGATCATGTCGCCAAAGCCCGAAACGACGCAGCCCATAAGCCTGCTTCTGTCCTCCAGTCCGATGAGGCCGGCAAGCACGCCCATCAGCAAAAACCACGTTCCTGCATCGTCAAACCACCACTGGCCGAGCGGATTTCCGGTCAGAAAGCCCGTCCAGCCAAGCGCGCGGAACATGGGCGCGGACAGCTCCTGCCAGGGGATGAAGCCCAGAATCATGATGACAAAGGACAGGCCGAAGATGACAAGAACAATTTTCTGGCGGCCGGTGAGCCTGACGTCCTTTTCGATCTCGGTCGAACCGCCGTACGCCGCGCGGCAGGCCGAAAGCTGTTCGGCCGTGAGAACCGAGCCCTTGCCTGCCTGCACGCGTTTGGCGTAGCGCGTTACAAACAGCGCCGCAATGCAGAACGTCACGAGCCACAAAATGGCGCCCAGGGCGTAGAGAACACCCATGTTGACATCCACACCGGCAGACGCCACGGCAGCGCCGGTGGCAAACGGGTTGATGGTCGAGCCAAGAACGCCGCTGCCGGCGCCCAACAGAACCGTCGCCGCGCCGACCAACGGGTCAAAGCCCGCGGCCATCATCGTTGCTGCCAGCAGGATGTAGAACCCCACGCTCTCCTCACCCATGCCGAAGGTCGTACCGCCGACGGAAAACACGAACATCAGAATCCAGATGAGCGCAAGCTCTTTGCCATGCAGCTTTTGTACCAGCACATGAATGCCGGTTTTCAGCGCCCCGGTGGCCGTCACGATGGATAAAAACGCGCCCAGACAGAACACAAACGCGATCACATCGCCGGCATCATGCCAGCCGTTGATCGGCGCCATGAGGATGTCGCTCAGGCTCGCGCCGACGACTTCCATCGTCTCACCGGTCTCGGGATCGGTGTAGGACTTCCCCTGCGCCAGCCAGGTTGCGGCGGCAACCAGCAGCAGCACGCAGATCAGGATGGCAAATGTGCTGATCTGGCGGCGTTTCTTCTGTTTCATGGGGCTTTCCTCCTTTGTTTCCGGCGAGCACGCTGCACCGGCGTGTTTTTTCCTCACCGCAAAGTCGCATACATAACAGCCTTAATGGTATGCATGCGGTTCTCTGCCTCCTCAAAC
>JAEDFW010000112.1 GCA_016297855.1 Oscillospiraceae bacterium
CTCTACAGCTACGACATCCGCCGCGTGTTTGACGACTGCTTTGCCGGCCGTGTGCCCGTCTCGCGGCTGATGGACGCGGTCAACTTCCAGAACTACGTCTATCCCAAAAACCACATCAAGCTCCGGTGCCTGGAAAACCACGACCAGCCGCGCGCAGCCAGCCTCATCCCGGATGATACGCGCCTGCGTGCGTGGACCGCTTTGTGCTACTTCATGAAGGGCACGACGCTCCTCTACGCCGGGCAGGAAACGTGCAACACACATACGCCGTCACTGTTCGACGTGGATCAGATTGACTGGCATACCGGCCGTGATCTCACGCCGCTCATGCAGAAGCTCTACGTCATCCGCCATCAGCTGCCGACTGACGCCGCCTTCTGGCTCGATGCCGACGATGAAGCGGGTATCGTCACCGCCACCTACACAGCCCCGGGCAAACAGTGCATCGGTGTGTTCCCCGTTGCGGGCAGGCCCGGCACAGCAAAAGTAACGCTTCCCGACGGTGTATATCGCGACGCGCTCTCATGCCGTGATGTCTGCGTCAAGCGCGGCTTTCTGGCTGTCGGCACGGAAGCGATCATCATCCTGTAAGGAGGCCGCATCATGCACCACGACGCAGCGCACACCAATAAGACCATCGGTCTGATCGTCACCGTCGTCGTCCTTGTTCTTGTCACCGCCCTGTTCATTTTCGGCAGCGCCAGCGGCATCCGCGCCGAACTGACTGAAACCGCCCTGCATGTCAAAGGCCCGATGTTTGAAGAAACCATCGCGCTTTCTGATATTGATTCCGCAGAGCTGCAGCAGGACGTGGCCTATGGCTCACGCACCTGGGGTGCGGACTTCGTGAGCGTCAAGACCGGCAATTTCCAGAACACGGCGTTCGGCAGCTACCGCTGCGCCGTCTATTCTGGGCCGCAGAGCTGCATCGTCGTGCGGCACACCGGCGGCACGTTGGTTTTCAACCTGAAAACCGGCGGCGAAACACAGACGTTTTTCCATCAGCTGCAGGCCGCGCTGCAATAACCCGCACAATGAAAAAGAGGGAACGGATTTCCGTTCCCTCTTTTTTGCAAAGTTCACTTGGCAAATCGCGCAAAGCGAGCTATACTATTTTCGCAAAGTTAACTTAGCATATGCGTGTCGTGGACGCACGGCGCGCAGCAAAGGAGCAATCACATGAAAACAAAAATCCGCGAACTGCGCAAAGCGCGCAAGCTTTCGCAGGAGGAGCTGGCGGAGGCGGTCGGCACCACACGGCAGACCATCACCTCCATCGAGGTGGGAAAATATACCGCTTCGCTGCCCCTTGCCTATAAAATTGCCCATTATTTCGGGCTGCGCATTGAAGAAGTCTTTGACTTCTCGGAACTGGAGGAATCGTAATGGAAAAAATGGAACAATACCGGGAAAAACTCAAACTGCAGAACGCCGTCATCGCCGTCTGCTGCGCTGTGCTGGCCATTTTCTGCTTTCTTGCCGCTGCCAGTGAATTTGGACTCATTTCGCTGCTCACACCTGCCGTTGCAGACAACCACTGGCAGTCGATGTGGCGCGGCTTCATCTCCGGCGCATCGGTCGGCGTATTGGCGCTTATGATCGTGGGTCTCGTGCGCAATATTCTGGCGCTTCACAGTGACGATGCACTGAAAAAACGCTACGTCAAAGACCACGACGAGCGCACCATCCAGATCTGGACGAGCGCGCGGGCGCTGTCCATGCAGATCTTTGTGCTTGTCGCTCTTGTGGCAGTCATTGTGGCGGGCTATTTCAATATGACTGTCAGCCTCACCATTCTGGCCTGTGTGCTGTTTCACTCGCTTCTCGGCCTTGGCTGCAAGCTGTATTACAGCCAGAAATTCTGAAGCAGCAGAAAATCCGGGAGAACGAAATCCGTTCTCCCGGGTTTTTACCGTATCTTATACCATCCGGCAGCTCTCGCAGCATCCCTCGCACGGGAACTTTGACTTGTCGTAAGCAATGCCGTTTTTCTCGTAGTAGTCCTGAATCGCGGACTTGACGGCCTCCTCTGCCAGCACCGAGCAGTGCAGCTTGTGCACAGGCAGTCCTCCCAGCGCGTCCACAACCTCTTTGTTCGTCAGCGCCAACGCTTCTTCAACCGTCTTTCCCTTGATCATCTCCGTGGCCATCGAGCTCGACGCAATCGCGCTTCCACAGCCGAACGTCTCAAATTTCACGTCTGTGACGCGGTTATCGTCGATTTTCAGATAGATTTTCATGATATCGCCGCACTTGGCATTACCGACCTCGCCCACGCCGTCGGCGTTTTCAATGCTGCCCACATTTCTCGGGTGCATGAAGTGGTCCATGACCGTTTCCGTATACAGTGCCATTGCCTGTTTCTCCTTTCTATTACAGCAGGTGCTGCTGCTCGCCGCGCTCGAGCGCCTTCCACACCGGAGACATCGAGCGCAGATACTCCACGATGGGCGGGATTTCCTTCAGCATATACTCTGCTTCTTCCATCGTGTTTTCCTCGCACAGACTCAGCCGCAGCGAGCCGTGCGCCACCTCGTGCTTTCTGCCGATGGCCAGCAGCACATGGCTGGGGTCGAGCGAGCCGGACGTGCACGCCGAGCCGGACGACGCGCAGATGCCCTTCGCATCGAGCAGCAGCAGCAAACTCTCGCCCTCAATGCCCTCGAAGCAGAAGTTGACGTTGCCGGGCAGACGATTTTTCCGACTGCCGTTCAGCGCGCAGTGCGGAATCTGCGACAGCCCCCCGATCAGCCGATCGCGCATCTGCGTCATATGCGCCGCGTTCTTTTCAAGATTCTCGCACGCTTCCTTGAACGCCGCCGCCATGGACACAATACCGGCCACATTTTCCGTGCCTGCGCGCTTGCCTCGTTCCTGCGCGCCGCCATAGATCACGTTCGTCAGCACGATGCCGCGCCGTGCGTACAGTGCGCCCACGCCCTTCGGCCCGTGGAACTTGTGCGCCGACATGGACAACATGTCGATATTCTGCGCCTGTACGTCGATGGGAAGGTGGCCCGCTGCCTGCACCGCGTCGGTATGGAACAGAACGCCCTTTTCCCGGCAGAGTTTTCCGATCTCGGCGACCGGCTCGATGGTGCCGATCTCGTTGTTGGCGTACATCACGCTCACGAGGCAGGTATCGTCCCGAATCGCGTCGGCGACCTGCTGCGCCGTGATATGTCCTTCTTCATCCACCGGCAGCAGCGTTACCTCGAAGCCCTGCTTTTCCAGTGCCTGCAGCGTGTGCAGCACCGCGTGATGTTCGATGCTCGTTGAAATGATGTGCTTTTTGCCCTTCTTCGCGCCCAGCGCAGCCGCGGAAATGAGCGCCTGATTGTCCGCCTCGCTGCCGCCGGAGGTGAAATAGATCTCGCGCGCCGTGCAGTGCAGGCAGGCCGCCACCTGCTCGCGCGCCGTCATGAGCGCCTCTGCGGCCTGCTGCCCTACTGTGTGCAGACTCGAGGGGTTTCCGTAGATACCATCCAAATACGGCAGCATTGCATCGATCGCCGTCCGGCTCATTTTTGTTGTAGCGGCATTGTCCGCGTAAATTCTCAAAAGAATCAGCTCCTTTTCGCCTGTGTTTATGAATTCCCGGAAAGCGGGAAACTATGTATATTCTGTCTTCGCTGCAAGCATAGCATATATTACCTATAAAGTCAATAGGTTTTTGAAGCGTTGGTCTCTTCAGTAATTCTTAAGGATTTCACAGCAAAAACCGCTTGTCTGCCGGCAGAAAACATTGTATATTGTATGAAAGGAAGATTCAGGAGGCCCGCATGGCAAATATTCTCGACTATCTCATCTGGCGCGGCGACTTGACGCTTGCCGAGCGGCCGTTTAACGAGGTGGATAATCTCATCTTATCCGAACTGTGTTATCTGGATTTTGGCGGCATTGTGCCCGAACCGTTTACCGACGCGGTCAGCCTGCGCGAAGCGGCTGAGCGCTATTTTTCCCTGCATCCCACGACCGATATGGGCGTGCTGGTTCCCAACACCATCCCCGCGCTTCTGCGCGAAGCCGCCGCGTCGCGCCGGTTCGGCGAGATGCGTTTGTGCGGCTACCGCAGCGCGCTGGACACAAAAACCGAAATACAGTTTGCGGCGCTGTGCGTCTGCTGCGGCGACGGCTGCGTGTATCTCGCCTTCCGCGGCACCGATGATACCATCGTCGGCTGGAAAGAAGATTTCAACATGGCCTTCATGCCCACCGTGCCCGCACAGCAGCAGGCTGCGCAGTATCTTTCGCGGGCGGCTGCGGCCTTTCCCGCACAGGTTCTGCGCGTCGGCGGCCACTCCAAGGGCGGCAATCTTGCCGTCTATGCTTCCGTCTGCTGCACCGAGCGTGAACAGAACCAGATCTCGGCCGTCTACAACAACGACGGCCCGGGCCTGCACCAGCGCTGGCTGGACAGTGACGGGCACCGGCGCGCAGCGAGCAAGATCCACACCATTGTGCCGGAAAGCTCGGTCGTGGGGATGCTGCTCGAGCACGAGGAGCGCTACACAGTTGTGCGCAGCACACAGACGGGTCTGTTCCAGCACGACGGATTTTCCTGGCAGGTGCGCTGCGACTGCTTTGAGCAGCTGCCGTCGCTGGATGAAAACGGCCGCTTTATCAGCCGGACGCTGCACACGTTTCTGTATGCGCTCTCGGACGAACAGCGCGAGCAGTTCGTAAGCGTACTCTATGACGTGCTCACCTGCACCGACGCTGCCACGCTCACCGAGCTGAAGCAGGGCGGCCTGAAAACGGCCTCGGCGATGCTGCGCACGCTGCGCGCTCTGGACAAGCCCACGCGCAGCGTCATTTTGCAGACGCTGAAGCTGCTGTTCAAGACCGGCGTTCTGACGGCAGAGGATGCACTTTCCTCTCCGGATCGCACGAAAACCCACCATCTGCTTGAAGCGCTGAGCAACTATCTGGAAAGCCGCGGCACAAAATCCGACGATGACCATTCCGACCTGACTTGATTTATGCTGAAAGAACTTCTATTTTGTATGCTGCTGTCTCTCGCGCCCGTCTCCGAGCTGCGCGGGGCCATCCCCGTGGGGCTAGCCGCCGGGATTCCCGTGGCGCTTTTGTATCCGGCGTGCGTGCTGGCAAACCTCATTCCCGTGCCGCTGATCATCGTGTTTTTGCGAAAGGTGCTTGCATGGATGCAGCGGTGCGGCGGTATCCTGCAAAAAGGCGCAGACTGGCTCATCCGGCGCGGCGCAACCAAATCCGCGCTGGTGAAAAAATACGAGATGCTGGGGCTTTTCCTGCTCGTCGCCATCCCGCTGCCCGGTACGGGCGCGTGGACGGGCGCGCTGGTCGCCGCGCTTTTGGGCCGGCGCATCAAGCACGCCATGCCCATCATCGGCGCCGGCGTAGCCACAGCGGGCGTGCTGGTGCTTCTCATCTGCAAGGGCATCATCCACATTGCAGGACTGATCTGACAAAATACATCCCGGAGCAGCGTTGCTGTTCCGGGATTCGTCTTATTCTTCCGCCTTTTTGAACGT
>JAEDFW010000113.1 GCA_016297855.1 Oscillospiraceae bacterium
GGGACAGCTGGGCCGACGAGACCGGCTCCATCGGCAAGGCCTACGGTTATCAGCTCGGCGTAAAGCACCGTTACCCCGAGGGCGAATTCGATCAGGTCGACCGCGTGCTGTATGACCTCAAGCACAACCCGGCCTCGCGCCGCATTCTCACGAACCTGTATAACCACCATGATCTGCACGAAATGGCGCTCGCGCCATGCGCGTACTCGGTCACATTCAACGTCAGCGGTAATACGCTCAACGCGATTTTGAACCAGCGCAGTCAGGATATGCTCACGGCCAACAACTGGAACGTGGTACAGTACGCGGTGCTGGTGCATATGATGGCGCAAGTATCCGGGCTGCAGGCCGGCGAGCTGGTGCACGTCATCGCCGACTGCCATATCTACGACCGGCATGTTCCGCTGGTGGAAAAAATGCTGGAAAATGCGCAGTTCGATGCGCCGGAATTGGTCATTGACCGCTCGGTCAAAGACTTCTACGATTTCACGGTAGACAGCTTTGACCTGCCGGGCTACCGGTATTCCGAGTTTTCCGAAAAAATCCCTGTTGCAATCTGAGGAAGAATATGGAACTGATCGTCAATGTAACGCCCGACTGGGGCATCGGCTTTGAAAACCGGCTGCTGGTCAGCATTTCCGCCGACCTGCGGCGTTTCCGTGCGCTGACGGACAGCAAAACCGTCGTGCTGGGCCGCAAAACACTCGAAACATTCCCGGGCGGACGGCCGCTCAAGAACCGCACCAATATCATTCTGACGCACGACACGGCATTTTCTGCCGACCCTGCCATCATCGTCCATGACGAAGCCGCACTGGTTTCCGAGCTGCGCAAATATCCGCCCGAGAGCATTGCCGTCATCGGCGGCGCGAGCGTATACGAGCTGCTTCTGGACTACTGCGATGCGGCGCATGTCACAAAAACGTATGTGGACGCGCCTGCCGACCGGTTTTTCCCGAATCTCGACGCGCTGGAAAACTGGCAGATCCGCCGCGTATCCGAGCTGCAGGAGGAAAACGGCCTGCAATTTCAGTATATCGACTATGTGAATCGTTCGCCGAAGCCGCTGTAGGCGCGGCGCGTACAAAAGGAAAGAATTTATGGAACAGAATTTGACATTCAGCGACCTCGGTCTCTCGCCGCAGATTTTGCAGGCGCTGGAACAGAAGGGCTACGGCTATCCCACCCGCATTCAGGCCGAGGCGATTCCTCCCTTTATGCAGTGGAAAGATGTCATTGCCAAAGCGCCCACCGGCACGGGCAAGACGTTCGCTTTCGGCATTCCGATGATCGAGCACATCGATCCTGCCAGCGAGGACTTGCAGGGGCTGATCCTTGCTCCCACGCGCGAGCTGGCCATCCAGATCTGCGACGAACTGCGCGGGCTTCTGGCGTTTTATAAAGACATCCGCGTGGCCGTTGTCTACGGCGGCGCGAAGATTGAAGGCCAGATCAAGCAGCTGAAAAAACACCCGCAGATTGTGGTCGCCACGCCCGGGCGGCTGATGGATCACTACAACCGCAAGACGCTACGGCTGGACAAGGTGCAGACGATCGTCCTCGACGAGGCAGACCGGATGCTCGACATGGGCTTTTTCGACGATGTGACGAAGATCATCGAAAAGGTCAAAAACCGCAAGAATCTCGGTCTGTTCTCCGCCACCATCTCGCAGGAGGTCATGACGGTGTCGTGGATGTACCAGCGCGACGAGGTGGAGATCACCGTGCCGGCAGACCTTGAAAACCGGCCCGACATCACGCAGTACTCCATCACCTGCCCACCGCTGGAGAAAATCGACACGACGCTGAAGCTCCTTCGCACGATGGGCTTTGAGCGCACGATCATCTTCTGCAACACGAAAGTCATGTGCCAGCGGCTGTGCGACGATCTCAGACGCTTTGGCGTGGACGCCGACTGCCTGCACGGCGATATCCGGCAGCTCACGCGCGAAAAGACCATGCGCACGTTCAAAAGCGGCAATCTTCCCGTGCTGATCGCCACGGACGTGGCCTCGCGCGGCATCGACGTTGACGACGTGGACTGTGTCATCAACTACGACGTACCCGAGGAGAACGAATACTACATCCACCGCATCGGCCGCACAGGCCGCGCGAAAAAGAAGGGTGTGGCCATCTCGGTGCTGGGCACCTTCCCCGAGCAGGCCAAGCTCGAGGAAATCGCAAAATACTCGCACTACCAGATCCAGCCCGTGAAATTTCTGGATGACGGCACATTGGTTGAGGCAGAGGTCAAAAAGCCGCAGCCGCGTAAGCGCTTCCGGTGACGGCGGCGGAACGAGGCGTGCTGTTGCTGTGCACGCAGCTTCCGGACAGGGAAAAGCCGCTCTCCATGGCGCAGTTCCGCACGCTGTCGCGGCGCGCGCACGCGCTTGGATCCGGCGGCGCCGACCCGCTGCGCGAGCTGCGTGCAGAGGATCTGCGCCGTCTGGGCTATGACGGGCAAAGCGCAGAACATATCATGCGCCTGTTTGCACGCGCGGAGAAGCTGGATGCGTATCTCACCACAGCCGAACGGCTCGGAATACATCCGCTCACGCGCATCAGCCCGGCATATCCCAAGCGGCTGGCCGCACAGCTTGGGATGGACTGTCCGCCGGTGCTGTTTGTACGCGGCGATACGCGGCTATTGCAGACACGCATGACCGGCGTGGTCGGCTCGCGCGCACTGCGCCCGGAAAACAGAGCCTTTGCCGAAGCTGCGGGGCGGCTGATCGCCGAGGAACGGTTTACGCTTGTCTCCGGCGGCGCATCCGGCGCAGATTCGGCGGCGCAGCAGGCTTGTCTTGCAGCCGGCGGCAGCGCTGTCATCTTCCCTGCCACGCGGCTTTGTGACTGCAAGCCGCGGGACAATGTCTGCTATGTATCTGAAGATGGGTTCGATCTGCCCTTTTCTACGCCGCGCGCGATGCGCCGCAACCGGCTGATTCACGCGATGGGTGAAAAAACACTTGTCGCGCAGACAAGTCTGGAAACCGGCGGCACATGGGCCGGCACCTTCGACAACCTGCGCCATGGCTACAGCCCGGTGTTCATCTTTGATGACGCAAGCCCCGGAACCAAGGCGCTGGTCTCGCTCGGCGCAGAGCCGGTGACACGGCTCGATACCATTGCCGCACTGCAATCTGCGCAGCTTCATTTCTGACAAAACGCCCTGTTTCCTGATGGAAACGGGGCGTTTGTTCGTCTTATTCTTCTGTTTCGTCGGCCGGCTCGGCGGCGAACAGCTCGTCAGCCAGTGACTGCGCCAGCGCCAGCTTTTCATACGGCACGAAGAACTCCGTCTGCTCCATACTGCTGCCGAAATACGCCACCAGCCACGCGCCGTGCACGGGCCGCAGCATACAGGCAACGGCGTTTGCGTCCAGTACTTCCTTCAGCATCTGCGCCCACGGCGCGGATTGCGTCGTGAGATAGCAGAAGTCGCGCCCGGTAATCTCGGGCAGGCCGTCTTTGCCGCACACGCGGCAGCAGCCAGTCTCGTTTACAAGATAACAGTGCGGGCAATAGCACATGACGCGCTCCTTTCCTTACGCCTTCAGCTGTCTGCGTTCTTCCTTCGTATGGCAGAAATGCTCGAGCACGGGGATGAGCAGGAAGCAGGTGAAAGCCGCCGTGAAGCCGCCGTTATACAGACAGAACGCGCCATGCAGCAGCGGCACGCAGGTAACGAGCGTGTAGTGCATCATGCCGGCCAAAATGCCAATCAGCCAGCCGTAGCTGCCCGCCACGGGAGAAAGACCGTTTGCAAAGCAGAGACCGATGACGATCGCCTGCGCATTCACCGCCATCGAGAACTCCGCGCCCGTGAGGCCGCAGACAAATTTAGCGATAAAGCTGGCAATCACATATCCCGCCATGATTGGCCAGACGTTGCCCGGATGACTGCCCTTAACGAAGCAGCAGACCATGCAGAACACGCAGCCGAGCGTCGCGGCGTTCCAGTTCGCACCGATGAGGTTATAATACAGCACGATGAAAAGGCCGTAAACGCCAAAGTTGAGCAGCGTGCTGCCGGAGCCGTACTTCGCGCCGTAGTCGGCGTTGTAACCCGAATCCTTGACGAGCGGCAGATACTGCTTTGCGCCGCCGAGCCACAATCCGCCCACGACAGCAAGGCCGAACACGACGAAGCAGAACACATTGCACACAGCCCAGAAGCTATCGCCCAGACCCACACCAACGGATGCAGGCGGCTCAGGCAGAAATACTTTATAGAGCAGTGCGCGCAGGAAAAACGCCGTCAGACCAATGGGCACGGCCGCAGAATACAGGTCGTAGCCCTTGTGCATCTTGGGGCTGTGCGGCAGACCCGCAGGCAGGAAAAAGCCGATGAACACGCCCACCGCCAGCGCCAGAACAACGCCCAGCACCGTAAAGCCGTGCCAGTCGGCCTGCGGATACCGGAACAGCATCTCGGTAATGAGCGGCGCAAGACCCGTGGAGAACAAGAACGCGTTCGCCTGCGAGCCGGGGCTCTTTTTCTTTACCAGACAGTACAGCGCCACGCCCGCGAACGAAAACCAGATGTTCAGAATCGTCGTGCCCCAGAAGCAGAAGCCCGCCGTCAGGAAAAATGCCAGCGCGGACACACCGTCGGGCTTGGCGCCCGGCAGGCAATAGATGCCGAGGCAAACGGCACAGACCAGCGCTACGTTCAAAAATGTCCCGGCAAAGCCGCCGTAGGACGGATCAAAGTAGCTCTTGACCGTCTGGCCGGACTGCGTGCAGATGCGGCCTACACCGGAGAGCATATCGCCCCGGTCGGGCATAATGACCGCCGCAATCAGGCAGGCCAGCGTGAAACAGGCGAACAGCGCACGGAGCATCGCATCCGGCGACTGCAGCCTCTGTTTGAGTTTCATGAAAATCTCCTCCTAACATCATCAAAGAGGCAAAATGCCGCCGGTACAAACCGGCGGCATTCTGGTTATCTTAAAGGGTACGCTCGGCTGCTTCGACCACATGGCCGATCAGCACCGAGGTCGTGACGGAGCCCACGCCGCCGGGCACAGGCGTGATCGCGCCGACGATCGGCTCGACCTCGTCAAACTTCGCGTCGCCTGCGATGCCGCCCTTGCCTTCCTTCTTTGCCGGGTCCCAGTTGATGGACACGTCGATGACGATCTGGCCGGGGCTGACATAATCCTTCGTCAGGCTGTTCAGCACGCCTGCGGCGGAAACGAGAATGTCGGCCTGTCTTGCCACGGCTGCCACATCACGGGTCTTGGTATGGCAGACGGTAACGGTGGCGTTCTTGGCCATGAGCATCATCGCGGCAGGCTTGCCGACAACGAGCGAACGGCCGATGACGACGGCATTCTTGCCCTTGCAGTCAATGCCGTAGAAATCCAGGATCTCCATGCAGGCCTGCGGCGTGCAGGGCGCGAAGCCCAGCTTTTTGCCGGTAAACACGCCGGCGTTGGACAGGTCAGTCATGCAGTCAACGTCCTTGGCAGCGGCGAGATGGTTGCAGATCT
>JAEDFW010000011.1 GCA_016297855.1 Oscillospiraceae bacterium
CGTGGACAAAGTTGCCGTTACCGATGTACATACCGACGTGGTTGGCGTAGTCGCCCGAACCAAAGAACACAAGGTCGCCGACCTGCAGCTCGCTGCGCGAGACGGCGGTGCCCTGATCCATCTGGTCGTCTGCCACGCGGTTCATTGAGTATCCGTACTGCTTCAGGCAGTAGTACATGAGACCCGAGCAGTCAAAGCCCGTGCTGGGAGATGAGCCGCCGTAGACGTAGGGATAGCCGACAAACGAAAGGACAAAGTTTGCAATCTCAGTTGCAGTGCCGCTGCCGGCAGCTGTGGGCGGCGTGTCCGAGCCGGACGCAATGTTGGAGGACAAATAGCGCCCGGAGACGTAGGCGGTGTGGCCATCATAACTGATGCGGTACCAGCCGTTGCTGCATTCACCCGTGACGGTGACAGACTCCCCGTAGCTGAGTGTACCGACCTGCGTGCTGCTCGACGACCAGGAGTCGCGCATATTGAGTGTGGAAGCCACGACATACATGGTTGCATTCATATCGGAAACGGTTACGTTTCCATCAGAACTGTCGTCAACTACGGTGGCGCTAAGGACTTTCTCGTAGTAGTATTGGCGCAGACTCTTGTAACAGCGCATCAGCA
Source organism: Oscillospiraceae bacterium (assembly GCA_016297855.1). Lineage (GTDB taxonomy): Bacteria > Bacillota > Clostridia > Oscillospirales > Oscillospiraceae > CAG-170. The sequence continues at coordinate 619 of JAEDFW010000011.1, forward strand.
TTGCCATACCCTCCTGCCGGGTAGTGGTGCCGTTCGGGTCAAGAATATCGCCGTTTTTTGAAGTTGTGCCGGTCACATAGCCATATTTGACGCAGATCTGCGCGGCCTCGACAGCCCAGTCTGCGACCTGATTTTTGTCGTAGAAGCCTGAAATGGACGAGCTGTCTGCCGAAGGCTTGAACGCGGCGGAGTAGCAGAAGTTTTCCACGATTTTGAAAAATTCCTGGCGCGTGAGGTAATTGTCAGGACGGAACGTGCCGTCAGGATAACCGCCCACAATACCAAGTTCATACGCTTTCAGAATCACCGGGTTTGAGGTGTCGGAAAAATAGTCAGTGCGCTCGGGGTCAATGCTGTTGCCGGTAAACTTTTCAAATATGTACACGGCAAGCTCTGTCATTTCGCCGCGCGTGATGTTTTTCTTCAGGTCATATCCGGCGAAGGATTCCGGAATCAGACCCAACTCATTCATTTCGTTGTATGACGGTTCGAACCAGCTGCTGTAGTTGACGCAGGTGACCTTGGCAAAGCAGGTGACAGTCATACCGGCCATGATACACATGGCAAGCAGCACGCACAGCGCGCGTTTTGCAAGTCTCATTGTAAAGATTCCTCCTTCAGTTCCAGTCCGATGGGGCAGTGGTCAGAGCCAAAGACCTCACTGTAGATCGGTGTTGCGGCAATATGCTCACACAGACGGTTAGACGTCAGAAAATAGTCGATGCGCCAGCCTGCGTTATTGGCACGTGCGTTGAAGCGGTAGCTCCACCAGCTGTACGCACCGGTCAAATCGGGATACAGATAGCGGAACGTGTCGGTAAAGCCTGCTGCGAGCAGCTCGGTAAACTTTGCGCGCTCTTCGTCGGAAAAACCGGCGTTTCCTCGGTTCGGTCCGGGATTCTTGAGATCGATGTCCTGATGCGCCACGTTCAGATCGCCTGCGGCAATCACAGGCTTGACGGTGTCGAGCGCACACAGTTTTTCGCGGAATGCGTCATCCCACTTCATTCGGTGATCGAGCCGCTTCAGACCATCCTGCGCGTTCGGCGTGTAGCAGGTCACAAAGTAAAAGTCTTCAAATTCCAGCGTGATCATCCGGCCTTCGTGATCGAGCGCCTCCACACCTACGCCGTAGGTGACGGAAAGCGGTTCGCGCCTTGTGAACACGGCTGTCCCGGAATACCCCTTTTTTTCCGCTGAGCACCAGAATTGATGATACCCGGGCAAATCCAGCGTGATCTGGCCGGGCTGCAGTTTTGTCTCCTGCAGACAGAACAGATCGGCTTCTGCCGCTTGAAAAAACTCTGTAAAGCCTTTCTGCACGCAAGCGCGCAGACCGTTTACGTTCCATGAGATTAGTTTCATTGTTGCATACCTCTGCAAGGTTGAGTGGTGATTTGACGGATTTTTCCCCATTATAGCAGATTATGACAACCACCGCAAGATGTTTTGTAATTTTTTCGTAACCAAATGTTGTAATACTGCAAAAAATATGATATAACAGCTGCATGAAACTTCAAGTCATGATAGCAGTTCTTGCCTGCAAGTTCTGCCGGTTTGCTATCCGCCTTCTGGGCAGGGGCGGTACGGATTTCCCGGGGCGCGTCGCGCTGAGAATCTGCCCGAATCTGCTTGGACAGCTTGCAAAGAACGTAACGACTGTGATCGTTACGGGCACCAACGGAAAAACCACAACGTCTCGTATGATCGAGCAGTCGTGGCAGGACGCTGGAATTTCTTTCTTTGCCAACCGTTCTGGCGCAAATCTCCTGAGCGGTGTGACGGCCGAATTCGCCATGAACAGTACTTCCACAGGAAAATGCCGCCATACGCATGCGCTCATTGAGTCCGACGAGGCTGCGTTCAAAGCCATCAGTAAATTTGTGGATGCAAAAGCCGTTGTTGTGACGAACGTATTTCGCGACCAGCTTGACCGCTATGGCGAGGTCACGCATACGCTGGAAAACATCAAGATCGGCATTGCGAACAGCTCCAACGCTGTGCTGTGTTTGAATGCGGACGACTCTCTTTGCACGTCGATCGCGGATGATGCGAAGCAGCCTGTGGTCTTCTACGGTGTTCAGACGCCGATCTACAAAGCGCGTGTGGATGAGCTGTCCGACGCGCCGTACTGCATCCGCTGTAAGCATGCGTATGAATACGACTATGTGACTTACGGTCATCTGGGCAAATATCACTGCCCGGCGTGTGGCTATGCTCGTCCTGAGCCTTCCGTGGCAGTCAGCCAGATCGTGATCTCTGACGACGAGCATTCTGAGCTTGTGTTCTGCGTTGACGGCACGGAGTATCCAGCCAGCGTCAATCTGCCCGGCGGATACAATATATATAATGCATGCGCGTGCATGGCTGCGGGAAAAGCGATGGGCCTTGACATGACTGTGACAGCAAAATCGCTTTCTGGTTTTGCATGCGGCTTCGGACGGATGGAGAAATTCAAGATTCACGATACCGACGTGCGCATGATCCTCATCAAAAATCCCGCTGGCTGTAATCAGGTTTTAAATTTCCTCACGCAGAGAAAAGAGCCGTTCGTCTTTGCCGTGTGCCTCAATGACCGCGCGCAGGATGGCAAGGATGTGAGCTGGATCTGGGATGTGGACTTTGAACGGCTGGTCGGGATGGGCGATACGCTCAAGAGCATCTACGTCTCCGGCGTACGCGCAGAGGATATGGCGCTGCGCTTTAAATACGCTGGTTTCCCGGTGGACAGGCTCCATGTCGTCAAGGACTACGGCGCGCTGATGGAACAGGCGACCAAGCAGGATGCTCCGGTTTTCGTCATGCCGACATATACGGCGATGCTTGATCTGCGCGGAACGATCAGCAGGCGCTACGGTTACCGGCAATTCTGGGAATAAGAGAGGAGAAGCTATGGAATTAAAGATCTGTCACCTCTACCCGGATATTCTGAACCTCTATGGTGACCGTGGCAATATTCTCTGTATGGAACAACGCCTGCGCTGGCGCGGCGTCGACGTCGTGACCGAAGGTGTGTCTATCGGAGAAATGCTGGATGCTTCCCAATATGACCTCATCTTCGTTGGCGGCGGTCAGGATTTTGAGCAGGAAGTCCTGCTGGAGGATCTCAATGGCGGAAAAACAGCCGAACTGAAGGCTGCAATTGAAGATGGGATTGCGGTGCTGGCCATCTGCGGCGGATACCAAATGCTGGGGCATTACTATGAGACATGGTACGGGCAGAAGTGCGCGTTCACGGGTGCGGTTGATCTCTACACCGTGGGCAGCAAACAGCGCATGATCGGCAACTATATGTTTTCCTGTGACGAACTGGATACGACCATCGTGGGCTTTGAAAACCACTCCGGCAAGACGTATCTTGGCTCTGGCGTGAAGCCGATGGGTAAAGTTCTCTCGGGCTACGGCAACAACGGCGAGGACGGCTTTGAGGGTGCGCGGTACAATAACGTGTTCGCCACCTATTCGCACGGCTGCTTGCTGCCGAAAAACCCGAAGCTCTGCGACCATATCCTGCAGACTGCGCTCACGCGCAAATACGGCGCGTGCGAGCTGCAGCCCATGGATGACGCGTTGGAGATTGCCGCGCATGACTACATGTGCGCGCGCCTGAGCCAGAAGTAAATGCAGCTCAGAAGCTACAGGCCGGATGACTGCGAACGATTGCGGCGCTGTTCTATGAGACGGTGCATACGGTGAACGCAAAGGACTATACGAAGCTGCAGCTGGATGGCTGGGCAACCGGAACAGTCGATTTAAATGCGTGGAATCGGTCGTTTCTGGAACATGTTACCGTCGTAGCAGAAGAGAATGGTCGCATCGTGGGATTCGGTGATATCGACCTGAGAGGGTATCTCGACCGGCTGTACGTGCATAAGGATTATCAGCGGAAGGGGATTGCGGCTGCAATCTGCGATGTGCTGGAAACAGCCGTTTCGGCAGAAACCATCACCACGCACGCATCCATCACGGCAAAGCAATTTTTTTCCAGCCGCGGCTACCGTGTCGTGAAAGAGCAGCAGGTCGTGAGAAATGGTGTTGCGCTTATGAATTTCGAGATGCAAAAGCAGATGGAAAGAAACGACGCGTTTTGGGCAGTGCTGGACGCATTGATCACGGACAATGAAATTGTAATTGATCGGCCGAAAGGCAGCGCGCATCCGCGATTTGAACACCTGATCTATCCGGTGGACTATGGTTATCTGAAGAACACTTCATCCATGGACGCAGGTGGGATTGATGTATGGATGGGAACAGACGGCGCAAGACAGCTTGACGCGCTCATCTGCACGGTCGACTGCATGAAGCGAGATTCGGAGATCAAACTGCTGATCGGCTGCACGGAGCAGGAAAAGCAGCTTATTTATGAATTGCACAACAGCAGCCGGTATATGAAGGGAATCCTGATTCGGCGGCAATAGAAGAGCATCCCCGGCAGGCGTGTCGCTTGCCGGGGATGCCCGTACAAAGAAAAAAGACAAGCGGTAAGGCTTGTCTTTTCACTGTTTTCATTAGATCGCGCGCTCAACCTTGTTCGAACGCAGGCATCTCGTACAGACGTAGACATGGCGCGGGGTACCGTCAACAATCGCCTTGACGCGCTTGACGTTGGGCTTCCATGCTCTGTTCGCGCGTCTATGGGAGTGGGAAACCTTGATGCCGAACGTAACGCCCTTACCGCAGATATCGCATTTTGCCATCAGCTGCACCTCCTCGCCGTTGAAAAATCATTCATGCAGCGCTCAGAAAGCGCCGACCAATATAATAGCAGATGTTCCTTTAAAATGCAAGCACATTTTGAAGGAAAAAGAAAAATTTTCTGAGATATTGTGCCTGACCGGCGACGGAACACAATTTACAGGTTGCCAAACACAGGAAAAGGGGGTATAATCAAAAAACCGATTACAGTTTGAGGTGCAGCCTATGTCAAATACCTATTCGGTTCCGCTCGCGGAGCTTGTCTCAGAGTTTAATCTGGATTTTTTTCACAAATCATCGGACTTTGAGAAGATCCGTGTCACGGTTGACGACATCAGCCGACCGGGTCTTCATCTGGCCGGCTTTTTTGACCACTTCGAGCCGATGAGAGTCTATGTCTGCGGTACGGTTGAGACTGCGTATCTGCTCAAGCTCTCCAGTGAGGATCGGAGGATCATTTTCGACAATTTTCTTTCCTATAAAATCCCTGCACTCATTTTTGCACGCGGCTTTGAGGCCATGCCCGAATGCTTGGAAATGGCGGAAAAGCATGATGTAACGGTGCTCAGCAGCAAGGATACGACGTCATCGCTTGTTTCCAGCCTGATCACTTACCTGAAAATTGCGCTCGCGCCGCGTGTTACGCGCCATGGCGTACTGGTTGAGATCTACGGCGAGGGCATCTTGATTAACGGTGACAGCGGCATCGGCAAGAGCGAGACGGCAATCGAGCTGGTTAAGCGCGGTCACCGGCTCATTGCTGATGACGCAGTGGAAATCAAAAAGGTTTCTTCGCGCGAACTCAACGGCGCTGCGCCCGAAGTACTGCGGCACTACATTGAGATCCGCGGCATCGGCGTGATTAACGTGGCAAAACTCTTCGGTATGGGAGCAGTCAAGGATAACACCAGTATTGACCTGATCATCAACATGGTGCCCTGGCGCGATGGTGAGGCTTACGACCGTCTGGGTATGGAGACGCACTACGAGGAAATTCTCGATGTGAAGGTGCCGTCTATCACCATCCCCATTACGCCTGGCCGAAATCTGGCTGTCATCTTTGAGGTTGCTGCAATGAACAACCGCCAGAAACGCATGGGTTATAATGCGGCGGTCGAGTTCACGGAGCAGATGAGCCGCTTCTTTGAAACGAGAGAAAGGTAATACAGGGCTAAAAGATCATCCGCACGACGCTGTCTGCGGATGATCTTTTCACAGGTGATGCTATTCCTGCTCCACAGGCGATGCCACGCACGAAGCTCGGGAAATGATGTGTTCATACGCTGTATCCATGTTTTTGGAAACAGCAAATAGGTGGTTACACTTTCGCCGACGCCGTAGGCGTCGCAATACTCCATATACACCATGTTTTTCATTATGTACAGAAAATCGCCAATGTAGCGCTCTTTGGCGGATTCGAGATTCTCGAGTGAGTCGCCGGGCTTTATCGGCGTACAAAAGTTCTGCATGGCGCCTTTTTCACGGATTTCCAGTACAGACAGCGGCGTACCGTTTTCATCCACCCAGTATTCGTTGTTTGTAATATCCAGCATGACCCACTTGTGCAGTGTCGTGTCCCAGATCTCATTGACAACGTGGCAGTCGTTGTCGTACCCGGAATTCGGCATGATCCAGACCTTGCGGGCATAGATCCCGAGCGCAAGACACATTTCGTTCAGAATCTGCGCCTTGCTTCTGCAGTTGATACCTTGCTTTTTGTTGTCCAGACTATACTTCAGCAGTGCCAGTGCATTCATGTCCACATGATTGTCGTAGTAGCTCTCGTGGTGCAGACGCGGCGCAAATTCATCCATCAGCCTTAATGCGCGTTCAAATTCCGTCCCGTTACCTGCAATGTCGCCGATACCATACGCCTCGATGAGCTGAGGATACGCCGCGTTTTCGAAATCGTAGTAAAAGATGTGGTCCTCGCCTGCGGCAAACGTGATATTGTTGCGTAGAATCCCGGCTTCCATGATGTAGATTTGATTCGGGCTCTGCAGATAGCTGTCATAGCCCCGGAAAGCGAGACTGACGGTCAGAATGACGCTTGTAAGCAGCGCAAGGATCAGCAGGCAAATGCTGATGAAGCATAGTTGTTTGCGTTTGCGTACTGCATGCTCCATAGACAACACTCCCATCCGGTTTTTGTGTGCCTTCACTATAGCAGGCGGCAGTCAAATTATCCACAGCAAAAGCTTGCGGCCGATTTTTTTGCGGGCGCCTTTTTGCGTATTTTATTTTCCTGCGAGGTGTGATATGATAAAAGCAAATATCCACCCGGAGGCGTTTATGTGTTTGACTGATGAATCGATCGCTGCTCTGCGGCACGCGTGTCCTGAGGTCACATTTCGTGAGCAGGAGCCGCTCAGCGCGCACACGTCATTCAGAATCGGCGGCCCTGCCGCGCTGATGGCGTTTCCGCCGACGGTAGATGCGCTGCATGAGCTGCTCTGCACCGTAAAGGATCTTGGTGTGCAGGCGCGCGTTTTGGGGGCAGGAACAAATGTGCTGGCTCCTGATGATGGACTGAATGAACTCATTATCTGCACAAAGGATGCACTGATGGGTCTGCGCCTGCTCGATGGCGGCAGGGTAGAGGCCATGGCTGGCCAGTCGATGGCAAGCGCGGCTGTGTTTGCGCGCACGAATGCGCTGTCGGGTCTTGAATTTGCGCACGGGATCCCCGGCACGGTGGGCGGCGGCGTGTATATGAATGCAGGCGCTTACGGCGGAGAGATTAAACAGGTGATCGAATCTGTTACCGTATTGACAATGGACGGAGAGCAGCATGAGTTTACGGGCGGAGAGCATTTTTCCTACCGAGGCAGCGTATTTCAGTCCATCGACTGCGTGATCGTCTCTGCTGTGTTCCGTCTCACGCCAGCAGACCCCGGGCAGATCCAAATGACCATGCACGAGCTGATGCAAAAGCGGCGCATATCGCAGCCGCTGGAGCTTCCCTCGGCAGGAAGTACCTTCAAGCGGCCTGTGGGCGGCTATGCTGCCGCACTCATCGACGCAGCTGGGCTGAAGGGCCGCGGTGTGGGCGGCGCACAGGTGTCGCAGAAGCATGCGGGTTTTGTCGTGAATACCGGTGGAGCAACAGCGCGTGATGTGCTGGCGACCATCTCGATGATACAGGAAGAAGTTTTTCAATCCTCCGGCATCCTGCTTGAGCCGGAGGTGCGGATCTGGTAGGTGATACGATGCAGTTTTTGATCGTTTCCGGCCTTTCCGGCGCCGGAAAAAGTAAAACAGCCTCCACACTGGAGGACCTTGGCTTTTATTGTGTGGACAATATGCCGGCGGAGATGATCCCACAGTTTGCAAGCATCTGTCTTGCTACCAAGGGGCGGTATGAAAAAGTGGCGCTCGTGACAGACGTGCGCGGAAGCCTCACGTTTGATACGCTGTTTCAGTCGCTGGACGCGCTTGATGCAATGAAGATGCAATATTCGATTCTGTTTGTCGAGGCATCGACTGAGGTCATCATCAAGCGATACAAGGAGACGCGCAGGCTGCACCCGCTCATGCGCGACGGAAGTGCGATGCAAGACGCCATCGAGCGCGAGCGAAAGCTGCTTGAACCCATCCGAAACCGCGCCAGCGCCATCATTGACACCTCGGCGCTCTCCATCGGCAAGCTGCGCGGTGAACTGATTGATCTAGTGGCTGGCGGTATCCATGAACGTGCAATGCGTGTAAGCGTGATTTCCTTCGGGTTTAAGTACGGCCTTCCGCTGGACGCTGATCTGGTGTTCGACGTGCGTTTTCTGCCGAACCCCTATTACATCCCGGAGCTCAAGCAGAAAACCGGTCTTGACGAGCCTGTGCGGAATTTTGTTTTTCAGTATCAGCAGACAAAGGATTTTCTGGAAAAGATCGAGGATCTTTTGGCATTTCTTCTGCCCAACTATGTTGATGAAGGAAAGACGAATCTTGTCATTGCCGTTGGCTGCACAGGCGGCAGGCACCGTTCAGTCGCCGTTGCAAAGGAACTGGCAGAGTTCATCACGCGCCGGGGCTATGCCACGGTGCTTGGCCATCGCGATATGGCAAGAAGGTGACTGCGATGGGAAAAAATGAGGTTGAAACGGTCCGGCTGTATCAGCCCGGAAGAAAACAACCGCGCGTCGTTGCCATCGGCGGCGGGCATGGGCTGTCGGCCATGCTGCGCGGCTTGAAGCGCTACAGCAAGAATCTCACAGCCATTGTGACCGTGGCAGACGACGGCGGCGGTTCTGGCGTGCTGCGTGAAGATCTTGGCATGCTGCCCCCCGGCGATATCCGCAACTGCATCATGGCGCTAGCCAATACCGAGCCTACGATGGAACAGCTGCTCAATTACCGCTTTTCAGAAGGCAGCCTCGCCGGGCAGAGCTTCGGCAATCTGTTTCTGGCGGCAATGAACGGCATTTCCGGTTCGTTTGACGAGGCGGTGCACCGTATGGGCGATGTCTTGGCCATCACTGGCCGCGTGCTACCGGTGACAAATCAGAATGTGCATCTGGAGGCTGAGTTTGACAACGGCTCGCGCGTACTCGGCGAAAGCAAGATCTTCTATGCGAAAAAGATCAACGACTGCCGCATTCGGCAGGTGCGGCTGATTCCGGAGCATCCTACGCCGCTTCCCGAGAGCCTGCAAGCCATCGCAGACGCAGACATGATCATTCTCGGCCCCGGGAGCCTCTATACCAGCATCATTCCCAATTTTCTGGTTGACGGCATTTCCGAGGCAATCGCGGCTTCAAAGGCACTGCGTGTGTATGTCATGAACATCATGACGCAGGACGGCGAGACCGACGGTTACACGGGCGAGGATCATGTGCAGGCGATCCTTGAGCATGCAGGCACGAATATCATTGATGTGTGCGTGGCCAATAACCGCACAGTGAGTGAAGAGGCGCTCGCACCATACCGCATCGAGGGCGTGGAGCAGTTGCGGCTGGAAAAAGAGCGTATCGAGGCCATGGGCGTTCGCGTGCGGGAGTTTCCGCTCAGCGAGGGAAGCCGTTACATCCGCCACAATCCGGACGAGCTGGCCCGGGCGCTGTTTTCGGTGCTGCAGGAGTTTCACGGCGCATAACTGCGCGTATCAGAAGAAAAACCAGGACAGAAAGAGAGGAAGAACGGCATGTCATTTTCGTCGAATGTGAAATCCGAGCTTTGCCGCGAGCCGATGAGCCGCCGCTCCGGCGTGCTGGCTGAGGCCTATGGCGTGCTGCTCTATTGCAATACGTTTTCCGCCACACTCATCCGTATCATTACGGAGAGCCAGGAGTTTGCCGCGCGCCTGCCGAAGCTTTTCAAAAAAGCATTTGGCGTCGGCTTCGATCTTGAACCGGAACCCGAGTCGGTCGGAAAGCTCCAGTTCTGCATCACTGACGCAGATAAAATCCACAAAATCTTTTCTATGTTTGGCGCGTCGGCCAAAAGCGACATTACGCTGCATGTGAACTACGGCGTTCTGGAGGATGAGGAGGACCGCATCGCATTTCTGCGCGGCGCGTTTCTGGCGGGAGGTTCCGTCACAGATCCTGCAAAACGCTATCATCTGGAGCTGACGACGTCGCATTATAAGGTCAGCCGCGAGACGTATGCGCTGATCATGGACGTTGGCTTTTCACCCAAGGCGCTCACACGCGGCGGCAGCAGTATCCTGTATTTCAAGCAGAGTGATTATATTGAAGATTTTCTTACGGCCATCGGCGCGCCGGTGTGCGCAATGGGCGTGATGGAGGCGAAGGTGGAAAAGGATCTTCGCAATGGGGTCAATCGCCGCGTCAACTGCGAGACGGCAAACCTGACGAAGGTGGTAGACGCTTCAATGGAACAAATCGCCGCCATCCGGCGTCTGGAAGAGTCCGGAAAACTGGACGAGTTGCCCGTCAAGCTGCGCCAGACGGCCGGGCTTCGCCTGGAAAATCCCGAGGCGACGCTTACGGAGCTGGCAGAAATGCTCGACCCTCCGGTTTCCAAATCCGCGCTCAATCACCGTATGCGCAAGCTCATCGAGCTTGCAAACGAACTGTAAGGAGGCTGTACAATGGCATTTGTCCATCTGCATGTCCATACGGAATACAGCCTTCTTGACGGCGCGTGCCGCATTTCCGGCATCATGGACCGCATCAAAGAGCTGGGCCAGACTGCCGTGGCCATTACCGACCACGGCGTCATGTACGGCGTGATCGACTTTTATAAGGCTGCAAAGGCGGCTGGTGTCAAGCCCATCATCGGCTGCGAGGTCTATGTTGCGCCGCGTACGCGCTTTGACAAGGTACACGCGCTCGACCGCGAGGCATACCATCTGGTTCTGCTGTGCGAGAACGAGACGGGCTACCGGAATTTAAGCTATATGGTTTCACACGGCTTTCTGGACGGGTTCTATAACCGCCCGCGCGTGGATATGGACTTGCTGCGAGAGCACTCCGAGGGTCTGATTGCTCTCTCGGCCTGTCTCGCTGGCCATGTGCCGCAGGCGCTTTCGCACGACGATTTTGAAGGCGCGAAGAAGGCTGCGTTGGAATACGCCGAAATTTTCGGGCCGGATCATTTTTATCTCGAGCTGCAGGATCACAGGCTTCCCGAGCAGCAGGCTGTCAATCAGGGAATTCTGCGGCTTGCGCGCGAAACCGGTCTGCCGCTTGTTGTAACAAACGACGCGCACTATCTGCGACGGGAGGATGCAAAGACGCAGGACGTTCTCATGTGCATCCAGATGGGCAAGACCGTGGACGATCCGAACCGGCTGAAATTCGAGACGGACGAGTTTTATTTAAAAACTGAGGACGAGCTGCGGCAGCTGTTCCCCAACTGCCCCGAGGCGTTTGAAAACACGGTCAAGATCGCCGAAAGGTGCAATATGGAGTTCACCTTCGGCAAGTATCACCTGCCGGAATTCAAGCTGCCGGAGGGGTATGACTCGCTCGGATATTTAAAGGAGCTGTGCGACAAGGGTTTTTCCGAGCGCTACGGCAATCAACATCCCGACTACCGCCAGCAGCTGGAATACGAGATCGCAATGATCGAGAAGATGGGTTTTACCGACTATTTTCTCATCGTCTCCGACTTTGTCCGCTTTGCAAAAGAAGCAGGCATCCCCGTTGGCCCCGGACGAGGCAGCGCGGCAGGCTCGATGGTGGCATATACGCTGCACATTACGGACATCGATCCGATGCAGTATGGCCTGTATTTTGAGCGTTTTTTGAACCCCGAGCGTGTGTCGATGCCCGATATCGACATGGATTTCGGCGATACGCGCCGCGGCGAGGTCGTGGACTATGTGCGCAAAAAATACGGCGAGGATCATGTGGCGCAGATCGTGACGTTCGGCACTATGGCTGCGCGTGGCGCGATCCGCGACGTTGGACGGGCGCTGAACTTTACCTATGCAGAAACCGACGTGGTTGCCAAACTCGTGCCCACGACGCTGCATATTACGCTTGATGAGGCGCTCAGGGTATCGCCGCAGCTCAAGCAGATGTATGACTCCGATGAACGCGTGAAAACGCTTATCGATACGGCAAAAGCGCTCGAAGGAATGCCGCGCAATACGTCTACACATGCCGCAGGCGTTGTTATTACGCGTCTGCCGGTGTACAACTATGTACCGCTGGCAACGAATGACGACACGATTGTGACCGAGTATACCATGACCACGCTCGAAGAGCTGGGGCTGCTCAAAATGGACTTCCTCGGCCTTCGCAACATTACAGTCATCGACGACGCGATTCAGCAGATTCGCGTGCGCGAGCCTGACTTTTCCATGGCGCGCGTGACGGATAACGATCCCAAAGTTATGCAGATGCTGACGCAGGGCAGAACGTCTGGCGTTTTTCAGATGGAATCAGCTGGTATGACAAGCGTGTGCGTGGGTTTGAAGCCGCAGTCGATCGAAGATCTCTCCATCATCGTCGCGGCCTACCGGCCCGGACCCATGGATTCGATCCCGCGCCTCATCGCATGTAAGCACGACCCGTCGCTTGTCAAGTACAAGCACCCAATGCTGAAGCCCATTTTGTCCGTTACCTATGGCTGTATTCTGTATCAGGAGCAGGTCATCGAGATCTTCCGCAAGCTCGGCGGCTACTCTCTCGGCCAGGCGGATATGGTGCGGCGCGCCATGTCCAAAAAAAAGGTCAAGGATATCGAAAAAGAGCGCGGTGCGTTCATCCACGGCGACCCCGCGCGCAATATCTGCGGCTGTGAGGCAAACGGCATTCCCGTCAGTGTGGCTGAGAGCATCTACGACGAGATGTACGACTTTGCCAATTATGCGTTCAATAAGGCGCACTCGGTCTGCTACGCGGTCATTGCGTACCAGACGGCCTGGTTCAAGTATTACTATCCCAGGGAGTATATGGCGGCGCTGATGACATCGGTGCTTGATTCTTCCGGCAAGATTTCCGAGTATATCGCCGAGTGCAAGGCAATGGACATCGCCGTGCTGCCGCCGGATATCAATGAATCAAACGATCACTTTACCGTTACGCCCGGCGGCATCCGCTTCGGTCTGGCGGCAATCAAGAATATCGGCCGGGGCTTTATCCAGAAGGTCATGGTTGAGCGGCAGCAGTCAGGGCGGTTTACCGGGCTGGAGGATTTCTGCCTGCGTATGTATGGAACCGACCTCAACAAGCGCGCGTTGGAAAATCTCATCAAATGCGGCGCATGCGACTGTTTCGGCCTCAGACGATCGCAGATGCTGCAGATCTATGAGTCAGTCATGGACTCCGTGGCGAGCAGCAGGCGGAAAAACGTCGACGGGCAGATGGGCCTGTTTGACATGGTCGCTGAGCAGACACAGACCAGCGTTCCGGCTGTTCATGTACCGGATCTTCCGGAGCTGAGCGCTGCTGAACGGATGCGCATGGAGAAGGAGACTACGGGCCTGTATCTTACCGGACATCCAATGGACGGCTACCGTGAGCAGCTGAAACGCGCGAATGCGGTGCCGGTCTATGCCATTATGGAGAACTTCAGCAACCATCTCGATCAGTATCACGACGAACAGATCGTCAGCATTGCGGGTATTGTGCAGAATGTAAAGATGAAAACCACGCGCAACCAGTCAATGATGGCCTACGTCACGCTGGAAGATGATACTGCCTCCATTGAGCTGCTGGCGTTCTCCAATGTACTTGAGCAGTACGGAACGCTGCTGCACGAGGGCGCAGCCATAGTGGTGCAGGGCCGGATTTCTGTGCGTGACGATAAAGACCCGCAGATCGTCGTCAATCGTGTCCGCGCTATCGATGACGAACCGCTTGCAGACGAAAAGCCTGCCGCTGGGACTGCGCGCGCAGGGCAGAAGCTTTACCTGAAGTTGCCGTCCACGCAGGGGATCCAGACAAGAAAAACGCTTGCGGTGCTCAGTATGTTCCCCGGGAAAACACGCGTCGTTCTGTATTACGCAGACACCGGCGTGCGCTGTGCGGGCTGGTGCGAGCCGTCGGATGTGATGCTGCAGGAGCTGCGCACAATTCTTGGCGAAAAACAGGTGGTAATTCAGTGAATTTTCTTTACAATTCAGCTACACATCCGTAACAAAATATGATACAATACTGTCAGGTGTGTGATTCCCGCGCAGGTGGGAATCCAAAGGAGGCGTAGGCGTGAAAGGAAAGGGCATTGCAACAGCGTTTTTGGCGCTGGGGCTTGTTATGCTGTCCGGCTGTTTCGTGAAAACAGTTGACGAGATGTACGCGCTTCCGCAACACTCGGACGAGTATTATAACCTGCAGCAGGCGATCGACGCCGTGATGGCTGGCGGCGCTTCCTACTGCGCGCCGGTCTCGGGCGTGAACCAGCAGTCAGTGCAGCTGGCAGATCTGGACGGCGACGGCGAGGATGAGGCGGTCGTGTTTCTCAAGCGTGACGCTGCCAAGCCTCTGAACGCCTACATTTTTGACAAAGTGGGCGAGGCATACGAGAATATCGCCGTCATTGAGGGCAGCGGTGCTGCGTTTGAAAGCGCTGATTATGTGGAGCTGGATGACAAGCCGGGCGCGGAGATCATCATCGGCAGGCGTCTGAGCGATCAGGTGCTGCAGGCGATGAGCGCGTACACGCTGGTCGACGGACGTATTGTTGAGTTAATGTCGGCAAATTATACCGAATATACCGTTGCCGATTTGGATAATGACGGACGCAAGGACATTTTTATTCTCCGCTTTGACAGCCAGACGCAGAATGGTGTTGCAGAGCTTTACCGCTACTGTGAAGGTCAGCTTGAGCGTGAGCCGGAAGTCGGCATGTCCGACGGTGCGGGAACAGTCAAGCGTATGATATCGGGTTACATGGCGCACGATGTACCTGCGGTTTTTGTTGCCAGCGAATACGGCGATGACAGTATCATCACAGATGTGTTCGCCTTCCGCGGCGACAGCTTCCAGAACATAACCTCATCTGACACCGGTACCAGTGTGCAGACGGTACGCAGCTATTACGTCTACGCCAACGACATTGATTCCGATGGCCTGATCGAGTTGCCGGAGCTTGTGGAGCTGCCGCGCATTGACGATTCTGACGGCACTTATTCTATAATCCGCTGGTATAACCTCGGTATGAACGGGGACAAGCGTGTCAAACTCACGACGTATCACAGCTTTTCCAGCGGATGGTATCTCACGATTCCCGACGAGTGGGACGAGCAGATCGCTATCTCACGCAGCGAAGAAACATCCGGCGTGCGCGGACTGGTTTTTTCCCAGTGGAACGCTAAGACGCACAATGCGACCCCGATTTTTACCATCTATGCTTTTTCCGGTGAGGACCGCAATATTACTGCACCGCAAAGCGGCCGGTTTATCCTTTCGGAAAAGGGAGACGTGACCTATGCTGCTGAGCTTGGTGAAAGCAGCTGGGCAAAATCACTTGACGAGCAGACGCTGAAACAGATGTTCAACTATATCCGGATCGACTGGAATTCCGGCGAGACGTAAAGGAGAGACGTTCATGAAAAAAGTTTTGATTCTTGAGGATGAAGTCAGCATCCGCAGCTTTGTTGTCATCAACCTCAAGCGCGCCGGATATGAAGTCATTGAAGCCGGCTTGGGCGCAGAGGCGCTGGAAAAGCTGAAAGCGAATCCTGACGTTGGTGTTGCGATTCTGGATATCATGCTGCCGGATATCGACGGCTTTGAGGTCTGCCGCAGCATTCGTGCAACCGACAAGAAGATCGGTATTATCATGCTTACAGCCAGAAGTCAGGAGATGGATAAGATTACGGGTCTGATGACAGGCGCCGACGATTATATGACAAAGCCGTTCAGCCCGGCAGAGCTCACTGCGCGCATCGATGCGCTCTTTCGCCGCATTGGCTCCGATACTGCTGGAGACAGTGTCGAGCTGCAGCAGGGGCCGTTCGTTCTCAATACGCGCAACCGCACCCTTGACAAAGAGGGCAAGCGCATCAAGCTCACGCAGGTGGAGTATGCCATCATGAAGCTGTTTATTCAGAATCCCGGCCGGGCGCTCTCGCGCGAAGATATTCTGACGACGGTGTGGGGCCGCGATTATGACGGTGAGTTGAAAATCGTTGATGTCAATATCCGAAGACTTCGCATCAAGATCGAGGACGATACCGCCAATCCTACCTATATTACGACCGTTTGGGGCTTCGGCTACAAGTGGGGCGCATGATTGTACGCCGGAAAGAGAGGTGAGGCGGCATGCGGAAGCGTAAAAAGCTGGCCGGCCTTGAAAAGCGATGGCTCTTAAACAATGTCAGCATCATGATTGCGCTGGCTCTCGTGTGTGTCGCCGCCATCACGATCTCCATTTCCGTCTATTATTATTCCAATATCCGTTCAAGCCTGGAAAACAAGGCGAGAACGACCACGGATTTCTTTGGAAACTATATCAGCCAGAGCTACAACGAGTATTATCAGTCGTGCATTAAGTTTGCACAGACCTTTGAAGAAAAAGACAGTCTCGAGCTGCAGTTTATTTCTACCGGCGGCAAGATCGTCGCATCGTCCTATGGCCAGTGGGCAGGTCAACCGCCGCAGACCGGTGATGTAGATCAGGCCATTTCCACCCAGAAGATTGCGTGTTTTAAGGGCCGCGATCCACAGACCGGTGAGCGCATCCTCGCGGTGTCAAGTCCGATGATCTATACCAACGGCGAGGTCATCGGTGTTTTACGGTATGTGACGAGCCTGAAAAACGCCGACCGGCAGGTGATGCTCACAGCAATTGTCGCTGTGGGCGTTGGGCTGGTTTTCATTGCGTTCATGCTATTTACAAGCAGCTTTTTCATTCGCTCTATTCTTGAGCCTGTCTCACAGATTACAGCTACGGCAAAGCGGATTGCGGCCGGCTCATACGGCGTGCTCATCCCAAAACAGTATGACGATGAAATCGGTGAACTGGCAGACACCATCAATGACATGTCCGTCAAGATCAGCCAGTCGGAAAAGACGCAGTCGGAATTTATTTCGTCCGTCTCGCACGAGCTGCGCACGCCGCTCACGGCAATTTCCGGCTGGGGTGAGACGCTTTTGTCTGACGACATGCTCTCGCAGCAGACACGCCGCGGAATGCTCATTATCTTGCGTGAAGCCAGGCGACTGACCGGTATGGTGGAGGAGCTTCTGGAGTTTACCAGAATGCAGGACGGCCGGTTTACCCTGAGTGTCGAAAAAGCCGACATTCTGGCAGAGTTTGAAGATACGGTGTTTATGTACGGCAGCCGTCTGAAGCAGGAGGGCATTACGCTGGAGTATGAACCGTCCGATACTGAAATACCTGAGATCCCATGTGACGTGGCGCGTATGCGTCAGGTGTTCTTGAACATTCTTGACAACGCCGCCAAGCATGGCGGCGACGGTAAGCGGATCGTCGCGTCTATTTCGCACGAACCGCCCAGCGTTGTTGTGCGCATCCGCGATTTTGGTCCCGGCATCCCGGACGAGGAGCTGCCGCATGTGAAGATGAAGTTTTATAAGGGCAGTTCCAAGGCGCGCGGCAGCGGCATCGGACTTGCTGTGTGCGAGGAGATCGTTACCATGCACGGCGGAAATCTGCAGCTAGAAAACGCAGACGGCGGCGGAACGCTCGTCACAATTTCCATCCCCGACGGGGAAGAATAGAGGATTACGATGGCAAATTGCAAACAACCTGTCTGTCAGGAAAAATTCAAAACCATGATCGGCGGTCAGGCGCTGATTGAGGGTATTATGATGCAGGGACCCGATAAACGTGCGATCGTGGTGCGCGGGCCCGAGGGAATCGTCACCAAGGTCGAGCCGCTTAAAAAGCGCACGGGTTGGCTTTCCTGGCCGCTCATCCGAGGCGTGGTGAACTTCGGCTCCGCAATGGTAAGCGGCGTGAAGGCACTCATGTATTCCGCCGACTTCTTTCCCGAAGAAGAGTCAGAGCCATCGAAACTGGATCAGTGGCTGGAAAAGAAACTGGGTTCAGAGAAGATGCAGCAGGTGGTCATCTATACGGCGGTCGTGCTGGGTATGGCGCTGGCAGTCGGGCTGTTTTTCCTGCTGCCCACGCTGATTTCCGGCCTGTTTGATTCGCTGGTGCACAATGCGGTGGCGCGCAGCGTGGTCGAGGGAGTCATCCGTATCGTTATTTTCCTGGGATATATGATTCTCGTCTCAAAAATGAAGGATATGCGCCGCGTGTTTTCCTATCATGGCGCTGAGCATAAAACCATCCGCTGCTATGAGGCCAAGCTTCCGCTGACGGTGGAGAACGCCCGGCAGATGACGCGGCTGCATCCGCGCTGCGGCACGAGCTTTTTGTTTGTTGTGATCGTGCTTTCGATTCTCATTACGGCGCTGTTCAGCGCGCTTGTGCCGATTTCCAATGTCTTTCTGCGTACACTCACGCGGTTGGCGCTATTACCTGTGATTGTGTCGATCGCATATGAGTTTAACCGCTTTGTCGGCCGGCACGACAACCGGCTTACGCGCATTCTGACTGCGCCCGGCATGTGGTTCCAGAACTTTACGACCAATGAACCGGACGATTCCATGCTCGAGGTCGCCATAGAAGCGCTTACGCTGGTTCTGCCCGAGCAGGAAGGCACTGACGAATGGTAAGGAAGTACGGCGAGTTATATCTTGACGCGCGCAAGGCGCTGCGTGCAACCGAGGGCGACAACGCCGCCATCTGCGCGCGCGAGCTTCTGTCGCTCGCGTCAGGAAAGTCAGTCGCCGCGCTGTTGGCCGACCGTGAGCTGTACGCCTCGGAAGCGATTGAAGCGCGGCTGAATGAGTATCTTGCGCGGATGCTGCGCGGCGAGCCGCTGGCATATATCCTTGGCCGGTGGAGTTTTTATGGGATGGAGCTGACCGTTACACCGGATGTGCTCATTCCGCGCGACGATACCATGGCTGTGACGGATCTTGCCATCGATACGCTTCGCGAGATGCCATCGCCGGCGAGAGTACTGGACCTGTGTACAGGATCAGGCTGTATCGGTCTGGCCATTGCGCACCATCTGGATAAGTGCAATGTGACGCTCTGCGACGTGTCTGCAAAAGCGCTGGCAGTGGCAAAGCAAAATATTGCGTCGCTGCGGCTCAAAAGCCGTGTGACTGCGTTTGAGGCCGATGTGACAAAGCCTGCGGCAAAATTTCTGGGACAGTTTGATCTGATCGTTTCCAATCCACCGTACGTGACGCGCGCGGAAATGACGCAGCTGCAGCCTTCGGTGCGCGATTACGAGCCAAGCCTTGCCCTTGACGGCGGGGAAGACGGGCTGGATTTTTACAGAGCGATTCTTGATAACTTTACTGTTGCGCTGAAAGATGGGGGATATCTGTGCCTGGAATTCGGTTTTGGGCAGTATATGGCCGTTGGAATGCTGCTTGAGGCATCGGGATACACGGATATCCGGTTCCGCAAGGATGCGCGCGGCATCATCCGCGCGGTTATCGCGCAGAAATAAATGCTAAAACAAATGTTTGAATTTATGGAACATCTGTGATATACTGAGGATACAAACTAAAAGGAAAGGTATCTGATTATGGAAAAGAGAAAGAATACGGCCGATACCGCAAGCAGCGATAAGAAAAAAGCGTTGGAAACGGCGCTGCAGCAGATCGAAAAGAACTTTGGCAAGGGCACGGTCATGCGTCTTGGCGACAAGCCGGAAATGGTTGTCGACGCCATCCCCACCGGCTCTCTGGCGCTTGACGCCGCGCTTGGCATCGGCGGCGTGCCGCGCGGCAGAATCATCGAAATCTATGGGCCGGAGTCGTCCGGTAAGACCACGCTTGCGCTGCATATTGTGGCACAAGCGCAGAAGCGCGGCGGCGAGGTCGCCTTTGTCGATGCCGAGCACGCGCTCGATCCCGACTATGCCGCGCGCATCGGCGTGGATATTGATTCCATGCTTGTCTCGCAGCCGGATACCGGCGAGCAGGCACTGGAGATCACCGACGCACTGGTGCGTTCGGGCGCGCTGGATGTGGTGGTTGTTGACTCTGTCGCGGCATTGACGCCGCGCGCGGAGATCGAGGGTGAGATGGGTGATACGTTTGTCGGTCTGCAGGCGCGGCTGATGTCGCAGGCGCTGAGAAAGCTGGCCGGCAACATCGCAAAAACCAACTGCGTCGTCATCTTCATCAACCAGCTGCGTATGAAGATCGGTGTCATGTACGGCAACCCAGAAACGACTACCGGCGGCAACGCGCTGAAGTTCTATGCTTCTGTCCGTATCGATATCCGCCGCATTGAGGCCATCAAGAACGGCACCGAGATCGTGGGAAACCGCACGCGCGCGAAGATTGTGAAGAATAAGGTTGCGCCTCCGTTCAAGGAAGCGGTTTTCGACATCATGTACGGCGAAGGCATCTCCAAGTGGGGCGAACTTGTCGATATGGCCGTACAGCTTGATCTCATCCAGAAGAGCGGCAGCTGGTTCTCCATCGGAGATGAGCGTATCGGTCAGGGCCGCGACAACGCCAAGCAGTATCTGATCGATCATCCTGAGCTTGCTGCACAGATTGAAGCCGACGTGCGCGAGAATATGTGGAAGCTGCAGCCGAATCGCAGCAGAACGCCTATTGCGCCCGCTGCCAAGCCCGTGAGCGTCTCAGCCGACGATTTTAACGATGAGACTTGACCGGCTCGAGCCGATGCCGCAGTCCGGTCGTGTGAAGCTCGTTTTTGCAGACGGCAGCATGCTGAAAACGCAGCCGTATCTTGTGGCGGACTTCGGCCTGTACGCAGGAATGGAACTGGATGAAGAGCAGTTTGCATCGCTCTGTGCTGCAGTGAAAAAAGCTTCGGCAAGGGAACGTGCGGTTCGGATCGTAGCCGCCAGCGGTGTGTCGGAGAAGGAACTCAAAAGACGCCTTGTGCAGAAGGGCGAGGACGAAAACGACGCATTAGACGCGGTTGACTGGCTCAAGGAGCTGCATCTTATCGATGACGCGAAAACAGCCGAACAGATTGTCGCCAGCGCTGCAGCCAAAGGCTATGGCCGTGCGCGCATCCGCAATCTGCTGTATGAAAAAGGTATTTCGCGCGAATATTGGGACGAGGCGCTTTCGAGCGTGCCGCCGATGGACGACACCATCGACCGCTTTCTTCGTCAGCGGCTGAAGGGTTGTGAGCCGGATGAAAAGACGCTCAAAAAAGCGGTCGACGCGCTCTTGCGGCGTGGACACAGCTGGGGCGATATTCAATCGGCGCTGCGCCGCTACCAGACCGGATTGGAGCTGGAGGAAGACGATATAATGGAGGAAATGGAATGAGCCATACCGTTGGTATGATCTCGCTCGGCTGCGCCAAAAATCAGGTGAATGCCGAGCAGATGCTGTATTTGCTGCGGCAGGCGGGCTATGAGATCTTGCCCGACCCCGATGGGGCGGAGTTGGTCATAATCAACACCTGCGGCTTTATCGATTCGGCCAAGAGCGAGGCGATCGACAATATCCTTGCGATGGGTGCGCTCAAACAGGAAGGAAGCGTCGGAAAAATTCTGGTTACTGGTTGTCTTGCCCAGCGTTATCAGCAAGAGATACTCGAGCAGATGCCGGAAGTCGACGGCATTTTGGGCACAGGCTCGTATTATGACATCGTAAACGCCGTCAATCAGCTGCTTTCCGGCCACGCATACCAGCGCTTCGATGATATCAACGCGCCGGTTGATGAGACCGGGCGCATCCTCACAACGCCCGAGTATTACGCATATCTTAAAATAGCTGAGGGGTGCGATAACCATTGCGCCTACTGTGTCATCCCGTCGCTGCGTGGCAAATACCGCAGCCGGAAGATGGAGGATCTGCTTGCCGAGGCGCGCGCGCTGGCATCTGATGGCGTGAAAGAACTGATCGTCGTCGCGCAGGATACCAGCCGCTATGGTATTGACCTCTATGGCGAGCGGCGTCTGGCTGATCTTTTGCGCGAGCTGTGTAGAATTGACGGTTTTGTCTGGATCCGCGTGCACTACCTGTACCCGGATGAAATGTCCGACGAGCTGATTGATGTGCTGAAAACAGAGGCGAAGATCGTAAAATATCTGGATATTCCCATCCAGCACATCAATGATGCGATCTTGCGCCGCATGAATCGCCGCGGCAACAGCGCCTATCTCAAGACGCTGCTTACACGGCTGCGTAACGAGATTCCCGGCCTTGTGCTCCGCACAAGCCTGATTACCGGTCTGCCCGGCGAGGGTGAGGCGGAGTTTGAAGAGCTTTGCGCGTTTTTACGCGAATACAGACTTGAGCGCGTGGGCGCATTTGCGTTTTCGCCGGAAGAGGGCACGCGCGCAGCCGAGATGGAGCACCCCGACAGCGAGGTGGCGCAGCAGCGTGCGGAAATCGTAGCCGAGCTGCAGTCGCGCATTATGGACGACTACAACGAGTCCAGACTCGGAGAAACCATGCAGGTGCTCTGTGAGGGGTACGACCCCGAAGAAGACAGCTACTACGGCAGAACCTATGCCGATTCACCGGATATCGACGGCAAGATCTGGTTCACCGCAAGCAGACATATCAAAACCGGCAGCTTTGTGGATGTTCGTGTCATCGACACCTACGATGGCGAGCTGGTGGGAATTTTGGAGGAAGATACCAATGACGACTGCGAGTAAGATTACCCTTGTGCGCGTTGCGCTCATTCCGTTTTTTATGCTGTTTCTGCTGCTGGCCATTGCAAACCCGGCGCTGGACTACATGCGCTATATCGCCGTAGCGATTTTTGTCATTGCGTCGGTGAGCGATTTCCTCGACGGCTATATTGCGAGGCATTACAATCAGGTCAGTGACTTCGGTAAGTTTCTAGATCCCTTGGCCGACAAGCTGCTGGTCACGGCGGCGCTCATCATCATGGTCGAATGGGGTAGAATGCCCGCCTGGGCGGTCATTATCATCGTTGCGCGTGAGTTTGCTGTGACGGGTCTGCGCCTCGTCGCCGCCAATGGCGGCCGAGTCATTGCCGCCGGCTGGAGTGGTAAGATCAAAACGTTCAGTACCATGATCGGTCTGATCCTTATGATGCTTGTGACTGGTGTTGCCGTTCTTGATTGGGTTGTCACAATTCTTGTCGTGCTGGCCACGGTCTATTCCGGAATCGAGTATTTCCAGAAGAACTGGGACTGCCTGCATCTCAAGGCTTGACATCTCCGCGCCGAAATGCTATGATTTTGGCGTGATTTTACAAGTACATATCGCGTTGACCGAAAAGAGTAGTACGGTTTTATTCTGACAGAGAGTGTCCGCCGCCGGCTGTAAGCGGACTCGGAATCGCCGTATGAACGTGCGTTCGTGAGCGAGGGGAGACCCCGTATGGGCCGCGTCAAGGCCTTGAGCGAGAAATCAGAGTGGAACCGCGAGTATCTTATACCCGCCTCTTGAGCATTCAGGAGGCGGGTTTTGTTCGCGACACTTTTGGAAGGAACGAGATCCATGCATATCTTTGACGATATCCGTGCATATAAACGAAATGATCCTGCCGCAAAAAGTGCAGCGGAAGTTTTGCTGCTGTATAACGGCCTGCACGCGACAATCGATTACCGTATTGCGCATTGGCTGCACACACATCATATGCGCTTTCTTGCACGCGCGGTGTCGCAGTGGTCCAAAATGTGGACCGGGATCGAAATCCATCCGGCTGCGAAGATCGGCCGCCGGCTCGTCATCGACCACGGAACCGGCATTGTCATCGGTGAAACGGCTGAGATCGGCGACGATTGCCTGCTCTATCAGGGCGTGACGCTTGGCGGTACAGGTAAGGATGTGGGGAAGCGCCATCCCACGCTTGGCAACAACGTCATGGTCGGCGCAGGTGCTAAGGTACTTGGACCGTTTCGTGTAGGCAACAACGCGCGCATCGCGGCCAATTCGGTTGTTTTGCGTGAAGTGCCGGACAATGCCACTGTAGTCGGCGTGCCTGGCCGCATCGTACGGCTGTGCGGCGAAAAGCTCGACCATATTCATACGCCAGACCCTGTGATGCTGGAGATTCAGCAGCTCTCAGCTCGTATTGCCACGTTGGAGCAGGCGCTTGCCGGCATAAAAGCAGAAGAAAACTAGAGGAGGACACATCATGTACCTGTATAACTCTGCAACCCATAAAAAAGAAGAATTTATCCCCAATCACCCGGATATCGTCAAGATGTATACCTGCGGCCCCACCGTCTATCACTTTGCGCACATCGGAAACCTGCGCAGCTATATCATGGAAGATGTGTTGGAAAAGTATCTGCGCTATGTGGGCTACAACGTCAAACGCGTCATGAACATTACCGACGTTGGCCATCTGACCTCTGATGCTGACGAGGGCGAGGACAAAATGCTCAAGGGCGCAAAGCGCGAGCACAAGTCGGTTATGGAAATCGCGCGCTTCTATACCGAAGCGTTCTTCTCCGATTGCCAGAAACTCAATATCAAGCGCCCGGATGTCGTCGAGCCTGCCACCAACTGCATTGACGAGTATATCAAGATCATCTCAAAGCTTCTGGACACCGGCTATGCCTACGCTGCCGGCGGCAACATCTATTTTGATTCCTCAAAACTGGAAAAATACTATATCTTCAACGACCATAATGAAGAAGACCTCGCCGTCGGTGTGCGTGAAGGCGTGGAGGAAGATACCAACAAGCGCAACAAGAATGACTTTGTCCTGTGGTTCACAAAGTCCAAGTTTGAAGATCAGGCGCTCAAATGGGACTCTCCCTGGGGCGTGGGTTATCCCGGCTGGCATATCGAGTGCTCCGGTATCTCGATGAAGCATCTGGGAGAGGACCTCGATATCCACTGCGGCGGCATCGACAACGCCTTCCCGCACCACACCAACGAAATTGCGCAGTCCGAGAGCTATCTGGGCCACAAGTGGTGCAACTACTGGATGCACGTTTTGCACCTCAACACCAATTCCGGCAAGATGTCCAAGTCCAAGGGCGAGTTTTTGACGGTATCGCTGCTGGAGGAGAAGGGCTATGACCCGCTTTGCTACCGCCTGTTCTGCCTGCAGAGCCACTACCGCAAGAGCCTGGTGTTCTCGTGGGAGAATCTTGACAACGCCGCAGGTACCTTTCAGAAGCTGATCGCAAAGATCGCGGCGCTCAAACCGTCTGATGAACCGATCGACGAAGCTGCTGAGGCCGCGCTGCGCGAGCGCTTCAATAAGGCGCTTGGCAACGATCTCAATACGTCGCTCGCCGTCACGGCTCTTTATGACGTACTCAAGTATAAGACGAACGATGCGACCAAGCTGGCAATGCTGAGCGAGTTCGATCAGGTACTGAGTCTGGATCTTCTCAAAAAGGCTGAAGAGGCGCGAAAGAAGGCCGCTGCCGCGACCACGACCGGCGGCGCGTACAGCATCGTATCCGAGTCCGGCGAGCAGGATGCGGCCGTGGAGCAGCTTTTGCAGGCGCGCTATGACGCCAAAAAGGCCAAGAATTTTGCCGAGGCCGACCGCATCCGCGCAGAGCTGTCCGCGCAGGGCGTGGAACTGACCGATTTCCCCGGCGGCGTGAAGTGGAAGAGAGTGTAAAAATGCAGGAGGCGCGAAGCGCCTCCTGCATTTTTACACATTAATTGTTGTGTACATCCGCACCGCAGTACGGACAGAATTTCATATCCGGTTCGAGCAGTTCCAGACAATTGGGGCAGCGCAGCTCGAGAACAAG
>JAEDFW010000114.1 GCA_016297855.1 Oscillospiraceae bacterium
GCTTCAACTGCCTCAAGCGCGCCAACATCAACACCGTCGAGGATCTGATTTCCAGAACCGGCGAAGATATGATGAAGGTCCGCAATATGGGCAGAAAGTCGCTCGAGGAAGTTCAGAACAAGCTCGCCATGATGGGCCTGTCTCTGGCCAGTGACGATTCCACCAATTCCAATAACAACAATTAAGCGATAACCTTTCAAAGAAGGAGGTAAACACCCATGTTTGGTACCAGAAAGCTCGGCAGAACCAGCGACCAGAGAAAGGCGATGCTCCGGGCTATGACCACGTATCTGTTCGAGAACGGCAAGATCGAGACTACGTTCTACAGAGCGAAGGAAGTGCAGCCGGTTGCTGAGAAGATGATCACCCTCGGCAAGAAGAACACGCTCGCTTCTTACCGCAAGGCTCTGGCGTATATCACCAAGGAAGATGTCGCCAAGAAGCTCTTCAGCGAGATCGCTCCGAAGTACGCCGACCGTAACGGCGGTTACACCCGCGTGACCCGTCTGGGCGCTCGCCGCGGCGATGCTGCTGAGATGGCCGTCATCGAGCTGGTTTAAGTTACAGTTTCAAAAACGCCTTCGGCGAAAAGCCGAAGGCGTTTTTATAAGTAGGTAGTAAAACGCGCTGTTTTGCGCAAACTAGCAAAACGGAGGTGCGTTTTTATGATGACAAACAAGGAATATCAGGAGTATGTTGGCTCGCTATCTGATAAATCACCGATCTGGAAGGATATGTTCAACGCTTTTTGGATCGGCGGGCTCATTTGCGTGCTGGGCCAGCTCATCCAGAATGGCTACAAGGCGCTGGATCTGGACAAGGACATGGCGGCCACCGCGACGTCTGTTACACTGGTGTTTATCAGTGCGGTTCTGACGGGGCTTAGCGTCTATGATGACATTGCAAAGCACGCGGGCGCGGGTACGCTCGTGCCCATCACGGGCTTTGCAAACTCGGTCGTCGCGCCGGCAATTGAATTCAAGGCGGAGGGCTTTGTGACCGGCATGGCGGCTAAAATGTTCTCAATCGCAGGTCCGGTGATCGTCTACGGTACGGTGGCGAGCGTGATCTACGGTCTTGTCCTTGTGATCTTCAATCTGGCATAGCGTTTTTCTGTAATTCTTCCTTGACCGGCGGTAAAAGCGGCGGTATACTGAGTAAAAAGGAGGAATGCACATGAAACTCGGTATTGAGACACTATGGGAAGACCGGAAGCGCATCTTGGGTATGCCCATCAGCTTTACCAAGTACTATTTGTCAAAAGACCGCCTGTTTATGCAACACGGTTTTTTCAACATGCATATGGAGGAGATTGTGCTTTACCGCGTCACAGATATCAGCTTGCGTGTCACGTTGTGGCAGCGGATCTTCGGTGTCGGCACAGTCCTGATCCATTCATCGGATAAGTCTACGCCGCATCTGGAGATCAAAAGCATCCGCGATCCTATGGTGGTAAAAGAACTCCTTCACAAAAATGTAGAGGAAATGAAGCAGCAGCGCGGCGTGCGCGTCAATGAATTTCTGGATGACGGGCCAAACGCCCACGATCCGTGCATGGATATCGTTTGACAAACAAGTCCCTGTTTTGCAGCTGCAAAACAGGGACTTGTTCAATCCATGTTGTTGATGAGGATATTGTCTGTCCCGTGCGCTTCGAATTCCGCAATGTAATCGTCCATGCGCGAGACCAGCTCATCGTAGTTCTCTTTGGACACCGGCTGGTAGTCCATGTCGCGCCGCGCAAGCTCTTCCGCGAGAATTTCATAGAAAACAGTGTCCTCGTAGTCCATGATGGCTTCGTGGATGCCGCCGTCGGAAAACGCGCGTGAGGGAACGTCCTCACCCTCCCACTTTTCAACAAGGCTCTTCATGCCTTCCGAGCGGCAGAGGCCAAACAGCTTGGACTCAACCTCGTCGTAGTCGGCAATACGGTCGTCGCCGCGGGTAGAGTTGAGAATCCAGTTGCCGATATAGACCATGTCCAGAAGTCTGCGGAATTCCTTTTTTGTCAATTCGATCTGCATGACGCGAGCCTCCTCTCGCATTCATTATATACACTTTGCGCAAATATTTCTACTGTTAAAATCACAGTAATATGGAAAATTGTACTTGTGTTCTGCGGTGATTTGACATATGATAGTAAAGCAATTATCCTGCCTGAATATTTAGCCGGAGCAGGTGAAAGGGAGATCATTCCATTGAAAAAATTAAGCGTCTGTGTCCTTTTTGGCGGTGTTTCGCCGGAGCATGAGGTGTCGCTGCGTTCGGCAGAGTCTGTGCTCAACAATATCGACAAGGAGAAGTATAATGTTTTTCCCGTCGGCATCACAAAGGACGGCGATTGGATTTTGTTTGGCGGGACGGATTACAGCATGCTGCCTGCCGGAACGTGGCAGAACTGCGAGAACAACCGCCGCGCCACGATCTCGCCCGTGCATGGGCAGGGACTGCTCAGCTTTGAAAACGACTGCGTCGTGCGTGAGCGCATTGACGTGGTTTTTCCCGTGCTGCACGGCGAAAACGGCGAGGACGGCTCGATGCAGGGTTTGCTTCAGATTGCTGGCTTGCCGTATGTTGGGCCGCATGTTGCCGCGTCTGCCGCGTGTATGGATAAGACCATCACCAAGCTCATTGCCGACCATGCCGGCGTACGTCAGGCAGCTTGGCATCTTGTAACGCAGCGTGATTTTTCGCACAGTGAGGACGCGGTTCTCAGCGCAGTCGAGGCAAAGTTTGCCTATCCCGTATTTGTCAAGCCGGCGGGCACCGGTTCGTCGGTTGGCGTGTCAAAGGCAACTGACCGGACATCGCTTCTTGAGGCGCTGCGTATTGCTTTGAGTTTTGATCGCAAGGTTCTGGTTGAGGAATTTATCGACGGTCAGGAGGTTGAGGTCGCGGTGCTGGGCAACGATAACCCGTTTGCTTCGGTCTGCGGCGAAATTGACTCCGGTGCCGAGTTCTATGACTATGAGGCCAAGTATATTTCCGACTGTGCCAGCTTGTATATTCCTGCGCGTTTGCCTGAGGATGTGGCTGAGTGCGTGCGCGAACAGGCTATCCGCGTCTATGAGGCGTTGGGCTGCCGCGGGCTTTCGCGCGTTGATTTCTTTGTAACGCACGAGGGGCAGGAGGTTGTATTCAATGAGATCAACACCATGCCGGGCTTTACCTCCATCTCCATGTACCCAAAGCTGTTTGAAGCCAGCGGCATTGCCTACAGTAAACTGATCGACAATCTGATCTCGCTGGCACTTGATGAATGAATATGGTTATGCCTGCACTCATTTCTATCCGCGGTACACAGCGGCTGCCCGGCGAAGCGCCGGAGAGCATCGAACTTGTGACTGAGGGCTCATATTGCTATGAGCCGGGCTATGTTACGTTTTCCTATGTTGAAACGCAGATGACAGGGCTTGAGGGTGTGGTCACAACCTTTACGATCGAAGACGGAAGTACGGTCACGCTGCGCCGAACCGGCAAGGTCAATTCAACCATGTTTTTTTCCGTGGGGAGCCGGGATGATTCCCTCTATGACGCTGCCGGCGTTGGCGCGCTGCTTCTGGGCGTGGAAACGAAGACCATGAGCGTGCTGCTCAACGAAAACGGCGGGATTTTGGATCTGGAATACGTCATTGAGATAGAACACACGGTATGCGGTCTGAACGCATACCACATCGAGATTCGGACGTTGTAATATACCGCAGCAGCATGCGCTGCTGCGGTTTTTATTGCCAAAGCGTTCGTAATATGCTAAGATGAAAGAAAACGGGAGGCGCTAATCATGAAACAGCCGCATATTTGTTTGGATGCGTCCGTTGGCGCGCGCTATGCTATTTTGCCGGGCGATCCTGCTCGCGTTGGCCGCATTGCCGCTTTTTTTGACGATCCGCAGGAAATGGCTTACAACCGGGAGTTTCGCAGTGTACTTGGCAGTTATAAGGGCGTGAAAGTGCTGGCTATTTCGACCGGTATTGGAGGGTGCTCCGCCGGAATCGCGGTGGAGGAGCTGCACAACATTGGTGTCACCGCCGCCATCCGGATCGGTTCCTGCGGCGCGCTGCAGACTGGTATTGCGCTTGGAGAGCTGATTCTGGTCTCAGGTGCAGTGCGCGACGACGGCGCGTCAAAGGCATATGTGGACGCCATGTACCCTGCGGTGGCCGACACTGAGCTCCTTTATGCGTGCATGGAAAGTGCACGCGCGCTGGGAATCAAACACCGCGTCGGCATTGCGCACAGCCACGAGAGCTTCTATCATGATGAATCGGATGCAGAAAGCGCCTATTGGTCGCAGAAGGGCGTTTTGGGCGCGGACATGGAAACGGCCGCACTGTACACCATCGGCCGTCTGCGCGGCATGCAGGCCGCGTCGATCCTGAACAATGTCGTCGTCTACGGTGAGGATACGGCAGACGCCATCGGCGGCTATGTAGACGGCGAGGATTTGACTGCGCTCGGTGAGCGCAACGAGATCCTTACTGCGCTGGAGGCGTTCGTGCGTCTGGAGAAGGGGAGAACGACGCGATGAAAGAGGTACTGTTTGTTGACTGCTGCATCCGCGGCAATGAATCGAGGACAAGGCGTTTGGCAGACAGATTTCTGGCTGCGCTTGATCCGGCGTATCATGTGACGCGGCTGAATCTCATGGAAGAAAATCTGCCGTACTTCAAGGGCGATTATTTTGTCGAGCGGCAGCGGCTGCTGGAAACCGGCGACCGCAGCCATCCGCGTTTTCGCTACGCGCATCAGTTTGCGGAGGCCGACCTTATTGTGATCGCTGCGCCGTTCTGGGATTTGAGCTTTCCTGCGCTTCTGAAGGTGTATATCGAGCAGGTTTCGGTTGACGGCATCACCTTCGGCTCCACAGAAAAAGGGCTGCAGGGCCTTTGTCGGGCGTCGGACATGGTGTTTCTCACCACACGCGGCGGATTTTACACGGACGATGGTATGGAAATGGGCAGCCGCTATCTTGATGCGCTGCATACCTTCTTCGGCGTCGGCCGTTACCACTGCATTGCAGCCGACGGCATGGATGTGGCGGGATTTGACGCGGAGGGTTCGCTTCGTGAAGCAGAAATGCGCGCGCAGGCTCTGGCAGCGTCGCTGTAAGATGAAAAAGCTCGCAGGCACAAATGTGCCTGCGAGCACTTTTTATGCAAGTGCGGCCTGCCGGGCGGCAATGCCACGTTCCATGATTACCCGTGTCTGTTCGCCGATCTCAAGCGTTTTCTCGGCACTGAAGCTCTCCGGCTGCAGAACGTCGATCACGTCCAGATACACGTCGGTACGGCGGCGGAACATGTTCTTTTTGATTGCGTTGGAATTGGTCAACGCACAGATGACAATGGGGACATTGGCTTTCTGCGCGATCTTGAACGTGCCGTTACGGAATGGCAGAAGTGTCTGTTCGGTGCGGTTGGTACCACCCTCGGGGAATACAGCGATGGAGGCCTGATCCTGCTTCAGAAGCTCGATGGCCTTCAAGATGGTCTTGA
>JAEDFW010000115.1 GCA_016297855.1 Oscillospiraceae bacterium
TCTTCATAAAACCGCCCCTTTCCTCAGGTAGTTCCATTGTAGCACAGCTTTTTGTGTTTGCACAGGCGCGCGCTGGACTTTTTCCCCCTCGTAGATAATGAAAAAGCCGCTCCTGTCGGAGCGGCACTCTGTTATTCAGAAAAGTGCTCCCAGAACACCGTCTCCTGCAGCGGCTTGCGCGAAAGATGGCCGGGACGCGGCGCTGCGCTTTCCGCCTTGTAGCCCAGAATCAGCAGTGAAACCGGCTCGAACGATTCTGGAATTGCAAACGCGTCGCGTATCTTCTCTGGATTCCACGACATGACCCAGATTGAGCCTAGTCCCAGTTCTGTCGCCTCCAGCATCATGTGCGTCGTCACAATGCTCGCGTCGATCTCTCCGCTGGATGTTCCGTCGCACGGCCTGTACCAGCAGGCCGTTTTATCATAGCAGACCAGCATTGCCGCCGCAAACGGGAGCTTGCAGCGCGTCACATCCTGCAGCTGCGCGATGCGCGCCGCACTGGTCAGTGCCAGAATTCGCTGCGGCTGGAAATTACAGGCCGTTGGCGCAAGCTGACCGGCACGCAGGATTGCATCCAGCTTTTCCTGCTCGATTGGCCGCGGATCAAACTGCAGCACAGAAAACCGCTGCTCAGCCAGATCCAAAAAGCGCATTGTGATTACCTCCTGTCTTGATGAACTACCAGCCATAGGTCGTATACATGGCAATATGGTCATACAGCGCGTACCAGCTCGTCCAGGCGCCTGCTGTGACGCAGATGCACGCGCGGCCGTCCGGCGTAAGGCCATAGCTGGCGCAGCAGTTCATCGCCTCAGACGTGTAGCCCGTCTTGGCAGCGACGATTGCAGCACCGGACAGTTCCTGCGACTCGGCCCGGACAAGGAATTTATTGACCATCTCCACGCCCTCGGGGTTCTGCGCGGTGGATCTTGCAGTATATCGCGCGGTGCTCAACACCTCGCGGCACAGTTCATGATTCAGCGCGGCTTGCAGAATGATGGCCATATCACGCACGGTGGTGTAATGCTCGTCGTCGTGCAGGCCGCTGGCATCGACAAAATGCGTATGTTCAAGCCCCAACTCTGCCGCCTTTTCGTTCATCAACTCGGCGAATTCTTCTTCTGATCCGGCGATCACGTCAGCCAGCGCATAGGTTGCCTCCGCACCCGACGGCAGCACCGCACCATAAACGAGATCACGCATCGTCACTTCCTCGCCTGCCAGAAAACCCGCCATCGTTGCATCAGCCAAAAAATATGTATCGATAACATCCTGTGCCATGGTGTACGTCGCGTCCCAGTCGGCGATCATTTCGCAGGCGATGAGCGCCGTCATAATCTTTGTCATCGACGCGGGGTAGATGATTTCGTCCGCATTCTTCTCGGCCAATACCGTATTTGTTTCCAGATCGATCAGAATGGCATTCGTGCTGTACATCTGCAGGTCGAGCTGCTGCGTTTTTTCCGTCTCACTGGCGTACGCATAAACCGGCAGCGTCTGATCCAGCGGTTCGGATTCTGGTTCCTTCTCCAGCTCAGGTTCCCGTTCCGGCTCAGGCTCAGGCTCAGGCTCAGATTCCGGTTCGGGTTCTGTTTCCGGTTCAGGTTCTGGTTCTGCTTCCGGTTCCTGCGGCACTTCAGGTGCAGCCGGAATCAGCGCTTCGGCCGCCGGCCGTGCCGGGAAATAGCGCTCGATCACAAAATGATGGATAAAAAGCCCCACCGCCGCAGTCAGAAGGATAATCGCCAGCATCAGCGCGGCAGCCTTGCAGCTTTTCAGAAAACGCTTCCGTTTTCTCTGTCGGACGCGCTGCTGCATCTGTGTGCGGGCCTGTGAAAACTCCTGCGGCGCGTGTTCTTCGCGAACCGGAGGCTGTGTCTGATCAAGTTTCATGGATTGCGCTCCTGCTTTGTTTCAATTTCGTAATATCATATCACACTTTTTCGGATACAGCAAATCCCTTGTGAAACTTCATCAATATGCCCGATTTTTTCCACTCTACTCTCAGTAGAATGGCATTTGCCAGTCGTAGAGCCGCCGTTGTTTTTTGTCACTGGCGCTTTGGCACGGTATCCGCTATAATGGCTACATACAACCAGACTGAAAATGGGGGATTCTTATGGAAAAACGGTATCAGATCATTACCGACTCCTCCTGTGACCTTCCGCAGGAGCTGGCCGATTCACTTGACCTGCAAGTTCTGCCGCTGCAGGTACTCATGGAAGGAAACGTCTACGCCAACTATCTGGACGGCCGCGAGATCGGCTTCCGGGAATTCTATGACAAGATTCGGCAAGGCGTGGTCGCAACGACCAGCGCTGTCAATCCCGAAGCATTCATCACTGCGATGGAGCAGGTGCTGCAGGCAGGGCTTGACGTGCTGTTCATCGGTTTTTCCTCGGGCCTGAGCACGACGTACCAGTCCGGCGTGATTGCTGCTGAAGAACTGCGGAAAAAATACCCGGAGCGCAGAATCATTACCATCGACAGCCTCTGCGCGTCGCTGGGTCAGGGCCTTTATGTATATCTGGCTGCGAAGAAGCAGCAAGCCGGCGCTTCGCTCGATGAGGTTGCGGCGTATCTGGATGAGATCAAACTGCACCTGTGCCACTGGTTCACGGTAAATGACCTCATGTACTTAAAGCGCGGCGGCCGCATTCCCGCTTCCACCGCTCTTCTGGGAACCATGCTGCAGATCAAGCCCGTCATGCACATGGACAACGCCGGTAAGCTCGTCCCGGTCAGTAAGGCGCGCGGCCGTAAAGCATCTCTCGATGCGCTGGCGCAGAAGCTGCATGATACGGCGATCGATCCGCATGAGCAGACCGTATTCATTTGCCACGGTGACTGCCGCGAGGAAGCCGAGTACGTCGCCGGCCGGATTCAGGAGCAGACCGGCGTGAAGCAGATCATTATCAACTATGTCGGTCCTGTGATCGGCGCACACACCGGTCCGGGCGTCATCTCGGTCTTTTTCCTCGGCACCGAGCGATAAGCGCATATCCGCCATTTCCCAGACGTTCGCAAACGATGCTTCTTGACATGTGGGTCGATCCGAATCCTGCAAACGAGGCAGCGCCGGCGCTGTACCGGCGGTGAGACCCGTCATCGATGAGCGCAAACAGAAGCAGCGAAAGGAACAGCATCGGGGCAAATCATGCCCCGATGCTTATCTGTCACTGATCAGCAACCATGCATAAACCGGAGGCGCAAAGTTGAAGGAAATCAATTTAACCCAAGGGTCTATCTTTCAAAAGCTCATCAGGTTTTCTCTTCCGATGATCGCAGGAAATTTGTTGCAGCAGGTCTATAATTTGGTTGATACTTTAATTGTTGGAAAGTGTATCGGAGCGGATGCTCTGGCGTCTGTTGGCTCCGCTTACACTCTGATGATTTTCATTACATCCATCATCATCGGGCTTTGCATGGGCAGCGGCGCTTTCTTTTCTGCGGATTACGGTGCAGGAGAGGAAAGAAAACTGCGCGTAGATGTTCGTCTTTCTTTCTGGTTCATCCTTGTGGTGACAGGTGTCATTTATCTTGTCATCTATCCGGGAATGCAGCTCATTCTGAATCTGCTGCAAACACCGCCGGAACTGATGGAGATGACGCGAGACTATGTGTCGGCTGTGTTTGTGGGCATTTTATTCGTGTTCCTCTACAATTTCTTTTCCTACTTGCTCCGAGCCATGGGCAACTCTCTCATGCCGCTCCTGTTTCTGGCTGTTTCCTCCGTCATGAATATCATCCTTGACATTTGGTTCGTTGTGGGACTGCGGATGGGTGTCAGCGGTGCTGCATGGGCAACCGTCATTGCACAGGCAGCTTGCGGAATCGGAATTATGCTTTACTCCGTAGCCAAGCTCCCGGTTTTGCGCGGAACCACGGCCGGTGCTGGATGCAATCTACGGAGACTATGGCAGATTATTGTGAATGATGTGGCAACCGGAATCCAGCAGTCCGTCATGAACTTCGGCATTCTGATGATTCAGGGTCTGGTCAACAGCTTCGGCACAACAATCATGGCCAGCTTCGCTGCTGCCGTGAAAATCGACACGATTGCTTATATGCCGGCACAGGAGTTTGGAAATGCGTACTCTTTATTTGTCTCCCAAAACTACGGGGCAAAAAAGGCAGATCGAATCCGAAAAGGAACACGTATTTCGTTTTTGGCCTCTGCCGGTTTCTGCCTGACCGTTTCTGTTTTAATTTACATCTTCGCCGGAAATCTGATGCAGCTCTTCATAGATGCAAGCGAGGCGGAAATTATCTGCGAAGGTGCACGATACCTTCGGATAGAAGGCGCCATGTATGCGGGAATCGGTGTTCTGTTTCTCTGGTATGGATATTTCAGAGGAATCAACAAGCCGCACATTTCTCTGATCCTCACGATCATTTCTCTTGGAACGCGGGTTGCACTGTCCTATACGCTGGCACCGCATACACCATTGGGCGTTGTCGCAATCTGGTGTTCCATCCCCATTGGCTGGTTCCTTGCAGATGCAGCAGGGCTGATCTTTTACCGCAGAAACGCGAAAAACACAATACAGTAACTCCGCAAAAAAACGGGTATCCGGCTTTTGTACCGAATACCCATTTTTCATTCCTATCCTGCGTCTGGCAGATGCCATACTCATACTGCTCAGATTACGTTCTTAGCAGCATCCCAAACCCACGTGGGATTCGTTCTCTCAGCCCTGATACACAGCCGCGCCGGTGCGCTTATGCTCGCTTCTGGCATGATAGCGGTCGATGATGGCCCTGTCGCGCTCGTTCGCCTCGCCTGTGAGCAGGAATTTGTCGATGGCGGCATAGGTCACGCCCATCTCCTGCTCGTCGGTCTGACCTTCAAACAAGCCGGCAGATGGTGCCTTGTCGATGATGGCCTGCGGCGCTTTGAGGTAGCGCAGGAACTCATAGATCTCCGTAACCGTGAGGTCGGCAATCGGGTTAAAGTCATACGCGCCGTCGCCCCACTTGGTAAAGTAGCCCATATACGCCTCGCTGCGGTTACCGGTACCGGCGACCAGCCGGTTTTCTGCTGCGGCGACGGCGTAGACTGTCAGCATCCGCAGACGCGGGTTAATATTGGTCAGCGCCTGCTGGTTGAGCTCGGTAATCGTGCTCAGTGCGCGCACGGCGGCCTGCTTCTGCTCGGTCAGATCGACGGTTCTATTTTCAATACCGAACTGCGCGGCAAGCGCACCACCGTCGTCCATGTCCATGCCGAAATTCCGCTTCGACTCGCACGGCATCATGATGCCAACAGTATTCTCGCATGCGGCCTTGCACAAAATGCCGACCAGCGCAGAATCCTTACCGCCGCTGTTGCCGAACACAATGCCATTTGCCCCGGCTTTTTCGACAAGCTCCCGGATAAACGCGACACGGTTTTTCAATTCCACTG
>JAEDFW010000116.1 GCA_016297855.1 Oscillospiraceae bacterium
CGGCGGGTTCTTCGGCTGGTGCTTCGGGTTCGGCCGCAGGCGCGTCGGTTTGCGCGTCAGTTTCGGGCGCTGCGGGCGCAGGCGTGGAAGATGCGCAGGCGGCAAGACTCAGCAGCAGACACAGTGCAAGCAGCATGGCAAATAATTGTTTCATTGCAGATCGCCTCTCATTCGTGATATTTTTATTAGAATTACGGTTTCACTCTTATTGTAGCAGGCATAACGTCGAAAAACAAGAAGGAGTTTTCGACAATAACGAATAATAAGCAGCTGCTGCGCAAAAACCCGCCGCAGACCGGAACGTCTGCGGCGGGCGATGCGAACGGTTAATCTTCTTTTGCTGTAATCGCGATATGCAGTTCGTCGAGCTGCTTCTGGGTGACCTCGCTGGGCGCGCCCATGAGGATATCCTGCGCGTTCTTGTTCATCGGGAACGGAATGATCTCGCGGATGGACTCCTCGCCGGCCAGCAGCATGACCATGCGGTCCACGCCCGGAGCGATACCGGCATGGGGAGGCGCGCCGTAGCAGAAGGCGTTATACATGGCGGGGAACTTGCTCTTCACATCGTCCTCACCCAGACGCACGAGCTGGAACGCCTTGATCATGATCTCGGGATCGTGGTTCCGGACAGCGCCGGATGACAGCTCCACGCCGTTGCAGACGAGGTCGTACTGCTGCGCGGTGATGGTGAGCGGGTCAATTTCGCCCGCGATGGCCTTGTCGAGCGTGGCAGCGCCGCCGCCCGGCATCGAGAACGGGTTGTGGCAGAACTCCAGTTCGCCGGACTCCTCGCCGATCTCGTACATCGGGAAATCGACGACCCAGCAGAACTCGTAGCGTTCCTTGTCCATATGACCCGGCACGGCAGCGCCGAGCATCTTCCGCATGACGCCGGCCGTCTTCTGCGCCGCAGCCTTCTTGCCGGCACTCACGCCGACGAAGCAGCCGGGCGTCAGACCGAGCGCTTGGGTGATGGCGGCGTTATTGGGCTGGACGAACTTGGCGATACCGCCGGCGAACGTGCCGTCGGCTTCGACCTTGAACCAGTACGGCTTCTGACCGGCCTGAACTTCCACGTCGGCGCAGAGCTTGTCGATCTGCTTTCTCGTCATCTCGCAGCCTGTGACCACGATGGCCTTGACAGTGTTGCCCTCGGCAAAGGGCGCGAACTCGCTGCCCGCGACAAGCGCGGTCATATCCTGACAGACGAGGTCGATGCGAAGATCGGGCTTGTCCGAGCCGTAGATTTCAAGCGCGTCGTTAAAGGAAATGCGGCGGAACGGCGCGCTGGACGCGACGTTGTACTTGCCGTATTTTGAGAAGATGGGCGGGAATACGTCCTCAAGAATGGTAAACACGTCGTCCTGCGAGGCGAACGCCATCTCCATATCGAGCTGATAGAACTCGCCGGGGCTGCGGTCGCCGCGCGCGTCCTCATCACGGAAGCAGGGCGCGATCTGGAAGTAGCGGTCGAAGCCGGAGGTCATCAGCAGCTGCTTGAACTGCTGCGGCGCCTGCGGCAGCGCATAGAACTTGCCGGGATGCTTTCTGGCGGGAACCAGATAGTCACGCGCGCCCTCGGGGCTGGAGGCCGTCAGAATGGGCGTGGTGATCTCCAGAAAATCGTGCTCCATCATGGCCTTGCGCAGCGCGGCGATGACGTTGCAGCGGAGAATGATGTTGTTTTTGACGGCCGGGTTTCTCAGATCGAGATAGCGGTACTTCAGGCGCACCGTCTCGTCGGCCTCGCGGCTGCGGTTGATCTCAAACGGCAGCTCGTTGTAGCGGCAGCGGCCAAGCACTTCGATCTTCTCGGGCACGACCTCAATCTCGCCCGTGGGCAGCTTGGGGTTCTTGCTGGCGCGCTCGCGCACCACGCCGGTGACGCAGATGGTGGATTCCTTGTTGAGCGGCTTGACCGTGTTCATCATCTGCTCAGTCTCGATGACGATCTGCGTCGTGCCGTAGAAGTCGCGCAGGATCACGAACGCGAGGTTTGCGCCGACGACGCGGACGTTCTCCATAAAGCCGGAGAGCGTGACGGTTTCGCCC
The DNA here is from genome assembly GCA_016297855.1 of Oscillospiraceae bacterium. GTDB lineage: Bacteria > Bacillota > Clostridia > Oscillospirales > Oscillospiraceae > CAG-170. The sequence goes on from JAEDFW010000116.1 coordinate 2,056, forward strand.
ACGTTTTCCAGCCGCAGCTGGCCGCAGGTATGGGTTCTGGACTGCATCATAGTATTGACCTTCCTTTTTCTGTATGGAATGTTACTTCAGAATCGTCTGCTGCGCTGCCTGCTGGGCAGCGGCAAGGATGAGCGCCGCCGCGTCCTCGGGCGGGAGCGTCTGCTGTTCGCCGGTTGCCAGACGCTTGACCGATACGGTGTTCGCCGCGATCTCGTCCTCGCCCAAAAAGGCCACGAACGGGATATGCAGCTTGTCGGCATACTGGATCTTCTGCTTGAACTTCTTATTCTCGGTGTACAGCTGCGTACGGACGCCCTTTTCGCGCAGGCCGGTGGCAAGCGAGGCGGCAGCGGACAGATCGTCCGTCATCGGCAGAATCAGCACGTCGGCGGGACTGTCATGGCCTTCACAGAGCATGTTCTGCTCATTGAGCACATAGAAAAGCCGCGTCAGGCCGATCGAAATGCCAACGCCGGGCAGCTGCCGGTCGGTATAGTACCCGGCGAGATTGTCATACCGTCCGCCCGAGCAGACCGAGCCGATCTCCGGGTGATCGAGCAGCGTTGTCTCATAGACCGTGCCGGTGTAGTAGTCAAGGCCGCGCGCGATGGTGAGATCAACGGCGAAATTCTCCTCCGGAACGCCGAAGGCAGCCAGATACTTCGTGACCGCGATCAGCTCGTCAAGGCCGAGATCGAACGTCTCGTTCCGTCCGCGATAGCCTTCCAGCGCGGAAAGCACCCCGGCGTTCGTGCCGCGGATGGCGATAAACGCGAGGATCTCATCCGCCTGCGCGTCCGTCAGACCGCAGTCGTCGAGCAAAATGGCCTTCAGCTTCTCGGCGCCGATCTTGTCGAGCTTATCGACCGAGCGCATGATCTCGCCTGCCTTTTCCGCAAGGCCCAGCATGGCGTAGAAGCCGTTGAGGATTTTACGGTTATTGACGCGGATCTGAAAACGCCTGAGACCCAGACGGGAGAATGTTTTATAGATGATCGACGGGATCTCGGCTTCGTTCACAACAGACAGCTTGCCGTCGCCGATCACGTCGATATCAGCCTGATAGAACTCGCGGAAGCGGCCGCGCTGCGCGCGCTCACCGCGGTAGACCTTGCCGATCTGATAGCGGCGGAACGGGAATGTCAGCTCATTATAATGAAGCGCCACATATTTGGCCAGCGGCACGGTGAGGTCGAAGCGCAGCGCCAGATCGCCGTCGCCTTTCTGAAAGCGGTAGATCTGCTTTTCCGTTTCACCGCCGCCCTTGGCCAGCAGCACGTCGGCCGCTTCGATCACGGGCGTGTCGAGCGGCGTGAAGCCGTAGAGCGCGTAGGTCTCGCGCAGCGCCTGCATGATGGCCTCCATCTGCAGCTGCGGCGCGGGCAGCAGCTCCATAAAGCCGGAGAGCGTGTGCGGTCTGATTGTTTCCATGGTGTTGTAGTTCCTTTCCTTTCGGTAATCGATGCAAAGGAAAAGGCGCATGCCTTTTCCGAAAAAAGATGCTCTCAGCCCAACGCATTGGGACGAGAGCATCTTGTGTGCTTCGTGGTGCCACCCAAATTCAGAGGGCGCAGCCCTCCCTTTTTCCGCAGTAACGGCGCGGCAGCCGGCGATTTCGGCAAAAGCCTTATACGCGCGCTCGGCGGATGTCCTTCACGCTCTGCGCCGCAGAAGCCTTGCAGCAAAGTGGCTTCCTCTCTGAGGCGGCGCGCGGGCGGTACTGCTTCCGCGTCATGGCAAATGGAATTAACGAAGAGTCTTTTTCGACTTGGCCATCATGCGCCAGTCGAGATCGCCGCGCTGCAGGCCGAGAATGAGCATTTCGGCCGAGGCCAGATTGGTCGCGCAGGGCACGTTGTAGGTGTCGCACAGGTGCAGTGTGCGGATGATCCGCTGATCTTCCCAGGGGTCGGTGTCGTTGGGGTCGGAGAACATCAGCACAAGATCGATCTCATTGTACGCGATACGCGCATCGATCTGCTGGTGACCGCCCTGGTTTTTGGAGAGAAACAGCGTAACGGGCAGGCCCGTTGCCTCGGAAACCAGACGGCCTGTGGCGGCCGTGGCGGAAAGCGAGTGCCGGGAGAGGATGCTTTTGTATGCTGTGCAGAACTGCACCATCAGCTCTTTTTTCTTATCGTGCGCCATCAGGGTGATATTCATACTTACAGCTCCTTTTCCTTCGTATTTGCCGCAGCTACAGACGCATCAGCGGCGCTTTTTTGCCGCAAAGGCGGCGGGCGATATGGGCGCAGGCTTCGGAAGCGCCCTGCTGGGTATAGACAATGAGCGGCGTACCGGATGCGGCGGCCAGCGTGACGCTGGCGTCATCGGGTACAATGCCGAGAAGCGGCAGGCCGACTTCGTCCATCACGTCGTCGATCGTTGCGCGCATTTTCCGGTAGAGCCTGACGCTCACGCGGTTGACGATGAGCTTTGCTTCGATATTGGGCCGGCTCCGGAACAAAAGCGCGCTGGTGCGGGAAGCGTCGCGCATGGCTGCCGGGTCGCCGCCGCAGACAACAAGCGCCGTATCGGCAAACGCCGTGGCCAGATGGAAGCCCGCACCGATGCCGGCGGGCGCGTCGAGAAAGATCCAGTCGAACGCCTCTGCCGCAGATGACAGCATCTGCCCGAACGAATCAGCCGATAGCGACTCGGGCGTTTCGCTGACCGGCGCGGTCAGAAGCGAGAGCGACGGAAGCTGCGGATGCGCGGGCGCGTCGGACACGGCGTACTCGCCTCGCATGACGCTGGTAAACGTGACCGAGGCCACGTCCGCCATGCCGAGCGGGATATCGAGGTTGCGAAGGCCGACGTCGCAGTCGATGCAGAGCACCTTCTGCTGTTCGGCGGCCAGGCACGAGGCGACGGCGGCGCACAGTGAGGTCTTGCCTGTGCCGCCCTTGCCGGAAATGACCGATACGATCTGCGCCATGCCGCCATACCCTCCGCAAATCCAATAGTTGACCCTATTATATACGAGTCACGGCGCAAATTCAATAAGAAAACCGCCTGTCCGGAGAAAAAACTCATATGCGGCGCGGCCAACACAATGCACACAAAAACAAAATATTTTTTCTTGGCTTGCAGTGGAATCCTGTTGATTTCTGGGTGAAAATACGGTATGATACAAACAGGAATGCGGCGGACAAGGCGCTTCGCCACAAAGATATCTTTCACC
>JAEDFW010000117.1 GCA_016297855.1 Oscillospiraceae bacterium
ACGCCCGGCGTGGGTGTGGGCGGGCACTGTATCGCGGTCGATCCGTGGTTTATCCACGAAAAATTTGAGGACATCACGCCGCTCATCTGCGAGGCGCGCACGGTCAATGACGGCAAACCGCAGTGGGTGGCCGAGCGCGTAAGCAAGGATGTGGCGCCGGGTGCCAAGATCGCGGTGCTGGGCATGAGCTTTAAGGCCGACATCGACGACACGCGGGAAAGCCCGTCCGTGCTGTTTGCCAATATCTTAACGGACATGGGTTACGAAGTGATTGCCTGCGAGCCGTTTATTGAAGGCGACGTGGCAGGCTATAAGAATCACTCACTGGAAGAGGCGATGGCGCTGTGTGACTACGCGGTCGTGACGCTGGGCCACACGCCGTTCAAGCAGAACAAAGAGCTGATCGCATCAAAACCGTATTACGACTGTGTGGGAATTATGAGATAATAGAAAGAGCAAGGTATGGGAGACCATACCTTGTTCTTATTTATACAATATTAGGATACGATGGGCTGAAGCTGTTCGCCGTGCAGGGCGGCGTCCACGGTTTCGCGCAGTCTGGAAAAGTCCGCGACCATTGAGCGCGGCTTTTTTTCCGGCGCATCCTCGCGGAAAGGAACAAAATAAAAGTGTTTTCGAGCCAGCAGCATGCCGATATTGGCGGCGTTGGCGGCAAGCGCGTCGTTGCTCGACACAGCGATCACGACCGGGCGCTCGTTCCTCAGGTGCGCTTTGACCGCCAGCGTCACCGGCGTATCGGCAAGACCGGCGGCGAGTTTTGCGAGGGTATTGCCCGTGCAGGGGCAGACGATGAGAAGATCAAGAAGCTGCTTGGGGCCAAGCGGTTCAACGTCCGTCAGCGTATGCAGAATGTCGCGGCCGCAGATCGCACGCAGCTGCGCGCGGAATGCTTCTGCTTTGCCGAATCGGGTATCGGTCTCGTAACTGGCGGTTGACATAATTGGGACAATGTCGGGAAAGGCTTCGTGCAGTGCGGCCAGCTGCGTGAGTACGGGCGAGAATGTGCAGAACGAGCCGCACATGGCAAAGCCCAGAGTGACAGGGTTCATAGTGCCTCCATTTCGTGCAGTGTGCGGAGAATCTCATCTTTGATGGCGGCGGCTGCCGTGGCCGGCGCGCATTTCCCTGGCAGCGAAAGTGCGTGCAGATACTTGACGGTATCGGGAACGGCTTCATCTGCCTCCAGCGCGCCGGTGCCGGAGGCAAGGTCGATGAACACACAGCCAGGCTGCAGCGCGCGCAGCTGAGCGGCGGAAAATACCGGAGCGGGCACGGTGTTGCATACACATGTGTATTGGTACAGACCACGCGTATAGCGGCCGGTTTCATCGCTGCGCAGGCCAAGGGTTGAGGCAAGCGCGCGGTCGGCAGGTTTTCGGACGGATACAGTTACGAATGCGCCGAGCGCTTTGAATTTCAGTGCCAGCAAGCGCCCAATACGGCCAAAGCCCACGACGAGTACACGGCATCCGGAGATTGTACGGTCGGTATGGTGCATGGCAAGCTCGATCGCGCCCTCGGCAGTCGGCACGGCGTTTGCAATGGCGAGCGGGTCAGATACGGCATAATCGATCACGCGTACGGGGTATTGCGCAAGAAGCGCCGCTGCTGGGGCGAGTTTGCCGCCCAAAATGTATGTACCGGCGGGAACGGATTCCAGAAGCGAAGCAAGCGGCAGACCGCCGGACGCTGCGCGGATCTGTGTGGGCGTGTGCAGCGCGGGCATCGGCAGCACGACAGCCTGCGCATTCTGGACTGCCGCGTGCAGTGACGCGTGGGTGTCGGCGAGTGCGGGAACCTGATAGCAGCTGACACAGAAGCCGGCGGACATGAGAAGTCCGGCAAGATACCGCTGGCGTGCATCGCCGCCGATCACGGCAAAGGTTTGAATCATGGCATCCCTTCTTTCTTCGTTCTATCTTATGTATGACGGATGAAAAATGCGCATGTGGCGTGCAAAGCGCAGAAAAAACCCCTGCCGAAGGCAGGGGTAAACAAACCGGGATCCGGCCGTCTCTTTATTTATATTGTGGCTCAGCCGATAAACCACTGGGTCCAGTAGCCGCCGTCGGCGACATAGCCCACGCCCAGAAGGGCGAATTTGGTCGAGAGAATATTGGCGCGATGACCATCGGAGTTCATCCACGCGCTTACAACAGCTTCGGGCGTGGAGTAGCCCATGGCGATGTTTTCCCCCGCAGAGGCATATGTAATGCCAAAGCTTCGCATCATATCAAACGGCGAGCCGTAGGTGGGGCTGTTGTGGTCGAAGTAGCGGTTGTCATGCATGTCCTGCGACTTTACACGCGCAAAGCGGCAGAGCTCTGCGTCAAGCGTGAGCGGCTGCAGGCCACTACGGGCGCGCTGGACATTGACCAGATCCACGACCTGACGCTCATAGGCATGTACGCCGTCGGACGATTCGGGCTGGTCAGGCTCGGAAGGGGCCTCCGGCTCGACAGGAGTCTCAGGATCGGAAGGAACCTCGGGCTCTACGGGAGTTTCCGGCTCGACGGGAGTCTCGGGTTCAGAGGGGACTTCGGGCTCAACAGGGGTCTCGGGTTCAGAAGGAACTTCCGGTTCAGCGGGAGTCTCCGGCTCCGAAGGCTCACCCGGCGTGGGGCAGCCAGTCTCGGGGCAGCCTTCCTCCGGCCGGCAGCCAAAATCGAAGTCCCAGCAGTAGCTCGGACACGGCCGGCACGACGGACGGACACTGCATCCGCCCGGACGCGATGCGGCCATGGCGGGTACGGCGGCGCTGACGCTGATTGCCAGCGCAAGAAGAATTGCGAACAGTTTTCTTTTCATGGTAAAACCTCCTTCGCTTTCGTTTTACGCCAATCGCTGCCAGATTGCAAGCTGTAAATATTGCCAGGATTCGGCGCGGTTGCCCGAAACCTTGCAACTGCAAAGGGTTTTGTGGTATACTGTAGAGGAACAAGAAATGTTTGCCATGAGGTGATTGAAATGCAGGCGCATGGATTTATTCAGGATATGCTGGACGTAAAGGTACTGATTTTGTTTGTAGCGGCGCGCGCGCAGTATCCGCTGGAGCTGCAGAAGCTCTATGAGCTGTGTTATCAGGACGACAAACTGAGCTACTTTGACGTCTGCGTTGCTGTGCCTGAACTGGTGGCGAGCGGCCATCTTGAGCAGAGCGGCACGGGGCAGTATGTAATTACGGAGAAAGGCCGCAGAAACGAAGAATTGACGGCGGATGGCATCGCGTTCCCGGTGCGTCAGCGCGCGCTGGCGGCAGTCGAACGGTTTAACCGCGAAGCGCATAGAAGCAGCCTCGTGCGCACGCAGATCCTGCCGCGAAAGAACGGTGATTTCTCGGTCGTCATGGCACTTGACGACGAGGTTGGCAACCTCATGACGCTCGAACTGATGGCGCCGACGCAGAAGCAGGCGCGTGCGCTGGAGCGCGCGTTCGGAAACAGCGCGGAACAGCTGTTTCAGATGATAATGACCGAACTCCTTGACGAGGCAGAGCAGAAGCACGATGCGGATGTATGAGAACGCAGGAGCAGCACTGCAGCGGCTTCTCGATGGGCGCGGCTTGACACCCGCTGCGCTTGCTGCGGCCACGGGCATCGATACAGGTATGCTGCGCCGCATTTTGTCCGGACGGCAGAAAAGCATCAGCACAAGAAATCTGCTGGCATTTTCCCGCTTTTTCGGGCTGAGCCTGATGGAATTGATCGAGCTGTTCAGCTGAATGTCGGAATTTACAGAAAGTTCACCAAGCGGCAGGAGAAAACCGTTGCGAAAACTATGCATGTTGTGGTATACTGAATACACAGGAGGAAACTCCTGTAGGGTCAAAACGAAAGGAGCGGCTATTATGAGATTTCAGTATACCGAGAAGAAAGTCACACTGCCGGAAAATGTTCACAATTATGCAGAGAAAAAGGTCATGAAGCTGGAACGTTTTTTCGGAGAAGATGCCGACGCCCTTGTTGCTTTCAGTATTGAGAAAAACAAGAATAATGTTGAAATCACCGTGCATGCGGCCAATACCTACTTCCGTGCCAGCGAAAGCACATCTGACATGTTTGCGTCTATCGACGCTGCCGTGTCAACCATCGAACGCCAGATTCGCAAAAACAAAACCAGACTGGCCCGCAGACTGCGGCACGACGCATTTGTCCGTACGCCGGATGTCACATCGTTTGCTCCGGATGAGCCGGAGGAGAGCACGTTTGAAATCGTGCGTGTGAAGCATTTCAATATGAAGCCCATGACCAGAGAAGAGGCAATCCTGCAGATGAATCTGCTGGAGCATACCTTCTTCGCGTTCCGTGACGAGGACAATGATGGCGCGTTTGCGGTTGTTTATCAGAGAACTGACGGCGGTTATGGCCTCATTGAAGACGCTGAATAATAGAAAACTAATGATACTGAGCGGACGCTGTTTGGCGTCCGCTCTTTTCATAGTGTGGATATGTTGAAAAAGACTGCGCCTGTAGGCGTGTCAAGTGGTGACTGCGATTAAAAAGCAACAAGTTTTCCACAGCGCTTTTGGATAGTTTTTCGGGCAAAAAGGTGTTGACATTTTCTGCGGCGTTTGGTATCATAACACCCGCGTTGAGAAACAGCGCATCACAGCTGCTTCAAAAAATGTTGAAAACTTTTGAAAAAGTTCTTGACAAACATAAGCTGCTGAGATATAATCATCAAGCTCGCTGATGACGAGCGATTCGCAAAACTGCGGAGTGCACCTTGTAAATTAAACAACGAGAAACATGAACAAACACCTTGGACAATTTTGATCGATTAAGATCTAAACAAGTTGTTCGAATGAATGTCGAAAAGAGATTCTTTGAATAGCCAACGAAAATTCTTGAGTATAGCTAGAAGCGAACTTAAGTAGAATTGATTTTAGAGCCGCAAGGCTTTAAGATACCATTTTATTGAGAGTTTGATCCTGGCTCAGGACGAACGCTGGCGGCGTGCCTAACACATGCAAGTCGAACGAAGCTCCCAGAAGGGCGACTTCGGTCAAACGGACGGGATGACTTAGTGGCGGACGGGTGAGTAACGCGTGAGGAACCTGCCTTTCAGTGGGGGACAACAGTTGGAAA
>JAEDFW010000118.1 GCA_016297855.1 Oscillospiraceae bacterium
TTTTGTGTGTTTTCTGTAATTCAGTGATTCTCCAAATTACCAGTCAGGCTCATTTGATCGCTTCGCGTTCTTTGATTTCGCGTAGGATCTGATCATAGAATGTCTTGCTGATCTTATACTTTTTCAAATAGATCACATATCCGGCCACGATCATGATAACCGGAATTGCCAGCATGGCGATCTTGATGGTCAGTTTGCCGGATGCGTCAATGGAGGCGGCGGCGACGTCACTGCCTCGGGTCTTGATGCCGGCGAGCATGATACTGACGCTGATGAGCCCGGTCGAGAGCGCGCCGCCGATCTTATTGACGAGCGGCTGGATGGAGAACGTGACGGACTCCGAGCGCCGGCCCAGCTTCCACTGGCCGTATTCGATCGTATCGGCGAGGAACATGAGCATCAGCAGCTGGATGAACGCCTGTCCGACGAACATCAAAATCGCAGCTGCGGCGATGAGCACGATCGAATGCTCGGCGAAGAAAAACACCGCGTAGCCCGCTATGACAAGAACCGTTGCGCCGGTGTAAAGCTGACGGCGGTCATACCTTTTGGAAAACAGCGGGAAGATCATCAGGGCCGCAAGCTGCGCTACGCCGCAGACCGCGGCCAGCACGGCGTACAGATTGATATCGCCGTAGAGATACTGCATGTAATAGGTGGCAAAGCCTGTCGTTGTGCAGTAGCCGACCATAAACAGTCCCATGGCCAGCGTCGTCCACATGAGCTGGTCGTTCTTTGTGATGGCGTTCCACATGTCTTTGAGGGTGAATTTTTCCTCATCCTCTTTGATTGCATGGTTCTGCTTCACACCGAACAGCGGGAAGCAGAGAAAGCCGAGATAGATCACGCTCACAGCTACCGCAACCGTCATCCACGCCTTCTGTGTGTTGCCGAGCGCAGCGGTGATGGGCTGCCAGCCGACCATAATGATATACATGCCGATATTCGCGCAGATACGCGCAAACGCGCCAAAGGTTTCGCGCTGCTTCTGATCCTGCGTGAGCGCGGGCAGCAGCGTCCAGTATGCGATATCGTTGATGCCGTAGCTGATATCCCAGAGGATGTAGGCGACCGCGAAGAAGATCACATACGCCGCGCCGGTGCCGATGTTACCAAAGAGGATCAGGTAGAAGATCACGGAGCACACGCCGCCGACAAGGATCGCGGGCTTGAATTTACCCCATCTGGTATGGATGTTGTCAATCACGAGACCCGTAATGGGATCGTTCAGCGCGTCCGCGATGCGAAGGACCGACAGCACCAGACTGACCGCCGCAAAGACCTGGATGGGAAGCGAGAGAATGTTGGACAGGAAATAGAGCAGCGCATTGGCCTCGAAGGCATAGAACATATCGCGGCCGATGGTACCGAGACCGAAAAAGTATTTGTTGCGGCGGTCATAGTTTTTCATGGGTGGAAACCTCCTTGATGGAATAAACGTTGGAGCCGAAATCGCTCTGCATGCGGCCGTTGGGATCATAGCCCGTGCCGGAAAAGCGCGGTATGAGCGCCACCCCAGCTGCAAACGCCGCACCGGAGGCGGTCACAGTCTGCGCGCCGTCGTACATCTTATAATGGCCGTCGGCGGCTGAAATGGCAATGCCGTTCGGTTTCAGTTTCACGGGCAGCACATGACGAAGCAGCGATCCGAACGCGCCGACGCGCAGCAGTTGCGGCCGGCTCTCCAGCCGGTACAGCGTTTCCGTGTCCAGTCCGGTGACAGACAGCCGCTCATAGCCGGGTGCGGCCGGCTGCAGGCCGTGAAAGACGCCGGAAACGGTCTGCGTCTGCGACTGCATCTGCCAGACAAGCGCGCCGCCGTCCGTCTGGCCGCGCGAGAATCTGCCGTACAGCAGCGTCTGGCGGTGCGCTTTATAAAACGCAATCTGCGATCGGATCTCCTCCGCCTCCACAGGCAGAAGTTCAGAAAGGTCGAGCTCATATCCAAGGCAGCCGAACAGGCTGACGTTGCCGCGCGTAGAGAGCGGCGTGGCACGCAACGTCTGCGCGTGCGGACTGGCAGACACGTGCGCGCCGAAGCACGAGGGTGGGTAGAGATAGCTGAGACTGGTCTGGATCCGCAGCCGCTCGACCGGGTCGGTATTGTCCGAACACCAGATCTGCGGCGAAAAATACAGTATGCCGCAGTCAAAGCGGTTGCCGCCCGAGGAGCAGCTTTCCAGCAGGATTTCCGGTCTGCCGTCAAAGATGCGGTGCAGCACATCGTAAAGGCCAAGGATAAACGCGTGCTGTTTTGCACCCAGCGCGCAGGAATGGCGGTTCATATCCCATTTGACGTAGCGGATGGGCGCACTGTCGAGAATTCCGCCCACCTGCTGCACAATGTAATCACGCACAGCGGGCTTTGTAAGATCGAGCAGCAGCTGATGCCGCCCCAGCAGGTCTTTTCTGCCGAGGTTGTCATGCAGCGCCCAGTCCGGGTGCGCACGATAGAGTTCGGAGTCGGGGCTAACTGACTCCGGTTCAAACCAGAGGCCAAAACCAAGACCTATTGCCCCAAGCTTTTCGCCGAGACCCTTCAGCCCGTGGGGCAGCTTCTTGGTGTTTACCGTATAGTCGCCAAGGCTGCTGGTATCGCTGTTTCGCCGGCCGAACCAGCCGTCATCAAGGACAAACAGCTCACAGCCCAGCTGCGCGGCCGTTTTGCCGAGGCGCAGAAGTTTGGTTTCGGTGAAATCAAACATGCACCCCTCCCAGCTGTTGTAGACGATAGGGCGTGGGCGGTTCTGCCAGTATGGCGGGATCAGACTTTGGTTGACATAAGTATGAAACTGCTCAGACAGACCGCCGTAGCCTGCGCCGGAATAGGCCATCACGGCCTCGGGCGTTTCAAAGCGCTCTCCGGGCGCGAGCGTCCATTCAAAATTCGCCGGGGAAATGCCCTGCAAAATCCGGGTGACGCCCTGCAGGCTCTTCTGCACGCTCAGATAGTGGCTGCCGGAATAGAGCAGGTTGAAGCCGTAGACGACGCCGTCCGTTTCGGTCGCGTCCGGCGCGGCGAGCAGGAAGCCCGGGTTCGCGCGATTGGACGATGCGCCGGTCGTACTCTCAAGGCAGCTGCGCGCCATCGTGACCGGCGTGACGGTATGCTGCATTTCGGCAATCCAGCCGCCGGAGAAGGTATGCAGACAAAACGCGCCGGGCAGTTCGGTGCAGGCGCTCATAAATTTCCGGATGCTGACCGGAAGCGCTCCGCAGTTCTCCAGCACTGCGCGGCGCGTAAACGCCGTGGGCAGCACGCCGTAATACAGCGTCAGCCGCAGCCCGGCTTCCTTGTCGGCCAGATGCACGGCCAGCAGTGTCTGTCCGCGCGAAAACGGCAATGCCGACTGCGGCTGTTCTTTTACAATTTCGCTGCCGGAGAAGCGGAAATCGGTTGTGATTGCCTCGCCGCCGGCAGACAGCTCGATCGGACTTTCGCGGTAATCACCGCGGCCTGCGCCGCTCCACTCCAGCGGCAGAGCGTCCAGACAGCGATCGTTGGAGCGCTCGTCATACAGCGTGCTGCCGCCCCAGCCACAACCGGGAAGCGGCGCAAGTGCCTGTGCGTCTCCGGTCTGTACCCGCGCGCCGAAATGCAGATGCTCCAGATATCCATCCTTCACGCGGAACAGGTAGGAGCTTTTGCTGTTTTGCAGGTGGAAAACGCCGTGATTGACAGAAATCATTCGATGCGGTACGCCTCCTCTTTGACATAGGCTTCATAGGCCGCGTCCGTGACGCCGCCGTTTTCGATCAGATCCGCGTAGAACATGCCGGAGCGCTTCACGGTGCGCGCCTGCGTGGCATAATCGACGTGCACAAGGCCGAAACGGGCGCTTTCGCCCTCAATCCATTCAAAATTGTCGCAGAAGCACCAGTGATAGTAGCGCTCAAACGGCAGGCCGGAGTGGATGATCGCCTCCAGATGTTCGTAAATATACCGGGCGCGGAACGCATCGTGATTGTCGCAGGTACCGTTTTCTGTCACCCAGATCGGGCGGACCAGCCGCTTTTCCAGTGTTTCGGCGCAGCGCACAAGTCCCTCGGGGTAAATCTCCCAGCCGAGATCGTTGCGCGGGCTGTTTTTGCGCACGCCGTCTGCAAGCCCGCGGACCGTGGAGCGGGAGTAGTAGTTGAGTCCGTGGAAGTCGCAGTATTCGCCCGTTTGCAGATGCCAGCGGTTATGCAGCGGCCAGCGGAAGACACCTGTCGTCATGGCCTCGGTGATGGCACCCTGGAACAGATATTCCGACAGCCTTGCAGCGGCTGCGTGGATGGGGTTCTTCGGATTTTCCGGGTCAAATACCCGCAGGTGGTTGGCAAAGCTGACCATCGTGTCAGTAAAGCCCATGTTTCTGCGCGTTTCATGCAGCAAGGTATAGCACTGGATGTGACACCAGGCCAGATTCTCCAGCACGGCGAACGTCTCGGAAAAGCTCCGATGCCCCGGCGGCCAGCTGCCGTAAAAATAACCGTTGGTCGCGTAGACATTCGGCTCGTTGATTGTAATCCAGTCGCTCACAAGATCGCCGAAACGCTCGGCGCAGAGCTGCGCAAAGCTGATAAAATCGCCCAGATTTTCCCGCCGGGTAAAGCCGCCGGCACGCTCAAACCACATGGGATTGGAGAAGTGGTGCAGCGTCACGAGCGGGCGGATACCGAGCTCCTTCAGGTATTGCAGCTCCGTGCGGTAACGTGCGATGGCAGCCTCGTCGGGCTGGGCGCGCTGGGGCATGATGCGCGCCCACTCCAAACCCAGACGCGCAATGGGAAGGTGCAGCTTTGCCATCAGCTCGCAGTCTTCGCGCCAGCGGTTCCAATGGTCATCTGCCACGGCCGGGTTGGAGCCGTCCTTGATCTTTCCCTGACGGTACCAGTCATTCCAGTTGCTGTCGAGCTCGCCGCCCTCGATCTGCGCCGAAGCAGAACTGACGCCCAGCAAAAATCCCTCTGGAAACTGCAAACGCATGGAAAAAGCCTCCTTT
>JAEDFW010000119.1 GCA_016297855.1 Oscillospiraceae bacterium
GGGAGGGAAGATCGTGTGAAAGAAACCCATCAGGGGTTTCTTTCGCGTTCAATCACCCACCGCAGCGGAAGTTTTGCCGGCGGCAAAACTTCTCCCAGCAAAAGCGCAATCGGCGTCAATGATCCGCTATTTTCGCATAAACCAAATCGCAAACCGGAGGAGCGTTTTCGATTTGGAAAGGAGGAGCAGCGGTATGCGCGTGCTCTGACTTTTATAAAAAAGTCGGAGCACGCGATATGTAGCTTGCTCCGACGTGGCCGTTCTAAACACTACAGATGTCATCAATTGCAGGCTTGTTCTGATGTGCAACGGAGTACAAAAGTCAACATTTCCGGAAGTAATTCTGTCAAATGGTTTCCGAGTTTTTTCCTTGATCAGCGGCTAATACCCATTCCCTGTCGTCTATCGACTCAACTAAGGTATCTGATGGAAGACTGATCATGGGGGCGTGATGTAACCGGAATATCCACTTTGCTATACGCAACATCAATAGTGTTTTCCTTTCTTTTCCACGTCCGGCTGCGGTTGTCGGGATGCCTGCCTCAGACGTCGCTTTTTTCGGCCAGAGATTTGCGGTATTTTTCGCTCTCCCAGTTGGCGATGAAGTTTTTTGCCGCCTCGCCCATGGTAGAAAGCGGATACCCCGCAGCCTTGATATGCTCCATGACAAAGAACACGGCGGTGAGCGTTTCGCTCAGCGTCTGTGCTTGCCGCAGCGGCATATTCATGACCAGCTCGCCCGTTTTCGTACTGGCCACGGCCTTGCCCTCGGGGATGCCGCGCACATCCATGGTAAACGTATCCGTTAAAAACACCAGTTGGTCGGGATACAGCGGCTGCTCCATGAGCTGCTGCTGGGTGTAGGCACAGTTTTGCAGCTGCTGCTTCAGATACGGCGTGTCAGCGCAATACAGACCGCCTGCCAATTCGCGCACGGCCACCTGCGGGAACGCCGTGCCGCTAAGGCCGAAGAAGCGCGCCAGCCGCTCGTTTGCGTCCGTGTGAATGGCAAGGCATTCGCTGGCCGTGTCCGCGTGGACGATGACACCGTGATTCTGCATCAGAATGACGGCGGGCGCTTTGCCTGTTTCATGCTGGACGCGGCGCAGCTCGTCACGGATGGCGAAGGTCAATCGCGCGCCGGGGTCGGTGTAGTCCACCCAGCCCCAGCTGTAGCCTGCTCCCGCGAAGGCCAGCGAGGCAATCTCGCGGCAGGCAGCCGAGCAGGCGGCAAGATTGGCATACACGCTGTGCGTATGCAGCACGAATGTGCCGAGGATCGAGTGAAAGCCCGCCTCGACAGACGGCCGCAGCGTGTCCAGCCCTTCGATCTGCTTCGTGTTTGCCTTGGCGCAGGCCGCGCCCGCTTGTTCCGCGTCGCCGAGCGCCTCCGGCTCGTTCTCAAAATAGAACCGGCGCAGCGCTTCATAGTCCAGCACGGCATAGGCTTTGCCCGGGCGGATGTCGCCAAGGCAGACGCCCGAGGCCTTGATGGCCATCAGCCCGCCGGGCAGCTTCACCGACGTGTTGCCGCCGCCGCCCTGTACGAAATCCGCGCGGCTGCCCGCCGCCTGCGACATGCGGGCAAAATCGGAAAGAAGCGCGTGGTTTTCTGTAAAGAACATGTCCTGTTCGCCCCTCTCAATTACCGCTTCAGCAGCACGTTCTGTTCATACTGCATGACTGTCTCATACCAGCTCTCGTCGGCGGGTACGCCCTGACGGCTGCAGTACTCCTGCCAGATGTCGCCGAAGGGCAGCGTCTTTGTTTCCTCCATGAGCATGAGCTTGCGCGTGAAGTCGGCTGCGTCCTGCATGGCTCTCAGCTGCTCATTCGGCTGCAGCAACGCCCACAGAAGCGCCTTCTGCGCGTTGCGCGTGCCGATGACCCATGCGGCCACACGGTTGATGGAAGCATCAAAGAAATCAAGCCCAATGAGCACCTTGTCAAGCGCGTCGTTTCGCACGATCTCCTTCATGATCTCCTTGAGCTCGTCCTCAAAAATGACCACATGATCACTGTCCCAGCGCACGCCGCGCGTGACGTGCAGCGGGATCTTGTCAAAGAAGGCAAGCAGCGCCGGAATTTTGTCGCTGACCACCTCGGTGGGATGGTAGTGGCCGTTGTCGAGCAGGTTATAAACGCCGGGATGGGTCGCGGCGTAGCTCATATAGAACTCATTGCTGCCGACGGTGTAGCTTTCCACGCCGATGGCAAAGACCTTACTCTCCACGCAGTCGATGACGTTGGGGCATTTCTCTGCGAAAATTTGATCAAGGCTGTCTTTGAGCCGCAGACGGGGTCCCAGACGGTCGGCGGGCACGTCCTTATAGCCGTCGGGAATCCAGACGTTGTTTAAAACCTTGTCGCCGAGTTCCTCACCGATGCGCTGCGCGATGCGGCGGCAGGCGATGCAGTGGTCAATCCAGAATTTGCGCACTGCTTCGTCGGGAGAGGACAGGCTCAGGCCGTCTTTCATCATCGGATGGCTGAACACGGTGGGGTTAAAGTCGATGCCAATACCGTTTTCCTTCGCAAACTCCACCCACGGCGCAAAATGTTTGTACTCCAGCTTATCGCGGTCGACCCATTCGCCCTCATCGAATACAGCGTAGCAGGCGTGCAGGTTGATGCGCTTTTTTCCGGGGATGAGCGAAGTGGCTTTCAAAAAGTCTGCCTTCAGCTCTTCAAAGTTCCGGGCTCTGCCGGGATAGTTGCCGGTGGTCTGGATGCCGTTGCCCGCGCCGCCCGTGGGGCTGTCGAAGCCGACCACGTCGTCGCCCTGCCAGCAGTGGATGCTGATGGGCTTTTCCGCCGCCAGCGCCAGCGCCTTCTCCACGTCCACGCCAAAGCGTGCATAGCTCTCTTTTGCACTTTCAAATCTTGTCATTGCGTTTCCTCCCGCCGCTTAGTCCAGATGAAATACCAGCTGCAGATCCTCGGAAACAGGGCTGTTATCCGGATTGGTCTGCATGATATCCGCCATATAGTCCCACCATTTGCGATTGATCGCGGTATCCGCGCCTTTTGCCCAGAGGTTTTCATCGTCGATCTCGATATAACCGAAGAGCGTCAGCGTCTGGCGGTCAAGGAAAATCGAATAATTTTTGCCGCCGTGCGCATGGATCATGTCCTTCATCTCCGGCCAGAGCGCGTTGTGCCGACGCTCGTATTCCGCTTCCTGTCCTGCAAACAGCTTCATTTTGAATCCCTTTATCATGTCATTCTCCCTCCGCTGCATTTCGCACGAAATAGCATAATATTGCTATTTCGCATGTATACAAGATTCAACTACATGCGAGAAAATACTCGTGATTTTATGTTGATTTTATCTGCAAAGCCTGTACAATCCCGCATCATATTTGTATAATACCATTAGGATTATCTTTTCACATGGCGCAATCTTGCGAATGATTGATACAATCTTGCTGTTTTAGTGGAGGGCTTATATGGCGCAGAGTCTCGAATACCATCTGGATATTGCAAAGGAAAGCCGCTGGGTGTTTCACACCGCTTCTTCCGGCGCAAGAAACAGCCTCCTGTTCGTGCAGGAGGCCGGTGAGTTTTTCGCAGAGCCGGGATACTACACGACAAGAGAGGGCTTTGACTCGTATCTTCTCAAGCTGACCGTCTCCGGCTGCGGCCTATTGGACTATGGCGGACGGCAATACCGCGTCCCGCCGGGACATTTCTTCTGGATCGACTGTCAGAACCGGCAGGACTACCGCACAGACCCTGACGCCGGGAACTGGCGCGTGCTGTGGGTACATTTCTACGGCGGCGCAGCGCGGTTTTACTATGAGAGCTTTCTTCACCAGACCGGAGCAGAGCCGGTGGGCAGCCTCGGACGCAGCTCCGACGCCTATGAGACGCTGCGGCAGATTCTGGAGCTTCACAGCAGTGATCAGGCGCAGGCAGAAAAAGATCTGCAGTCCGCGCTGCTTTTGACGCGGCTTCTGACGCAGCTTCTGCAGTGCATTGCAAAACCCGTGCTGCCGGCGCAAACGCCGGCGATCATGGAGAAGATCCGGGCATATCTGACGCAGACGTACCAGAAAAACTGTACACTTTCCGAGTTGGGCGGGAAATTCGGCCTCAGTCCCTGTTACCTGCAGCGGCAGTTCAAGCAGTATTACGGTCAGTCGCCCTCGGAATACCTTGTCTTTCAGCGCATCGTCCATGCCAAGGAGCTGCTGCGCACGACGCAGAAGTCCGTCAGTGAGATCGCCTATGCCGTCGGCTTTGAGAATCCCGGCTATTTTTCCCGCCTCTTTAAACGAAACGAAGCGCTGACGCCGCAGGAATACCGCCGCCTGTGGCCCAATATGCAAACGTCCTTACCGCAAAAATTATAGCCGGACTGACAAAACCCATGGCAGTACGCAATGCGTACTGCCATAGCGATCTCAAAAATCAGTCGAGGGTGTTGCCATTGTTGGCGATCATTTTGACCGGCGCAGAGAAGACCTTATTGCCGTCACCATCGCGGACTTTGCCGCAGACCTTCTTGCAGAAGAACCAGAAAGCACACGATCCGTTGTAATTTCTTATCTCATGCGCTGGGATGCTGACGATTGGGCCGCTGTCACAAACATCATCCGTAAACACGGCACTCCTCAGATCAACACCGATAAAAAAACAGAGCCGAACCAATGAGAGGTTCGGCTCTTGTGTAATTAAGTAACTCTTATTAAAAACCTGTATACAAATTCTATCTGTTCATACGTTAATCGCTCCAACATTGCAACAATTCTTTCCTTCAAAAACTCAACTTCCATTCCTGCGCAGCCTCTCTTTCAATCTGTGTCAAAAAATACTCTAAAATGTTATGAAATGTGAACAATGCTTTTCCTTTCAAAAAATGGTATATTGGATGTGTACTTGTGAGGCAGTGTCCATATTTTAGAACGTGTGTTTGAAAATGTAAATTCGCATTC
>JAEDFW010000120.1 GCA_016297855.1 Oscillospiraceae bacterium
CCATTCCTGCGCGCTTGGCAAGAAAGCGCACCGCATCAGGATAGCTGAGGCTCTCAATCTCCATGATGAAGTTAACCACACCGCCGCCCTTGTGGCAGCCGAAGCAGTAATAGATTCCCTTATCGGGCGCGACGGAGAACGACGCGGTCTTTTCCCCGTGGAATGGGCACAGGCCAAACAGGTTCGCGCCCTTGCGCGTGAGGCTCACATACTGCCCCACGACCTCGTCGATGGGATTTCTCTGTACCAGCTCGTCGAGAAACATTGCCGGAAAGGCCACGGCGCTCACCTCCTGTCACAAGAACTGCACGCGGCGTCAGCGCATCTGCCACGCGGTGGGAATGAAAATCTCAGAGTATTTGTAGATGGCGTATTTATCGGTCATGCCCGCAATATAGTCGCAGACAATGCGGTTCATACCGTCAAAATCCAGCTGCGGAATAAAATCGGCCGGCAGCTTGTCCGGATGCTTGGCGTAGTATTCAAAGAGGCTGCGGATGATATCCTTCGCCTTGGATTCCTCTCCCTTGGCCACGGGATTGGTGTAGACGCGCTGGAACATGAATTTCCGAAGCGCATCCATCGCCTCGGCCACCTCGGGCTGCATGCCGATCCTGCCGGTTTCGGCCGAGGTGTAGATCATATCCTCGACCAGCCGGTTGATGCGCGCCGAGTGCGACTCTCCCAACACGTCTGCGATCTCGCGCGGGATATCTTCCTCCGTCAGAATACCGGCGCGCATGGCGTCGTCAATATCGTGGTTGATGTACGCGATACGGTCGGAGATCCGTACGACCTGTCCCTCCATCGTCTCGGGAATAAACGTGCCTGTATGTCCCAGAATGCCCATGCGCACCTCGTAGGTGAGATTCAACCCCTCACCGTCACGCTCCAGCTTATCCACCACGCGCAGCGACTGCTCGTTGTGGCGGAACGGCGCCCCCATCATATCCGTCAGCGCGCTCTCGCCGGCATGGCCGAACGGCGTGTGACCCAGATCGTGCCCCAGCGCGGCGGCCTCAGCCAGATCGGTGTTGAGCTGCAGTCCGCGGCAGATGGTGCGCGCAATGCGCGCCACCTCGAGCGTATGGGTCATGCGCGTGCGGTAATGGTCGCCCTCCGGCGATAAAAACACCTGCGTCTTGTGCATGAGCCGGCGGAAGGATTTGCTGTGCACGATGCGGTCGGCATCGCGCTGATAGCAAGTGCGCACATCGTTGTCCGGCTCCGGAAAAAGCCGTCCCTTTGTTTCCGCAGCTTTCTGTGCCTGAGACGAAAGCTGCTCGTATTCTTCCCGTTCCATGCGTTCACGGACTGTCATTCGACCACTTCCTGTTTTCTATCGTATCACACATTCATGAAAAATTCTTGAACATTTGCGCTATTTCTCGAGCAAAACCGCGCGGTAAATGCTGCCTGCATGCGTTGGCTTCACGCGCCCGGCGGTCATCTCGCGCAGCGCGTCGGCACAGGCGGCAGTATTTTCCTGCGGCAGCATGGCATGCAGCAGAATATCCGCGCCGTACTCGGTATCCTCAATCACGCCGCCCTTGGCGGCCAGTTCCAGCTTCACGCGGTCGTAAAAGGCATACGGGCACGACACGTCCACGCGGTCCCACGCACGGTATTGGGCGATACCGGCCAACTCCAGCGCCTGCTTGGCCGCCTGTGTATACGCGCGCACCAGCCCACCGGTGCCGAGCAGAACGCCGCCGAAATACCGCACCACTGCGCACAGCACATTTTCAATGTGCGCATGTTCAAACACCGACAGCATCGGCTGCCCGGCGGTACCCTGGGGTTCGCCGTCGTCACTGTAGCGCACGGGGCCGTCCTTGATGAGATAGCAGAAGCAGCAGTGGCGCGCGTCATAAAACCGCTTGCGCGTCTTTTCCAAAATTGCGCGCGCTTCCTCCTCGGACTCCACCGGGAATACCATTCCGATAAAGCGCGACTTTTTTTCCACATATTCCGATTGCGCTGCCTTTGCGCATGTCAGATAAGGTTCCATGTCCGCCTCACTCAGTTTTCGATGATATACTGCCGCAGTTTTCCGTAAAGCGCCGCGTCGAGCACCGCCGCAACAGCGATCCCGTCCGCTTCATAGCTGATAGACAGCACCTTAGCCTGCGTGTGCAGCGTGTCCACCATGCCGCCCATCGCATACGGCAGCAGCAGCCTGACCCTGTGCAGCCGCTTTCCCAGCAGCCGCTCGATCAGCGCCAGCAGCTCCGCAGTACCCGCTCCGGTTCTTGCCGACACGCACACGCGGTTTTCACCCTTTGTGACTTCCTCATGCGGCGCGTCGCATTTGTTGTAACACTCGATCACGGGCACATTCTCACCCGCCAGCTGCGCAATGAGCCGGTTCACGACCTCGATGTGGGCCTCGCGCTCGGGATCCTGCGCGTCGATGACGTGCACCAGAAGATCGGCGTACTCCAGCTCCTCGAGCGTGGCCTTGAACGCCTCGATCAGATTGTGCGGCAGCTTTGCGATAAAACCGACCGTGTCCGACAAAAGCACCTGACACGTATCCGATACCGTGAGCTGGCGCGTGGTGGTGTCCAGCGTGTCAAACAAGCGATTGTTGGCCGGGATACCGGCGCCTGTGAGAGAATTGAGCAGCGTCGATTTCCCCGCGTTCGTATAGCCCACCAGCGCCACGACCGGCACGGCATTCTTTTCTCTGCGCTCGCGCTGCACGGCGCGCACCTTGCGCACCTCGGCAAGCTCTGATTTCAGCTTCGTGATTCTGGCGCGAATGTGGCGCTTGTCCGTCTCGAGCTGCGTCTCACCCGGTCCTCTTGTGCCGATGCCGCCTCCGAGACGGCCCATTTCCTCGTTCCAGATTGTCAGTCGCGGCAGATAGTACTGATACTGCGCAAGCTCCACCTGAAGCTTGCCCTCACGCGTTTTGGCGCGCTGCGCAAAAATATCAAGGATCAGCGCGCTGCGATCAAGCACCTTCACGCCCGTCAGCTCCTCCAGTGCGCGGATCTGCGACGGAGAGAGCGCATTGTCGAAAATCGCCATGTCCGCGCCGGTTTCCTCTACCAGCGCACGGACTTCCTCCGCCTTACCCTCACCGATGAAGCTGTGCGGATCGGGCGTGTGGCGGTTCTGCAGGATCTTGCCTGCGCATTCGCCGCCTGCCGTCTGCAAAAGCGCCTCCAGCTCATCGAGCGTCTGGGCCGTGGCGGCCTCTTCCTTTGTAAAAAGGTCTGTGTTGAGGCCCACGAGGACGGCCTTTTCGCACAGCACCTGTTCGTTTGTTTCCATCAAACCTCCAAATTGCGGCATTTTTTGCAAGAACGAAAAAAGTCCGCACCGATTGGGTGCGGACTTGCTTCTTACTTCAGGCCGTATTTCTTGTTGAAACGATCAACACGTCCACCGGTATCGACGAGCTTCTGCTTGCCGGTGTAGAACGGGTGACACTTGGAGCAAATTTCAACCTTGATGTCCTTTTTGGTAGAACCAGTCTCAATAACTGCACCACACGCGCATCTGATAGTAGTCTGTTCGTACTTGGGATGGATACCTTCCTTCATGAGTTTCACCTCTCTCATCAGATTTCTGTAAAAAGGCTTTTTGCCCTTCCCTTGGTTCAAACGCCCTGATATAGTAGCACAAAAGATTCTATAATGCAAGCAATTTTTCAAGTTTTCTTTTGGAAAATCCGCCATTCTTCCTCGCTGCATACCGCTTGCGCCGTATCCGGTGTCAAAAACAGGTCATATAGCAGCGCCGCGCGACGCTCAAGATCATAATACGCTGTGTCTGTTGGCCGCTCACCCGCATTCACAAGCGCAAAGCTTGCCGTCTGCTTCATCTGCCGCAGTGCCGCGCGTCCGGCATCGTCAAAGGCCAGCACACGCACATAATCCGGCGTTCTCTGCAGCATTTCCCGGGAAATACCCAGATATGCGCACATCACAAGCCGCTGCAGCCGGGTGCGCGGATAGCGCTTGGATTTCACGGCTGTAAAGAGCGTTTCCAGATCCCGGCAGCGCGCAGCCTGCTTTTGCGCCTTGCTCCAAAGCCCCTCCGATCCGTGCGCCGTCTGCTCCCACTCAGCCTGCGCCATGCCGCGCAGCCGCGCAAGCACCGCGCGTTCGCCGGAGGCCAGCGTATGGACCGCCGCAGTTTCATAGGCTCTGGCCGCTTCGCGCGGCACAAATTCCCGCCAATTGTCGCCATTTGTCAAAAGCGCGCGCACGCTCGTCGCCGACGGATTTTCCTGATCCGCCTGCGCGGCATGATAATCGCCCGCGCGGTGGATCGCCAGCGGCTGCATTGTACTTTGCAGCCGTGAAAGCGCCCGGCAGTATTCTGCGGCCAGAATATCGTTCGGCTTTTCCACCACCGACGCGTCCGCGCCCACGGATGCCAGCGCGCGCTGGCGGGCGGCTGCGTAGCTGCAGCCTGTGGCAATTTCCCCGCGCAGCCGAAGATCAAATTCCGGCGCGTTCATCGCCTGCGCAGCGGCCAGCAGTGTTTCCGCGCTGCCGCACTCACAACCAAAGGCAAGATAGTCTACACACCCCAGCCGCGAAAAAATCTCCACACCACCCGAGGCAAACCCCTCGGCCGAACGCAGGCAGCACGTCACAGGCAGCTCCAGCACCAGATTTGTCCCCGACAAAACCGCCGCTTTTGCGCGGGTCATTTTGTCAAAAATAGCCGGCTCGCCGCGCTGCACATAGTTTCCGCTCATGAGCGCCACGATCACCGTATCTTCGCCTAACTGCTCGCGGATCAACCGCAGCTGTTTGCCGTGCCCGAGATGGAACGGGTTATATTCGCAGATCACGCCGCAGACCGCCATATGCCGCCTCCTTTGCAAAATTTTCCGCAAAAGCTCTTGTCTCCCCTGTGCTTTTGTTGTATGATATTGGATAGCTGTGAGTATTTTAACACAAAA
>JAEDFW010000121.1 GCA_016297855.1 Oscillospiraceae bacterium
TCAATCAAAAGCTCTGCGACGCCGGCTCGGAAGTTGGAGCTTCTGGCCTCGTAGCCGCCTTCGTCATATGCTTCTTTCATCGGGTAATAGCCCTCTGCGCCGTTGGTCAGACTGCAGGGCAGCGTTATTGCAAACGGGGAACCGGCCTTGATTCCGCGGCCGATACCGGTAAACGGCTCGCCGGGAATGCCCAAAAATGCGGCAGGGCCGATACGAACGCCCATCAGCCGCAGCGGGAACGATGCCGGGCCGTCCTTCAGATGCTTCATACGCAGCGCTTCGGCGACTGCGGTGGTCAGTTCCATGCCCTGAAACGGTAACTCCGCGTCGCGGCCGGCGTTGTGTAGCGCCACGATCTGCTCTGCACGCGCGGCCTCTTCCGCCGTAGGCATGTTTGACGGCACGTTCACCGTGCGCTCCATAGCGCGCACGCAGTCAACGGCAGAGAATGCCGTCTTTTCATAGACCTGCAGGATCGCACCGGCAATGACGCGGCCCATATGCTTTGTGTGGTCATAACCACGGTCAGCGTCGTCAAAACAGGGGTGAAGGCCGTTCCCATCGCCGCCGGTGGGATGGACGTTGACATGATTCACGTCACCCTCTGCACCGTTAAAGAACAGGCAGCGCACGCCGGGCAGCGCGGCCTCGGTGGTTTCGCGAACAAAGCGCGGATAGTCGGCAGAGATCTCCGTTCCGCCGACGGTATCGGGATGGACACCGAAGTTTGCAACTACGATTTCTGGCGCGCCTTCGCGCACGAAGCGCAGCACATTGACGCGCTCGTCCACGTCGCCGATCGGCGCCACGATATCGGGGTTATTGACGCCGGGGTTCGTGCGGATGCTGCCGTCTTTCATCCGAAATCGGCGGACAAAGGCAATATGCGGCGCGCAGCCGACAGCGTATCCCAACGTAGCGTCCTTCAGATCCTGCATCGCCATAACCGCGCAGTCGGCGAGCTTTCTGCCGAGGTAATCGCCGTATGCTTTTTCTCCGTATTTGTTTTCGTCCAGCTCGCTGCGGCCGACCAGAGGGCCGGTATGCGTATGCGAGCAGGAAATGAACACACATTCGGACGAAAGACCGGTCTTTTCTCCGATCTGCTCGCGGTAGACAAGCATCTGGTCCTGATCGATCATGAGATTGTCCAGAGCGATCAGGATCGCGCTGCCGTCGCCGCCGCGAACGGCCAGAGCACTGGCTTCCAGCGCGTCGAGGATACCTGTTGCAAAGCGGTCAACAAAATATCCGGAAATCTCGATCCCAAGCGGCGGCGTCACATCGACCCGCGCAAAACCGGCCTGAAAGTTTGCCATTGTTATCTCTCCTTATCACGCTCAATCAAACGCTGCCGCAGCCGTTGGCTGCGGCAGCGTGAGCTAATCTGTTGCTGTCTGAATTACTTTTTCAGATGTGCGTTGTGAACGGCGGTGAATGCGTCGATGACTCTCTGAATATGCTCTTTTTCCCACGTCGGATGCAGGAAGAGGTTGATGGTACGTGCGCGCAGGGATTTTGCAACCGGGCAGACCACACCTTCGTACGTCAGACCCTCACGGGTGTATTCCTTCGAGCAGAACGGGAATTTATGCGAGCCAAAGCCGCCGAGCTCCTTGTACGCCTTCTCCTCATAGGCCTCCGGCCACTGGATGCCGTAGCAGGGAATGCCCATGCCGGCCAGTTCCTTCAGGAATGCAGGCGCTTCGATGTCCAGCTTATCCAGATCGAGGATGATCGGGAACCACCAGTAGGCGCACTGCCGTTCCTCGGTATCGACAGGCAGAGATTTAACACCTTCCAGCTTGCCCAGCGATTCGCGGTACATTTTCGCGTATTCAAGGCGGCGCGGCAGGTTCCAGGTCTCCAGACGTGCCAGCTCGTTGATGCCGACGATAGACTGCATCTCGGTCATGCGGAAGTTGAAGCCGACACGGTTGTGGATGTAGGGCAGCTTTTCTTCCAGAGCCAGCATGTTCATACGGGCTTTGACGTCATAGCCGTGGTCACGGAAGGAACGGGCCTCCCAGCCGCGATCCTCGTCATTGGTGACGACCATGCCGCCTTCGCCGCCGGTGGTGAAGTGTTTGGACTGTGCAAACGAGAAGCAGCCCACGTCGCCGATGGTGCCGACGGACTTGCCCTTGTACTTGCCGCCGATGGCCTGCGCACAGTCCTCAATGACGTAGAGGTTGTGCTTGCGGGCAATCTCCATGATGCGGCCCATATCGCATACAACGCCGTAGAGATGCACGACAACGATGCCCTTGGTGCGCTCAGTGATCTTGCTCTCAATGTCATCGGGGTCGATGGTGTGGCTTTCGTCAACGTCACAGAAAATGGGAACTGCGCCCGCCTGCACAACGGCAAACGAAGAAGCAATGAACGAATAGGACGGAACAATCACTTCGTCGCCAGGGCCGATGCCCAGCGTTGCGATGCCGATATGCAGCGCGGCAGTGCCGTTCGTGCAGGAAATTGCCATTTTGGCGCCGCACCACTTTGCGAATTTTTCTTCGAATTCCATGCCCTTATGGCCAGTCCAGTAGCAAACAGCGCCGGTGTCAAGCGCCTCGGCAATCTCTGCCTTGGACTTGGGATCAAACTGCGGCCAGCCGGGGAAGCCCAGCTCGGCGACGCCGGCGCCATTCATGACAATCTCTTTTTTCTCACTCATGATGTAAACCTCACTTTACTGTAATGATTGTTGGTGGATTGGTGATGCTAGGTTATACGCCGCGCTTCATCTCGTCGATCGACGCGAGAATGGAGTCAGCCATGTAGTCGAGCTGTTCCTTCGTCAGGCCATAGACGGGGAAATGCGTAAAGCGGCGGTCAAAGACCTCCTCCGTGACCGGGCAGGTAGCGGCAATGGCGGCCTCGTCATAGCCGAGATCCTTGAGCACCTGGAAGCGGTAGAGTGGGCCGAAGTGCGCAATTTCAGTGACGCCTTTTTCTGCCAGCTTCTTCTTGAGCACCTGCACGTCACCGCCAGCCTTTTCAGGATCGATCTGCAGCTGATACAGGTGGAACGTAGGCTTGCAGCCATCGCCGCCCAGATCCTGCAGGATCAGCGCGTCACAGCCGGCGAGGCGGCTGTTGAGGTATGCGGAGGCTTCGCGGCGCGCTTCGATGATCTTCTCAATCCGCGCAATCTGCAGCTGCAAGCCGAGGCCCTGAATCTCCGTGGTAGAGAAGTTGGTGGCGACGAACTTGCCGCCGTCCTTGCCCTGAATTGGCGTGACGTCATACAGCCAGTTTTTGATCTTCTTCGAGAAATCCGTGCCCAGGAAGCGTGCGCGCTTCATCTCAGGACGGAAGTCTTCGATGGTTGTAGTCAGAATGCCGCCTTCGCCGAAGGAGGTGATATTCTTGACCTCGTGGAACGAATACGAGCCAAAATGGCCGATGGTACCGAGCTTGCGGCCCTTGTACTCGCCGCCGAAGGCATGCGCAGCATCCTCAAGGACGATGATATCATGCTGCTTTGCCAGCTCCATAATGGGATCCATATCAACCGGATAGCCGCCAATATGCACCGGCACGATCATCTTCGTCTTGCTGGTAATCTTTCTGGCCACATCTTTTGGATCCATATTGAGCGTCAGCGGATCGACATCGGCAAAGACAATCTTACAGCCGATGGACAGCGGATACGCCATCGTGGCAGCAAAGGTGATCGCCGGGACAATGACTTCATCGCCGGGTTTGAGGCCGGTGTATTTGCACGCAATCTCGAAGCCAGCGGTGCAGTTGGTCAAAAATGCACAGCCCTCGGTGTCGAGATACTTGTCGCACATCTCCTCGGCCTTGGCAACCTCTTTGTCAAGCGACAGCTTCGCCGGCGGCTCAGACACCTTGTCCAGCGCGTAGACTTCCTTCTCGACAGCTTTCAGCGCAGCGTCATACGCCTCGCCGCTGCCGACCATCATGAACTTGATGATGGTCATCAGGTCTTCTGCATTGTAATTTTCACCGACCGCAGCCCAAGGCACCTTGGTCTCGCCGGTGTTATATCTAAAATCAGACGCTTTCTTTTTTGTTTCGTTTGCCATGTTTTCTGACTCCTTTCAAATCCAAAACCTGTTGTTTCCTTTCAGCAAACTGGATTCAGGGGTCTCTGCAGCAGTTAAACAGCCCTTGGGGCATATACTCGTACATATCATTCTTCCGCCCTTCTGCAATCGCCGCTTTCTGCAAACGTGAAGAAGCACGCTTCACATGCACCGCTTACAGCGTAACGACACACTTTTCATCATTGGAGCGGTAGGCCGCCTCCATGACGCGCTGTACCTGTACCGCTTCTTCCGCGGGAACCTCAACCGGAGCACCGGTCAGGATCGAATTCGAGAAGCTGGCAACTTCTCTTGCGTACATGTTGCCGAATTCGACGTCAATCTTCTCGCCCTTGACGTCCTTGGTGTCCTGCTGGGCGTCGTAGCCGCCAACCTCACCGCAGAACAGTGCGTCCAGCGTCCCGCCGTCGATCTGGCCGATCACGTTCTCGCCCACCAGACGGCCCTGATCGCCGAAAATCTCCAGACGCCACTTCGCCGCCTCATCGGGAATGTTAAAGTTGGACTGCACCACGCACTGGCAGCCGTTTTCCATACGCATCAGAACCATAGACGAGTCTTCAACCTCATAGTGGAACGTCAGTGTATCATGGAACGCAGCAACCTGCTTGACCTTCGTGCCAAGCACATACTGCATCAGGTCGATGCAGTGCACGCCCATGTCCATCATCGCGCCGCCGCC
>JAEDFW010000012.1 GCA_016297855.1 Oscillospiraceae bacterium
CACACATCTGCTCCAAATCTTTGAGTGCCTTGTTGATTTCGGAACGTTTCATCGTATCAGACTCCCTTTCTAAACATTACGCCTTTGCCTTGGACTGCATGCTGGCCATCAGAACCGCGAAGATCATGATCGCGCCGCGTACGACGTACTGCGCGTAGATGTCCACGTCCAGAATGGTCATTGCATTGATGACGACGCCCATGAACAAAATACCCATCAGCGTGCCCCACGGCTTGCCAATGCCGCCGGCCATGCTGGTGCCGCCGATGACGACGGACGAGATGACGTCAACTTCCCAGCCCTTGCCGAAGCTGTATGAGCCGGAAGCCACCTGCGCCGAGTGCATGAACGCAGCCAGCACGCACATGACCTGCACGGAAGCGAAGACGATGAACTTGGTCTTGAAGACGTTGATGCCGGACAGACGCGCCGATTCGGGGTTGCCGCCGATGGCGTAGACAGAACGGCCGGTGGTGGTGTAGCGCATCACGAAATGCGCGATCAGGAAAACAGCCAGCAGGATAATGGCGGGCACGGGCACGACGCGGACCTTGCCGATGCCGATCTGCAAGAACCAGTTGGGGAAGGCGTTGGCGATAGGGAAGCCTTCGCAGATCATACCGGAAAGGCCGTACATGATGTTCAGCGTGGCCAGCGTGATGATAAATGCGGGCATATGGAACTTGTGCTCAAGATAGGAATGCAGGCCGCCCATCGCAACGGCGACGATCAGAGAGATGAGGATGCCGAGCAGGCACGCAGCCGTGACGCTGCAGCCGGTCGCGGCGGGCAGGTCGCGGCAGAAACGCGCGACAATTACGCCGGCGAGCGCGACCTGAGAACCGATGGACAGGTCGATCTGACCGGAAATAATGACCATGGTCATGCCGAAGGCGATAACGCCCTTCAGCGCCTGGTTGCGGAGGATGTTCATGATGTTGTTGACCGTCAGGAAGTTGGAGCTGACAAAGCTCATGATGACGACCAGTACGATCAGAAGAATCTCGATGATATGGTCAAGGACCAGGTTTTTTACTTTATTTGCGTTCATTTACTTCATCTCCCATGCAAAGCGAATACAACTGATTGATATTGATATCCTCGGGACGAACCTCACCGATGAGCTTGCCCTCTTTCATAATGAGGATGCGGTGGCAGACTTCCAGCAGCTCTTCCAGCTCCGATGAGACAAAGATGGTGGACACGCCCTGCTGTGCCTGCGCCCACATGATCTCGAAGATCTGCTGCTTGGCGTTGACGTCGATGCCGCGCGAAGGCTCGTCATAGAGCATGATCTGAGGCTCAGTGTTGAGCCAGTTGCCGACGACGACCTTCTGCTGGTTGCCGCCCGAGAGGCTGCTGACAGCGGCCTGAATGTCGGGAAGTTTGATCTGCAGCTCTTCCACCTGCTTGTCGGCCGCCGCCACGCGCTTTTTCCGAATCTCCAGCCAGCCGTTGGAGGTCTTGTCCATGCTGGCGTAGCAGAGATTATCGCGGATGGAATGGATGAGGATCAGGCCCTCTTCCTTGCGGTTTTCCGGCGTCAGACCAAGGCCCAGCTTTTTCATCTTAATGGGCGACGAGCGCTGCGGCGCAGTTACGCCGTTCACAGTGATGGTACCGGAATCGTAGGGGTCGGCGCCGAAGATCGACTTCAGAAGCTCCGTACGGCCTGCGCCAAGCATACCGGCGATGCCCAGTACTTCGCCCTTGTGCAGCTGGAAGCTGACGTCATGGAATTTGCCCTTGCGGCACAGACCCTGCACGTCCATGATGATGTCCTCCTGCGCCTTCAGCGTGTCGGGACGGCGGCGGATCTGCGTTTCGCCGAACATCATGCTGATGATATCGGCGTGGCTGACGTCGCTGGTGTTGACCTTGCCGATGAACTCGCCGTCACGCAGGACGGTGATGGTATCGGTGATCTGCGGCACTTCGTGCAGCTTGTGGGAGATATATAGAATGATGATATCCTGCTTCTTAAGCTCGCGGATAACATTGAACAAGCATTCAACCTCATTGGTGGCAAGCGAAGATGTCGGCTCGTCGAGCATCAAAACCTTGGGGTTGAAGCTCATGGCCTTGGTGATCTCAACGACCTGGCACTGCCACATACTCAGACGCGAGACGATCTCACGGGGATTGATATTGACGCCCATTTTGTTCAGGAGCTTGCTGGCCTCATCGTTGGCTTTTTTCCAATCGATGACGTTGCCCTTTTTTGGCATACGGCCGAGGAAAATATTCTCTGCAACCGTCAGACTGGGCACAAGGCTCATTTCCTGATAGACCGTGGCAAAGCCGCGCGCGTTGGCGTCACTGGTGGAATTGAAGTCCAGCTTTTCGTCGTCCAGAAAGAAACTGCCGCTCGTGGGCCGGATGGCGCCGGAGAAGCACTTGACCAGTGTCGATTTGCCGGAACCGTTTTTTCCGAGAAGTGCGTTGACCTTGCCGCTTTCAAAGCTGACCGTGACCTGATCCAACGCAAGACAACCCGGGTATTGTTTGCAGATGCGTTCCGTTCGCAATACGCTCATATCGTTATCTCAACCTTTCCGATGGTTCGTGTAGAAGAAAGTATGTATCTGACTGGCGCAGGGGGAGAATCCCGCATGGGAATTCTCCCCCTGATGTGGTGATTGTGTTCAGCCGTCAGGCTTACTTGATCTCAGTAAAGCCGTTGTCAACACGCCATGCGTTGACGGCGTCCTTGTCGCGGCAGGACAGCACGATACCGTCGAGGAATTCGCACTTGCCCTTGGTGGCGGAGTAGTCGCCGCCCTTGATGGCGTTGATCAGAGCGGTCATGGACTTGTAGCCCTGGCCGTACGGATCCTGCGCAACGACAGCCTGCAGCGGGCAGTTGTCGTCGAGAATCATGCTGGAGATCTGGTCGGAGCCGTCATGGCCGAAGACCAGAATCTGATCGGACAGGCCGGCGTTCTGCACAGCCATGACAGAGCCGATCGTGCCGCCGTCATTGACGGTGATGATGACGTTGACCTCGGGATGCGCGGTCAGAATGCCGGAAGCGGTCTCCAGCGCGGTGTCCTGCAGCCATGCGTCCTGATCAGCAACGATATCATACTGGATACCCGCCTCATCGAGCGCAGCAAAGTAGCCCTTGACACGGTTGCCGGAGTTGTCGGGCAGCAGAGACTTGAACTGCACGATGGCGATGTTCAGCTTCTGATCGCCGAATTTTTCCTTAATGATCTCGGCAGCTTCCTTGCCGACAAGGTAGCAGTTGTTGAAGTCGTCGGAGGTGTAGCCGGCAACGATGAAGTCGGCGTCGGACAGGTTGATGTTGGTCAGAGCAATCTTCATGCCCTGCTCGTCGGCAGCCTTCAGCGCGGCAACGGAAGCGTCGCCGTTCAGAGGAGAGATGGCCAGACCCTTGACACCCTGGGACAGGTAGGTGTTGATGAGCTCGGTCTCCTTGGCCTGGTCGTTGTTGGTGTTGTCGGTCAGGATCTTGACGCCTGCGTCGTTCGCAGCGTCAACATAGCCCTTGGTCAGCATGTTCATGAACTGGTCGTCCTGGAACACGATGCCGGCGACGGTGATCTCGTCAGAAGCGGCTTCTTCCGTCTTCTTCTCAGACGAGCTGCAGGCAACAAGCGCGAACAGCATTACCAGTGCCAGCAGAAGTGCAAGCAGTTTTTTCATTTTCACATTCCATCCTTTATATAGTTTTTATTACAAAAGGAACGCATTCCTTTTTGTAATTGGATCGGTATGCCGCATCAAAGCGGCGTCTGGGCATCCGCGGCCGTTTTTCCGCCGTCGAGCAGGACAGGCAGGAACTGTTCCCACGCGTGCGCGACAGCGCCGCGAACGAAAACCGTGTCACCGAGACTTGACGGCACGACAAGAATCCGGCTGCACTGTCTGGGATAGGTGCGCGCGTGGATCTTTCGGCGTACCATTTCCACCAACTGCCCGCTCATCTGCGGCAGCGTACCGCCGAGTACGATGATCTCGGGGCTGTAGAGGTTGATGGCGTTGCCGAGTGCAACGGAGATATACGATGCGGCTTCGTTGACGACGAACTGGCACAGCGCATCGCCCTCCTCGCTGAGTCGAAACAGCTCTTCCAGCGTTTGCGGATCCTGCGTACAGGCCTGATCGCTGTTCATCCTGCAAAGTGTGTGCACACGGCGCAGAAGCGCATCTTCGCTGACAAGCGCCTCAAGGCAGCCGAAACTGCCGCAGGAGCAGCGGGGGCCGGCAATGTCCACCGTGGTATGGCCGATTTCGCCGGCACTGTCGCAGAAGCCGTGCAGGATGTTGCCGCCGGCAATCACGCCGCCGCCGACGCCCGTGCGGAACAGGCTGATGAAAAACGCCGTCTTGAAGCCCGCCGCGCGTCCGCTTTCCGACTCTGCCAGCACGGCGTTGTTCGTTTCGCGGTCGCAGCAGACCGGCAGCTCCAAGCGCCGCTCAAGCAGCTCGCGGATGGGCGTATCGGCAAGATCCGGAAAGTTCGGAGGGTTGATGATCATGCCCTTTTCGATGTCTAGCGGGCCGGGAAGTGATAATCCCACACCCAGAATCCGGCTTCGTTCGATGCCCGTCTGCGCCAGACTTTCCTCCAGTTCGCAGACGATCTGGTCGAGAATACCCTGTCCGCTGCGGCTTTCCAGCGGGCGTGTGATCAAACCGTCCAGTCCATTGCGAAGATCAGAGACCGCAACGATGACATTCTCAGTACTCAGATGAACGCCGATGACATACGCCGCATCGGCTCTGACGTCCAGCAGCAGAGATTTCCGTCCCAATCCGCCCTCGTTTGTCCGTCCGGATTGGATCAGAAAGCCGCTTTGTAGCATTTCGTTCGTAATGTTGATGACCGAAGCGGATGTGAGTCCCATGCGCTGCACTAGCTCGGATCTGGAGATCGGTGCGTTTCGCCGCACGAGTTTCAGAATGTTCAGCGCATTGTAGCTTTTCATTATTTGGCTGTTAATTCTTTGCATGATCCCGTCTCATTTTTAATATCATTTTAATATAACAGCGCATATCATGCCGTTTCTGTCACTATAATAGCACCGTTGTTTGTGAAATTCAACAAAGAGATTGCCTAATTATTGAATTCAATTTATTTTTATTCATCTTATACAAATTATTGATTGCTTTTTGGTGGTATTTCCAGTGCAGGAACGTTATACAAACTGAATGGCAAAAGCCTTCACGCAATGCGCATGCGGCTGCAGCTGCAGTAGATTCTTTTGCTGCGTGAGGTCTTCAATGACGTCCTGCCGGGACGGCAGCGAACTCCACGGCTCCAGACAGACATACGGCGCGTCGGTTTTCGGCCAGTGCCACAGGCCGAGATATGAAAAGTCCGAAAACCGCATCCGGACTGCGTGTTTTGCGCCGGGCGCACTGAGCGTGATATCGGGTGTCATATCGCGCAGCACGATCGCGTCGTCATCAAACAGCGTGTGCCGCAGCGGCAGTTCACAGCCGCTGTCCAGCGTAAACGCGGTATCCTCGCCGGACAGGAAGCACGCCGGGGTAAAGCCAACGCGCTTGGGATGACACGGCGCGGCAAAACGGATCGAGTATTCCTCAAAGCGCCTGCCCGGTTCCATGGGGACGTTGATGCCCGGGTGACCGCCGACGGCAAAATACATCGTCTCATCCGAGCGGTTTTCCACGCGGTATTCCGCCGTCAACGTGTCGCCGGAAAGGCGGTAGCACAGCGTGAAGCAAAAACGGAACGGATACATGGCCAGCGTCTCATCCGAGCTTTCCAGCCGGAATACAACCGCATGTTCGTTTGCCTGCTCGGCCGTAAACGCCGCCTTTGGCGCGAAGCCGTGGATCGGCATCCGGTACGTTTTCCCCTGGTAAGTATACATGCCGTTTGTCATCCGGGCGATATACGGAAACAGAACCAGCGCCCGGTCGGGCCAATAGGCCGGATCGCCCTGCCAGAGAAATTCCGTTCCGTCGGCGTGACGGATCGACTGCAGCTCGGCTCCGCGGTCGGATACAGTCACAGTGAGCAGATGGTTTTGAAGTGTATGGATCATGATTCTTCGTCCTTTCCGCCGGGGCTCGCGCCGGCAATGAATTGTGTGGGCGTCAGCCCGGTGTATTTTTTGAAAACGACACAGAAATAGGCGCTGTTGCAGAAGCCGAAATCCGCAGACACATCGGTAGCAGTGCGTCCGCGCAAAAGCTCGGGCTTGATATACGCGATTTTGCGCTGATTGATATAACTGCGCGGCGGCAGGCCAATCTGTGATTTGAATTTGAATTTGAACTGCGACAGCGACAGCCCGCTTTCCTCAGCCACCTGCTGCAGCGTCAGCGGTTCGGTGAGATTCCGCTCGATATAGTCGCACGCGCGGCGGATATCCGATGAAACACGCACGGTATCCAGATCGGCAAAATCCAGCAGCAGATATAAAAAGTATACCAGTTCGGCGGCCAGCCGGTGTGTGCAGCCCGAGAGCGTCCGTGTCATGGTTGCGATGATCGAGCCGGCAACGCGCTGCACCAGACGGTTGTCAGTGCGGATGCACGGGTTGTGCGCGCTTTGCAGCAGACGGATCAGCTGTCCGGCCGCCGTTTTGTCCAGAAACAGAAAGCCGTCCGGGCTGTGGATATCGAGCTGCAGCCACAGCAGTTCGCCTGCCGACAGCGGCAGTTCATTGGTGCTGTGCACCACGTCAGGCTGGACCAAAAAAGCATCGCCGCCGAACAGGCTGTAGTCCTGCCCGTCCATGTGGAACATCAGATTTCCATTCACAATAAAGGCCAGCTCAACACAATCCTCGTGGTAGTGCGGCTGGAGCGCATCGGAGACAGTGTGGAAATCATGCCAGCCCAGAACGCGCAGACCGGGAATGCATAGCTCACTGGAGGTGAGTATGATCTCGTTCGGTGTGCGGCGGTAGCTGTCGTGCCAGCTGACGGGCATGTGTTCCATGGAATGCTCCTTTCATTTTTGTGCGCCGTGCGCAAATAATTGCAATCCGTTCTTGATAATTATAGAATAAATATGAAAAATGTCAATCTGCGCTCCGGCGTGGGGGAATGAGGATGCTATGAAGGAAATGACGTCTCTTGAGCGCGTGCAGGCGGTTCTGCACGGACAGATGCCCGACCGGATACCGGTCATTCCGCAGTGTTTCATGTTCAGTGCGAAAACGGCCGGCTACCACATTGGCCAGATCAACCGCAGCCCGGCAAAGCTCGCCGAGAGCCATCGGATCTGCCAGGAAAAATACGGTTATGATGGCTGCGTAATCGACGTGGACGACGCCACGCTGGCTGAGGCGTGCGGCGCAAAGGTGATCTATCGTGAGCGCGATGTGGCTTCCGTCGACGAGCGGAACCCCGTTCTCGCGTCGCTGGAGGAGATTGATGATCTGAAACTGCCCGATCCCATGCACGACGGCCGCCTGTGCGAGTGGCTGGAAACCAGTCAGCGTCTGGTGGAGATGATTGGCGACCATGTATTTGTCATGGGCCGCGCCGATCAGGGACCGTTTGACCTGCTGGCGCTGCTGCGCGGC
The DNA here is from genome assembly GCA_016297855.1 of Oscillospiraceae bacterium. Classification (GTDB taxonomy): domain Bacteria; phylum Bacillota; class Clostridia; order Oscillospirales; family Oscillospiraceae; genus CAG-170. The sequence continues at coordinate 7,533 of JAEDFW010000012.1, forward strand.
GCGCAGGAATTTATGGTCGATCTGATGATCGAAGATGAAGACGTGATCCTGCACGCACTGGAGTGGGCGACCGAAGCGCATATCCGCTTTGCACACGCGCAGCTGGCTGCTGGCGTACATGCCACCAGCATGGGCGACTCCTATGCGGGTCCGAACCTCGTTTCTCCGGAGATCTACCGTAAGTTTGCCTTCCCGTTTGAAAAGCGGGTGGTCGAGGCCGTCCGGGATCTTCCCGGCGCATATTCGGTGCATATCTGCGGCGATACGACGAAAATCGTAGAAGACATGGGCCGGACGGGCGCAAAGATTCTGGAGGTCGACTGGAAAGTCGATATGGGCCGTGCCCGCACGCTGATTCCGGAAGATACCGTTCTCATGGGCAACATCAATCCCAGCGATCCCATGTGCCTCGGCACGCCGGATGATGTGCGTGCGCAGGCGAAGAAGATCATTGACGATACGCGCGGCCGCGGACTGATTCTTAGTTCCGGATGCGCGCTGAGCGAGAACATCAAGCCGGAAAATCTGCAGGCGATGGTCGAATCGGCCAGACTCTACGGCTCTTATGAGCGCCTGCTCGAGCTGCAGGGCTGAGCGTGCCGGAAAACCGAAGCACGCCGGCGCACGATACGGTAGTTCAGGAGGTCTTTCATTGACAACGCGTATCCTATTTGTTTACCACGGCATGGTATGAACCTGAGCCCGAAAACCCTTGATATATCAAGCTTTTTTCGGTTTTGACCACCTGATTTTACGACACTTTTACGACACAAAAGCCGGGCTATGATGGAATTTGTCGTAAAAGGAGCAAAAAACATGCGAAACGAAATCACAGAAAACGGCTTGGAATACACCCTTGTGGAGGACTATTATCTGCCCAATTTGACCCTGCCGGAAGAGCATCGTCCCATCGGGAAATGGGGCTGTCTGCACCGGGAGTATCTCAAAAAGGAGCACCCGATCCTATATAACAGTCTGATCCTCAATGGTCAGCTCTGGACATATCTGGCGGACTTGAACGAGCAGGCGCAGGAGCGTTTGTCCCTGATCATCGAGCAGATGAAGGTATCTGAGAGCGTGACAGAAGAACTGAAAGCCATCGACCAAATAGCATGGATTGGTGGCATGAACAGCATCCGCAACCGAGCCGAGGAAATCATCCTCCGGGAAATGATTTACGGGGAGGATGTGGCATGAGACTTCTGGAAGAATTTTGGTACGGCAATATCGAGCCGACGGAGTATGATACCTCACCCTGCAAGGAGTACAAGAAACTGCAGGAGCTGATCTGCAGGAACGAAGAAAAGCTCCGAGCCACCATGACAGACGAGCAGAAAGGTTTGTTTGAGAAATACACCGATGTGTTCGGGAGTATCAAACCATCACAGATTGTCTGATCTTCCAGAACAGCTTTAAGTTGGGTGCCAGAATGATGTTGGAAGTCATGGAAGAATAATCGAATAGCAATTTGGCTGCTACTATGAAATACTGGTAGCAGCCAATATTTTTTGCAGAACACATTGACATTTTTCGATTTGATGAATATAATGAAGATAGATCGAAGAATTTGAATGTGAGGTGAAATATATGGCATCTGAATATGTTGACAAGGCAAGAGTATTCAAAGCATTTTGCGACGAAAACCGTCTGCGTATTCTGGAACGGCTTCGTAGCGGCGAGAAATGCGCTTGCGTATTGTTGGATGACCTCCACATTTCGCAGTCCACACTTTCCCACCACATGAAGATTCTCTGTGACTCCGGTGTTGTCCAGGGCCGCAAAGAAGGCAAATGGGTTCATTACTCCATTGATCCGGAAGGTGCCGAGTATGCGGTGCAGCTCTTGAAGCAGCAAATAACACGGGGTAATCAAAGCGAATTAACACAATCGTGTTGCTCAGATAAAGAGAAGTGAGCCATCTGAAAAGATGGCTTCTCTTAAAAACTAAATATTGACATTTTTGAATATGTGAATATGAAGGGAGCTTTTTATGGAAGCATTAAAAACTGCGTGGAATTTCTTTCAGAATGAAGTCCTGGGCATGAAATGGCTGAACCGTTTGATCGGCAGCATTGTGGAGGCAGTTGGTCTTGACCCGACAAGCCGAGTGGGAGGCAGTATCCGGTTTTTCTTCTATGATTGCATCAAGATCATGGCACTGCTGGGTGTGCTGATCCTGGTGATCTCTTACATCCAGAGCTATTTCCCGCCGGAACGCACCAAAAAGATTCTGGGCAGATTCCACGGCATTGGTGCTAACTGTATCGCTGCATTGCTGGGAACGGTAACCCCTTTCTGCTCCTGCTCATCCATTCCGTTGTTTATCGGATTTACCAGTGCGGGACTGCCCTTGGGCGTGACCTTCTCTTTCCTGATTTCCTCTCCTATGGTTGACCTGGGAAGTCTGGTACTTCTTATGAGCATTTTCGGTTGGAAGGTTGCTGTTGTCTATGTTGTGCTTGGTCTGGTGATTGCTGTTGTCGGCGGTACGATGATCGAAAAGTTGCGGCTTGAAAATGAGGTCGAGGAGTTTATCCGCAAGGGTAAGAATGTGGATGTTCGGCAGGAAGAACTGACTGTCAAAGATCGTTTGCAGTACGCTTGGGAACGGGTAGTATCCACCGCTAAGAAAGTGTTCCCTTATGTACTGGTGGGTGTCGGCATTGGTGCCATCATCCACAACTGGATTCCCGAAGAATTTATCATTAAGCTACTTGGTTCCGGTAATCCCTTCGGCGTGATTCTTGCCACCGTCGCAGGCGTCCCTATGTATGCGGACATTTTTGGTACGATCCCCATTGCGGAAGCTCTGCTGGCAAAGGGCGCACAGCTTGGTGTTGTTCTGTCATTTATGATGGGTGTGACTACCTTGAGCCTGCCCTCTATGATTATGCTGCGCAAGGCCGTGAAACCGAAGCTGCTGGGCATCTTTATTGCGATTTGCACCATTGGCATCATCATTGTTGGTTACTTCTTCAATGTGATTGCTCCTATGATTATCTGACGGAGGTTGCTTCTGTACTCCATTGGACACAGTGCTTTGGTTTTGTTGCTGGTACTTCGGTGGGATTTGCCCAGAAGATCAACGGCAGTGAAAAGTATAAAACCGTAGCAACCGTTTTGAAAATGGTCATGGGTGCAGCGATCCTGCTCATTGGCCTGTATATGTTCTGGCTCGCATTTTAAATTGACATTTTATATTTTGGAGGTACATTCATTATGGCACTGTTCAATTTTGGCAAAAAGAAAGAAGAAAAGAAAGCCCCCACCTGCTGCTGCGGTTCTGAACCGAAGGTCGAGGAAACCACCTGCTGCTGTGGCTCCGCTCCCAAGGCTGAGGGATCGACTTCCTGCTGCTGCGGTGCACCTGTGGACGGCATCTGCTGCATCAAGGTTCTGGGCGCAGGCTGCAAGTCCTGCCACGAGCAGTTTGAGAACGCAAAGGCTGCTGTTAAGGCGATGGGGCTGTCCGTCGAAGTAGAATACATCACTGACATGGAGAAAGTCATGTCTTATGGCGTTATGAGCATGCCTGCGATCGTAGTCAACGAACAGGTTGTTTCCGTGGGCAAGGTGCTGAAAGCCACTGAAGTAGAGAAACTACTGCACAAACTGGGCTGCTGATCCGAAAAAACGTATAAATCAAAAATGCCGATATATCGAAGGAGGGTACGTTTATGAAAGAACAAAACAGCGGTATCAGCTTTTTCCAGCGATACCTGACCATCTGGGTCATCATCTGCATGGTTCTGGGCGTTCTGGTCGGCAAATATTTGCCGGGCATTCCGGCGTTTCTGAACCAATTTGAATATGCCAGGGTTTCCATTCCTATGGCGATCCTGATTTGGTTGATGATCTATCCCATGATGATGAAGGTGGACTTCCAGAGCATCAAGAATGTTGGCAGGAATCCCAAGGGTCTGTTCGTCACCTGGATCACAAACTGGCTGATCAAGCCCTTCACGATGTACGGTATCGCAAGCCTGTTTTTCTTTGTGATTTTCAAGGCATTTATTACACCTGACCTGGCAACGGATTATCTTGCCGGCGCAGTTCTGTTGGGGGCGGCTCCCTGCACCGCAATGGTGTTCGTATGGAGTACGCTGACGAAGGGCGATCCCGCATACACCGTTGTCCAGGTAGCAACCAACGACCTGATTATCCTGTTCGCCTTTGTCCCCATCGTCAAGTTCCTGTTGGGTGTTTCCAACGTGTCCGTCCCTTGGGATACCCTCATCCTGTCGGTGGTCCTGTTCGTGGTGATCCCTCTGGCTGGTGGCATGCTGACCCATTCCGTTGTGGTCAGGAAGAAGGGAAAGGACTATTTCGAGAATACTTTTGTATAAATTGGTATATTTAAGGAAGAAAAACGATGAAAAAGATCTTATTCGTTTGCCACGGCAAACCGACCGCCGAATATGTATAACAATGCAAATCTGTGCAAAACGTGGCAAATCGCGTCCTTGCGTAAAGTATGTACTACTTTTTGACTACGATTAAAAAATATGCTCAGGTAAAATATCGTTATGGCATTATTTTCTGTATGCGCAACGTGCGGCAAAACGTGGCAAATCGGGGCATTTGGTATTGTGTGATAGTGTATCTTACACCAGTTTTGAGAGGATTTTTGCCATCGGCAAACAAACACTTTTCTATGGATAGTATTGTTGTTCCTCGGCAAACAAACATTTTCCTAAACTGGGCGCCTGAATAATGTCGGAAGTTATGGAAGAATAATGGAATGCATTGCAACAGCTCACCGGTCATATGATCGATGAGCTGTTTTTCGCTTGTTGGGGGTAAATACTCACATTGCGAGGTGAATTTTCACCGTGCATGATTTGATACATAATTCTATTTACCATTTTCGGAAAACAGTTGATTTTGGTAATTAAAGCGGATATAATATATCCACGGGGTGATGAATCGTGAAGTTGATTGACCGTAACCAGTATTTAGATAAATTGATCAATGTGATCGGAACGCCGGATATCAAAGTTATCACCGGTGTGCGTCGTAGTGGTAAATCCAAGCTGCTTGAAGCTTTTAAGGATTATGTGGAAGCTGAAATTTCGGACTGTAATATTGTCCATATAAATTTCAATCTGCCTGAATATGACCATCTGCTTGAGTACAGACCGTTGTACGATTATGTGAAGGCTCAATACGTCAAGGGCAAGCAGAACTTTGTTCTTATTGACGAAGTGCAGATGTGTACGGATTTTGAGAAAGCTATTAACGGGTTGCACGCTATGGAGAAGTTCGATATTTATATCACCGGTTCCAATGCGTTTTTACTCAGTTCCGACCTTGCCACACTGTTTACCGGACGAACCTTTGAAATAAAGGTATTCCCCTTCTCTTTCAGCGAATATATGCAGTATTTTGGGAACAGTGACAAATATACCGCTATGGATAAATATATGATGGAGGGCGGTATGTCCGGTTCCTACTTGTATAAAGATCAGGAAGCTAAATACGACTATATTGCCGATGTTTTTGATACTTTGATCGTGAGGAACATCCGCAAAAAGTACAAAATCCGCAATATGCAGCTAATGGACAGACTGGTGGATTTTCTGATGGACAACATCTCAAATCTGACCTCTGCACGAAATATCACTAACACATTCAGCGGTTTCAAAGAAAAAGTCAACCATGTGACCATTAGCTCCTATATGCAGTATCTGTGCAATGCTTTTGCGTTTTACAAAATTCGCAGATACGATATTAAGGGCAAAAAGTATCTGTCCAGCAACGATAAATACTACTTGTGCGACCATACTTTTCGATATGCCAAGCTCGGCACAAAAAATATGGACTACGGCAGAATTTTGGAAAACATCGTTGCAATTGAGCTGCTGCGCCGGGGATATGAGGTCTATGTTGGTGTTCTCTATAAGAAAGAAATAGATTTTGTTGCCATTAAGCGAAACGAAAAGATCTATATTCAGGTATCTGATAATATCAGCGACGAAAAGACCTTTGAGCGTGAGGTGTCCCCCCTGTTGCAAATCAAGGATGCCTATCCAAAGATGGTTGTTGCCCGGACCCGGCACGATGAGTACCAATACGAAGGCATTCGAATTGTCGATATTGCGGACTGGCTGCTTGATTACCAAAAATAAAAAAATTTCGTTTTTGGTAAACAGGAAGAAATTGATATAAAAATAGTGGAATTGATTTTTAGAAGTCAATGCCAAAAAGATAGAGGTAGCAATTTAGTAAAATGATGGATAGTCCTGCCCCAAAATCGCAGTAGTCTGTTATCGCGATTTTGACTACGTTTTGACTACGTTTGCTTGCACTGATTTGCCTCATTTTGCCGCATTCGAGAAAAATGTGTGAATGTAGGGGTTGGGGAGCGAAATGCAAGCTTGCGCAAAACGGTGCAAAAAGTTGCAATTTTACATTTGAAAGTGGGTAAAATATGAGTTTTCGTATACTTTTTGTTTGCCACGGAAATATCTGCCGTTCGGTGATGGCACAGTTTGTCCTGCAGGATTTGGTGCAAAAGCGTGGCCTTGCCGCGCAGTTTGCCATCGACTCCGCCGCAACCAGCCGCGAAGAACTGGGCAACGGCCCGCATTACGGTGTGCGGCAGAAGCTGCGCGAAGCTGGTGTTCCGGTGCTCTCGCACCGCGCGCGGCAGATTGTCCCGGCGGATTATGACAGGCATGATCTGCTCATCGGCATGGACCGGGCGAATCTTTCCAATATGCGCCGTATGTTCGGCGGCGACCCAAAAGGAAAATGCACGCTGCTTCTGGACTGGACAGGGCGAGCAGGCGAAATCGCTGACCCGTGGTATACGGGCAACTTTGACGAAACCTACCGCGACGTTCTGGCCGGATGCACGGCGCTTCTGGATCAATTGGAAAAAACCGTATAAATAGCCGTCCGCCGGATTGTTCCGGCGGACGGCTTTGCATCTTATGACACAAGATTCTGCGTCCGGCAGAGATTGGCGTAGATGCCGTTTTTCTCGATCAGCTGCTCATGCGTACCCTGTTCTGCAATGCGCCCGTCGCTGATCACAAGGATGCGTCCGGCGGCGCGGATGGTAGACAGCCGGTGCGCGATGATGAGCGTGGTGCGGTTTTTTGCCAGCTCGTCGAATGCGTGCTGGATTTTCGACTCGGTGAGCGAGTCGAGCGCCGACGTCGCTTCGTCGAGGATCAGGATCGGCGGGTTTTTCAGGAAAATGCGTGCGATGGAGATGCGCTGCTTCTGTCCGCCGGACAACAGCATCCCGCGCTCGCCGACGTAGGTGTCGAATTCATCCGGCATGGCCATGATATCGTCGTAAATCTCGGCGCGTTTGGCTGCGTCCACAATCTCGTCCATGGTCGCGTCGGGCTTTCCGTAGCGGATGTTCTCCAGGATCGAATCGGCGAACAGGAACACATCCTGCTGCACGATGCCGATGTTGCGGCGCAGGCTGTTCTGCGTCAGCTTGCGCACATCGCTTCCGTCGATACAGATCGCGCCCGAAGACACGTCGTAGAAACGCGGAATGAGCTGGCAGAGCGTACTCTTGCCGCCGCCGGAGGGACCGACCACGGCAATGGTCTCGCCAGGCGCTACATGCAGGCTCACGTCGTGCAGCACGTCGAGCGTGCCGTCGTAGGCAAAGCTGACAAGGTTCACGTCGATCTCGCCGCGTACGCCGGAAAGGTCCTTCGCGTCGGGCGCGTCCTGCAGCGCCGGTTCGGTGCGCATGATATCCATGAAGCGCTGCAGCCCGGCCATGCCGTTGGCGAACATTTCGGAGAAGTTGGCCAGCTTTCGGATGGGATTGACAAAGGTTGTGATGTAGAGCGTAAAGGTCAGAAGATCGACGTATTGCAGCCGTCCCTGCATGATGAGCAGGCCGCCGACCGTGATGATGGACACCGACAGAATGCTCACGAAAAATTCCATGACTGCCTGAAAAATGCCCATTTCCTTATGGAACGCACGCTTGGAGGTCTTGTATTCGGCGTTGGAGCGGCGGAATTTATCCTCCTCGAGATGTTCGTTGGCAAAGGCCTTGGCCGTGCGCATACCGGACAAACTTGACTCAATATCGGCGTTGATCACGCCGGTTTTCTGCTTGACCCGGCGGGAGGCCGCGCCCATCGCGCGACGGCGCGACATGACAAGCGCAAGGAAAATGGGAATGATGAAGCACACCACCAGCGCCAGCCGCCACTCAATGCTGAACATCACGACAAGCGCGCCCGCGATGGTGACAAGCGAGATGAAAAGATCCTCCGGGCCATGGTGGGCAAGCTCAGTGATCTCAAACAGATCGCTGGTCAGTCGGCTCATCAGCTGTCCCGTGCGGTTGTGGTCAAAAAAGTCGAAGCCCAGCTCCTGCATGTGCGTAAAGAGCGTTTCGCGGATGTCGGCCTCGACGCGAATACCGAACGTGTGCCCCCACAGGCAGATCACATAGTAGAGCAGCGACCGTATCACATACGCCAGCGTCACGACACCCATCACAATGAAAAATGCCGTATACGCCTTGTCAGGCAGCAGGTCGTACATCGCCTTGCGCGAGACGAGCGGGTAAAGCAGATCAACCGCAGCCACTGCGAACGCGCAGAGCATATCCAGCGCGAAGAGCTTCCGGTGCGGTCTGAAGAAAGACAAAAACACGGAAAGCGTACTCTTTTTCTGATAATTTTTTGTCGTCATGGAAATTACCCCATATCAATAATTCGGCTCTATTATACCGTTTTTATGCAGAAAATGCAAGCAGCTGCGGTTGCGCTGCATGCCGGGGCATGGTATGATACGCGCAGAAGGGTGGGCAGGCACATGCTTGAGATCATTTTTGAAGACGCGCAGCTTGCCGTCTGTGTCAAACCGGCAGGAACGGCCGCACAGGGCGAAGCGCCAAACGCGATGCCGCAGCAGCTGGCCGCGCAGCTTGGCTGCACGGAGATCTTTCCGGTGCACCGGCTCGACCAGATTGTCGGCGGCGTGATGGTCTATGCAAAAACGCAGCTTGCTGCCGCAGCCTTGTCGCAGCAGCTGCAGACCGGCGCGTTCAAAAAGGAATATCTGGCCGTTCTGCGCGGCACACCGGAACAGGAGGAAGATACGCTGTGTGATGTTCTGTATCACGACCGCGTGAAAAACAAGACGTTTGTTGTGAAGAAAAAACGGCCCGGGGCGCGGCAGGCGCGTCTGGCGTATGCGCTCTGCCAGAGCGCACCTGACGGCGCAGACGTGCGTTCGCTTGTGCGCGTGCAGCTTTTTACCGGCCGCACACACCAGATCCGTGTGCAGTTTGCCTCCAGAAAGCTTCCGCTTCTGGGCGATGGGAAATACGGCGGCAGCGACAACCGCTGTTCGTGCGCGCTCTGGTCGTACCGGCTTCGGTTTCGTCACCCGCAAACCGGCCGGGAAATGGCGTTTGTGCACCTTCCACCGGATGCTTTCCCCTGGGATCTGTTTTCCAAGGAGGGGCTGTGATGGCGATAGAATACATGACGCTGCCCACATACACGCTCGAGATCACGGCTGACGAACAAGCCGTGACCGGTGTGCGCCGGGTGGACGAAGCCGGCCCGGCGCATCCGAATGCATTGACGCGCAGGGCAGCAGACGCAATCTCGGCATACCTCGCGGGCGGCGCTCTTGCCGGACTGCCGCTGCAACCAGCGGGCACGGCGTTTGAGCAGGCGGTATGGCAGGCGCTGCGGCAGATCCCGTATGGCCAGACGCGCTGCTACGCGGACATTGCCGCCGCTGTCGGAAAGCCCACAGCCACGCGCGCCGTTGGCCGGGCGATTGGCAAAAACCCCATTCTGCTTTTTATCCCTTGCCACCGCGTGATCGGCAGAGACGGCAGCCTCACGGGCTTTTCCGCAGGATTGGATCTCAAACGGTTCCTGCTGGAATTGGAGCATCAATAAAACCTGCCCGGAAAGCAGCGCTTTCCGGGCAGGTTTTCACTTATTCCAGTCCTGCAGCTTGTTTCCAGGTTGCAGCTTTGCGGTCGAAGAACGGGCTTTTTCCCGTGATGCTGATGGGAATGCCATGCCAGATGATATCGCCTTCCAGATAGTGCATCTCTTCGGCTGCCTTCCCGGCAGAGAACAAAATGCGGTTGTCCACATGCAGCGCAGCTGCCTGCGCCACGGCGGACGAAATCGCAATGCCCAGATCCATCGGCGCGAACACGCAGTTGGCGCCTGCCTTGCGGCATTCTGCGCAAGAGGCAAAGCCGCACATCGAGCAGTAGGGAAGTCCGTACCACGCGCGCTTTACACCAATCATCACCACGGCCTGCGCCTGCAGCAGGTTTACCGCATCGCGGAAAAAGTGCCCCTCGGGGCCTCCGAATTCCCGTTGTCCAATTTCTTTCATCTTCTCGCTCAGCCTTACGATATCCTCGCCCGTCAGCACCAGCGTGACAATGTTGTCCATGCCCTTGGCCTTGGGTGCGGTGCGCGCGCTGGCGCACATCATGGCAGCCGCCTGCAAAACGGCGGTCTGTTCCATTTCTGCCGAAGAATAGACCATAATGACTCCTCCTGTCGGTATGTTGTATGTTTCCTCTGCGCCCGGCTCAGATATCCAAAACGTAGGCCAGCAGCAAATTCATGGTGTTTTTCAGACCTTCGATATGCGTGCGCTCCACGCCGTGGCTGCAATACACGGCCATGCCGAATGCAGCTGCGCGCAGATCGTTGCCCGCGCGCATCGCGGCCGAGCCGTCGGTGCCGTAGCGGTAGAAAATATCCACTGCATAGTCGCATCCGGCCTTCTTTGCGTACTCGACCAGCCTCGTGGTCAGCGCAAAGTCGTAAGGTGTAGCGTTGTCCTTGGCGCAGATGCTCACGGCGTATTCGTTCCCGTCGTAGTCCGGGCCGATCAGGCCAATATCCAGCGCCACATATTCCGACACGCCTTCCGGCACAAACGTGCCGCCGATGCCGATTTCTTCATAGTACGGGATGGCGATTACGGTGCGGTATTTGGGCTTGAGCTGGTGCTCAAAGAGATACTTGAGCATCGTAAAGCAGCACGCGACGGCTGCCTTATCGTCGATATAACGGGATTTGAGGTAGCCGTTCTGCGTGACCTGGCAGCGCGGCTCGGCGCTGACAAAGTCGCCGTGGCGGATGCCGAGCGCGTAGACGTCGTCCTTCGAGCGAACCTTCTCATCGAGCAGGATCATCATTGTATTCTCATTGCGCTCCAGCGTTCTCGCGTCGTCAAACACATGTACGGAATGCGACTGGCAGGCGAAAAGGCCCGTATAGCTGCGGCCGTGGCGCGTATGGACGGTGACGGTTTCTCCTTCCAGACTGCCGAAATTCACGCCGCCGAGCGCCCGCACGCGGATCATGCCGTCCGCGTCCACGGTGCGCACCATCATGCCGATGGTATCGGCATGCGCACCGAGCATGACGGTCTTGCTGTTATCCTGCCCGTCCAGCGTGATGTAGGCGGTGCTTTTGCTGTCATAGTGTACCGCCTGGCCGAACATGGCGGCGTAGCGCTCAAGCACCGGGTTCAGAAGCACCGGATAGCCCACCGGGCTGGGCGTCTGCACGATCTCGCGGAAGCAGTCCAGCAGAAACTGTTCGTCAATGGAAAAACGCATTGTGATTCCTCCTATCTTTTTCTGGGCCTATGGTAGCACGTTTGCCGGGCGCGCGCAAGAGAAGAAACCCTGTGGAAAACAGTTGTACGGCGGGAAAAATTGTGCTAGAATGAGTAACCGGCCGGGCATATCAGGCCCGGACCGATCTTTTCCAGTAAGCGAGGCTATTGCATGAAAGTAGCAGATTTCCACGCACACATTTTCCCCGATAAGCTGGCCGACAAGGCCGCAGGCTCGATCGGCAATTTTTATGGTGTTAAGATTGAACGCACGGCCAGCGTCGATGTGCTGGTGGCCGAAGAGACCAAGGCGGGCGTAAGCCGCTGTGTGGTCAGCAACTCCGCCGTCACGCCAAAACAGGTACATAACATCAACAATTTTATCTCCGGGGCCATCACCGCGCATCCGAATTTCATCGGCTTCGGCTCTATCTTTCCCGGTATGGACGGCTTTGAAGAAGAGCTCGACCGAATGCTCGAGCTGGGGCTTCGCGGGGTAAAAATCCATCCGGATTTTCAGAAGCTGGCCATTGACGACCCTTCCGCCATCGAGACCTATCGCGCCATAGCGCGCCGGGGAATGCCGGTTCTGTTCCATATGGGCGATTTCCGGTACGACTTTTCGTCTCCCGAGCGGCTGACAAATCTGCTGCGCAAGGTGCCGGACCTGCAGGTCATCGCCGCGCACTTCGGCGCCTGGGGCGCGTGGGAGCAGTCGCTTTCGCATCCGCAGCCGGAGAACGTGCTCTACGACACGTCGAGCTCTCTTGGTATGACCGATCACGATATGATCATGCGCTTGTTCGATAAGCTGGGTACAGAGCGTTTCCTCTTTGGCTCCGATTTCCCAATGTGGTCGCCGAAGGAAGAGCTTGAGCGGTTTTTGGCACTTGGCTTCGACGATGCGACGAATGAGACCATCCTGTATGGAAATTTCATGAAACTCTTTGGCCTTTCTGACGCGGACGGTACTTGACGCGGCGCAGATGCAGAGGGATAATAACAAAAGAATGACACAGGAGGAATGTTCCATGTATCAGATTGGCGTTGATATCGGCGGCACGAACATCAAAATCGGCCTTGTCGATGAACAACTTGAGATCGTTGCGCGCAGCAGCATCCCCTTCCCGCAGGCGGCGGGTGAGGTCGTGGCGGACAAACTGGCCGAAGCGATCCGCGCGCTGCTGGCCGAAGCGGGTGTGACCGAGCAGCAGCTGGAGTCCATCGGCATCGTGATTCCCGGAAGTATCGACCCTTCGGGAAAAACCATCATCGACGCGTACAATCTGGGCTTCCACGGCGTGTCGTTCCAGCCCATGATGGCCGGGCGCTTTCCCAAAACGCCGGTCTATATGGCAAACGATGCCAACGGCGCGGCGCTTGCCGAGCTCTATAAGGGCGCGTTCGTCGGCTGTAAGACGGCGGTACTTTTCACACTCGGCACGGGCCTTGGCGGCGGCATTATCCTCAACGGCAGGATGTTCAACGGCGGCCTCAATCAGGGCGTCGAGCTGGGACACGCGTACCTGGTCGACGGCGGCGAGGCCTGCACCTGCGGCAACCACGGCTGCATGGAAGCGTATTGTTCTGCTACGGGTCTGGCGCGTGACGGCCGGACAGCCATGCTGGCGCATCCCGAGAGCATGCTGGCCAAAATGAGCGGCGGAGATGAAACGCGCGTCGATGCGCGCCTCGTCATCGACTGCGCCAAAGCCGGCGATGAGACGGCAAAGGCGGTCTTTGACGCATATCTGGGCCGCCTCAGCTCGGCCTGCGCGTCAATATTCAATATTCTGGACCCAGAGGTGCTTGCCATCGGCGGCGGTGTATGCGGCGCAGGCGATTTCCTGTTTGAGCCGCTGCAGCAGCTGGTTACCGATAAATGTTTCTATAAAACGCGCGGCAAGCTGGTGCCCGCTGTAATGGGCAACGACGCGGGCGTGATCGGCGCGGCCATGCTGCGCCGGGACGCCGAGCAGTGACGCGTTTCAATTGTTTTTGAAAAAAGTACATGGGAGGATTTCGATATGGTAAGAATCGATCTGAGCGGAACGCAGCAATTTGTGACGAAGCCTTTGGATGAGGCGGCCTGCCAGGCTGCCATCGACACGCTGGTAAACGGCACCGGCGCGGGCAGCGATTTTACCGGCTGGGTCAATCTGCCGGTGGACTACGACAAGGATGAATTTGCCCGCATCGAGAAGGCGGCGGAGAAGATCAAGTCTGACTCCAAGGCGCTGGTCGTGGTCGGCATCGGCGGATCGTATCTCGGCGCGCGCGCGGTGGTCGAGCTGCTTAAAAGCCCCAACTATAACGTGCTGGCGAAAAACACGCCCGATCTCTACTTTGCCGGCAACGGCATCTCGGCGCAGGCCGTGCAGGAAATCATCGCCATGATCGGCGATCGTGACTTCTCCGTGAACGTCATCTCCAAATCCGGCACGACCACCGAGCCTGCCATCGCGTTCCGTATTTTCAAGGAGCTTCTGGAAAAGAAGTATGGCAAGGAAGGCGCAAAGGGCCGCATCTATGCCACTACCGACAAGGCGCGCGGCGCGCTCAAGACGCTCGCTACGCAGGAGGGCTATGAGAGCTTCATCGTGCCCGATAACATCGGCGGCCGCTACAGCGTGCTCACCGCCGTGGGACTTCTGCCCATCGCGTGCTGCGGCATCGATATCAACAAGCTCATGCAGGGCGCCGCGCAGGAGCGCGAGCAGTGCCTGTCGCTTGGCGTCAGGAGCGCGGCTGCGCAGTACGCCATGAGCCGGCAGTATCTGTCTGCTGACGGTAAGTTCATCGAGATTCTTGCGGCCTATGAACCGGCGTTCCGCTTCATGGCCGAGTGGTGGAAGCAGCTCTACGGCGAGTCCGAGGGCAAAGACGGCGTGGGCATCTTCCCGGCGTCCGTCGATCTCACACCCGATCTGCACTCGATGGGCCAGTATATCCAGGATGGCCGCCGTATACTGCAGGAGACGGTCGTGTTCTTTGATGAGACGGCTGCGTCCGTGCAGGTACCCGGCGACGAGGCAAACCTCGATGGACTCAATTATCTGGCGGGCCGCGAGCTGAGCTACATCAACGAGAAGGCCATGCAGGCCACCAAGGCCGCGCATATCTCCGGCGGCGTACCCGTGACCGAGATCCGTCTGCCCCGCAACTGCGAAGAGGCGGTCGGCGCGCTCATCTACTTCTTTGAGTTCGCGTGCGGCGTGTCGGGCTACATTTCGGGTGTGAACCCGTTCGACCAGCCCGGCGTGGAGGCATACAAGAAGAATATGTTCCATCTGCTGGGTAAGCCGGGTTATTGATCTGAATGAAGAAATGGCTGCACGAATGTGCAGCCATTTTTTTGTGCGCTGTTTCAGCGCCTTTGTAAAATCCGATGCGAAAACGGCAAGTCCTTTTTACAAAAGTTTAACGCAACCTTGATTTCCGAATTTACAGAAAAACGATAAGATGGCAGCGTGGTTGAAATCCAATAGATTGTATGAAAAAGGAGAAATTCAAATGAAAAAGGATTTGACGCTTGTGCTTGCCTGCCTGCTGGCGGCGGCTGTTCTGACCGGTTGCGGAGCAAAGCAGCCCGCAACGGTGACGACCGACGGCTCGACCTCGATGGAAAAGGTCATCGGCTCTCTGGGCGAGGCGTTCACGGAAGCGAACTCCGGCGCCAAGTTTACCTACAATCCCACCGGTTCCGGCTCCGGCATCACCGCTGTCGCCGAAGGCCGCTGCGATATCGGCCTGTCCAGCCGCGCGCTGAAGGATGAGGAAGTTGCGCAGGGCCTTGTGGGCACCACGCTGTGCCTCGACGGCATTGCCGTTATCGTGAACCCGGAAAACCCCGTCTCTGATCTGACCATCGACCAGATCGCCGCCATCTACACCGGCGAGATCACCAACTGGTCGGAAGTCGGCGGCAATGATGCCGAGATCGTGC
>JAEDFW010000122.1 GCA_016297855.1 Oscillospiraceae bacterium
TCTGCAGGCTCCCAGCCGCACTTGTCGCATTTATACTGCGGGATGCCCGCGGGCTTCTTCGCTCCGCACTCGGGGCAGAACTTGCCCTTGTTCACCGCACCGCAGCTGCACACCCAG
The DNA here is from genome assembly GCA_016297855.1 of Oscillospiraceae bacterium. Classification (GTDB taxonomy): domain Bacteria; phylum Bacillota; class Clostridia; order Oscillospirales; family Oscillospiraceae; genus CAG-170. Next base: position 118 of record JAEDFW010000122.1, read on the forward strand.
CCTTCCGGCTTGGGTTCGGGCTTCTTCGCGCCGCACTCGGGGCAGAACTTGCCGGTAACAGTCGCGCCGCAGCCCGGGCAAATCCAGCCGTCAACAGGCTTCGGCTCGGGCTTTTTCGCGCCGCATTCGGGGCAGAATTTGCCCGTGGCCGTCGCACCGCAGGCGGGACAGGTCCAACTGTTTGCAGCGGGCGCTGCGGGAGCCGGTGCGGGCGCGGGCTGCTGCACCTGCGGCTGCTGCTGACCCATCTGGTACAGGTTCTGCGCGTTCATGCCGCCCATCTGGCCCGCCATGTTCATACCCATAAATGCCATCGCCGGGCCTGCGCCCTGATTCTGCGCGGCGGACTGCATCGCGCTGGCCTGCGCGCCGACCAAGTGCGCAGCGGCTCTCGTCGGGTCCATAAACGCGGCGTTGCGCTGCATCTCCTTGATCATCTGCTCGTCTTCTTCCGAGGCCTTCACCGACGACACGCCGAAAGAGACGATCTCAAGTCCGCGCAGGTCGCGCCACTTGGCCGACAGCACGTCGTTGAGCGCCTCCGCCAGCTCCTGCGTGTGGCCGGGCAGCGCCGAGTAGCGGATGCCCATGTCGGAAATTCTGGCAAACGCAGGCTGCAGAGCGGTCAGCAGCTCGGTCTTGAGCTGGCTGTCGAGCTGGCCGCGGTCGTAGCCGGACTCGACATTGCCGCAAACGTTCGTGTAGAACAACAGCGGGTTGGAAACGCGGTAGGAGTACTCGCCGAAGCAACGGATGGCAATGTCAATGTCGATACCCGCACGCTGGTCGACCACGCGGAACGGCACCGGCGACGGCGTGCCGTACTTGTTGCCGATAAGCTCCTTGGTATTGAAGTAGTAGACTCTTTGATCTTTGGGCGCTTCGCCGCCGAAGGTAAAACGCTTGCCCACGGTGGCGAGCACACTCATGATGTTATCCTTGTTGAGGCCGCCCGCGAAGATCGAAGGCTCGGTGGAGGTGTCATATGTATACTCGCCGGGTTCGGCGCACACGTCCACGACCTTGCCCTGCTCGACGATCAGCATACACTGCCCGTCGGCCACGGCGATGATCGAGCCGTTTGTGATGATGTTATCCGAGCCTTTTGTGTTGCTGGAACGGCTTCCTGCACGCTTCTGACCCTTGACGGCCAGAATATTGGCAGGCAGCGCCTCACAGTAAAAATACTCCTTCCACTGGTCGGCCATTACGCCGCCGGCAGCACCCAATGCAGCTTTAATCAGTCCCATGTTATATCTCCTTTCAAGCCGTTATGCTTTGCTTTTTTACATCCTTTTGTTACAGGGTATCGACCACAGCGGTCAGGTACTCCGCCGAGACGGAGCCGAAAATAAAGTTGTCGATGAGTCCGTCTTTTTTGGCCTGCAGAACCCGCCGCGCAAGCGGTTTTTCCGCGTTCTCGTCCACGATCAGTACGATCTTGCAGTGAGGCGTCTGGCGTTTGATCTCATTTCGGATCCGAAGCCGCTCCTCCAGATGCCAGGGCGAATAGCCGGTGACCTCCATCAAAAGGGCGTACGGCACGGAAAGACGGCACAGGTCCACTGTGTTTTCTGGGTTTTCCGATCTGCGGACATCAAAATCAGAATCCGCGTTTTTCAGCGCCAACGCAATGGCGTCGGCAAAAAGATAGTTTTGCATGTCGATCACGACTCGCCGCATTTGCTCACCTCACTTTCCGAATATGGACACGACTGCACCATTACAGTTTAATTTTAAGAGATTATAAAAAAAGCACATTACCCATTTGGGTAATTGCAGGAGGAATATTTTATGATATTCTTTTTTCAAACATACATAGCGAAATTTGTGTAAGAGGTGATACGATGAAATGGAAAAAATTCACACTGGGACTGTTGGCGGCTGCACTTTTGCTCCTGTGTGCCTGCGCCGGGAAAACCGACGAGCCCAGCATCAGCGATCTGACCCGTCCGCCGGTGGAGCAGACAACTCCTGAACCGGCAGAACCGAAACCGGAACAGGAGCCAGCGGCCACAAAGGGTACGCAATCGAAGGGTGATAAGACTGCGTCAGGAAAGGTCGAAGCCGAAAAGTCGAAGACGCCGGAGCCGGACAGGGCGCTTCTGGCCGCCTATGAAGCGATTCTCGAGCGCAGCGTGGAAGTGCTTGCCAGCGGCGGTGACATTGAGATCGGAGACGGCGAGATGGGTCTTCTGGAGGCGGCCTATCAGGATGCAGACGGCGTAGGCTACGCCATAGAAGATCTGAACGCAGACGGCGTGCCGGAGCTGATCCTGGGCCCTGCGGACGGCAACTCCATCTATGCGCTCTATACCGGCAACGGCAGCGAGCCGGTGCTGCTTCTGGAGGGCTGGGCCAGAAACTACTGGCAGTATCTGGGCGGCGGCCGGTTCTATGTTTCCGGATCCGGTGGGGTCGCGTACAACATGGTGGGAATCTTTGCCCTGTCCCGGGACGGTTGGGAGCTGGTCTGTGAGGATTTCTATTTTACCTATGAGCTGGATGAAAACTTTGAAGAATTCGGCGTCTTCCACAACACCGAAGGCCTGTGGGACACCTCCGTCTCCGAGCTGTTGGACATGACCTATGACGATCTATGGGCGTTGGATGCGCAATGGAGCGCACAGGCGCAGCCTCTGAAACTGACGCATCTCGATGTCCCCATTTCCGGGCCGCAGGTGCAGGTGTTGTGGGCCGACGGCGAGTGGAACGGCGACTACGAGCGGGTTGACCTCAGCAGCGGCGACCCGTCGTCTGCAGTGCTGTTTTTGGCAGACAGTCCTGTGACGGACTTCCGGATTTTGTCTCTGTTCGTGGAGGACATGACCGAGGATGGAACCATAACCTTCTCCAGCGGCACCCTCTGCCGTCTGGATGTTCTATCTGCGGACTGCGCGCTGGTTGCAGACCTGACGTTCCACGGTGACCTTCCCTGCTACGGCATCTCCTATATAGACGCCAACGGAGCGTTCTGGCGCTTTGCCATTGAAATCAGCGGTTATGACGGTTCCATTTCCCTCAGCGAATTCTGAGTGCAGACAACCGCATAACGATTGGGCGTAATATGAAATAAGGCCTCGGGAATGCGTCAAGAACATTCCCGGGGCCTTGCCATATTCTGTTCAAAAGCCGTTCACGATCAGCCGTTTGCTGATGACCACGGCGGCCAGCTTGGTTTTGGAGCTGAAGCCTGTTTTGGACAGCATACTGCTGACATGGGCCTTGACCGTATCCACGGTCACACCCAGCGCATCGGCCATCTGCCGGTAGGTCATGCCCTCCACCAAAAGCCGCAGGACCCGCAGCTCCGCTTCGGAGAACTCATAGTTGGTCGTATTGCCCAGCCGCACCTCCGGCGTCTTATCCGGGAATACGGATTCGCCGTTCATGGTTCGCTCCACCACCGTCATCAGTTCATCCCGGCTCACGTCCTTGAACCAGATGCTGTCCGCGCCCACCTCCCGTGCGCGGGCAAGATATCCACAGTCGAGCATGGAGGTCACGATGATGACCTTGATGTCGGGAAAGCGGGCCTTGATTTTCTTTGTGGCCTCAAAGCCGCTTTCGTCGTTTTCCGTGCACACGTCCATCAGCACCAGATCGACAGGCTGCCTCGTGCAGCACATTTCTGCCAGAGCTGCGTTTGCGATGGAATCCACGAGGCGGTATTGCCCACTCTGCCGGATATAGCTTTCCATGCTCTCTCTTGCCATGCGCTGGTCTTCCACGATGAGTACGTTTTTCATGGTCTTTCCTCCTCGTTGATGGGAACTGTCACTGTCAGTTCAAATTCGGGCGCTGCGCGCACAGACATTGTGCCGCCCGCTTTTTCCACACGAGCGCGCAGCGAGGACAGACCCCCGCCCTCGGTCAAAGGCCCCTCGGGCGGTCTACCGTTGTTGGTGATCCGCGCTGCGGAAAAGCCATGGCTGTGCGTAATTCGGACATACAGCTCAGTTCCGCCCGCGTGGCGCGCGCAATTGGTGGCACACTCGCGCATGGCGGTAATCAGCAGATAGGCGGCTGCGGCATTGCGCGGCAGTTTCCCTTCCAGACGAATTGCAACGCCGATCCCAGCGGCGGCTTCTGTCAGCTGCGTCAGCGCGTCCTTGTCCTTCGGGCTTTCACTGTCGCGCTTGAGCAGGTGGATGGCATTTTTCCAAGCAGTCAGATCCAGTTCCCGTGTGGGCAGGCCCTGCTGCAAAAGCCGCCGTGTGGCAATAACGCTTCTGCCGATGTCGTCGTGCACGCGCATTTTCATGCTGAGGATCTCCTCCTCGCGCGTGACGGCAGCAACCTCTGCGGAAAGGCGGCGCAGACGCTTGCCGTGCTCCGCCAGTTCCATGTTGTTCCGCTCCAGCTCCTTCTGCTTTTCGTACAGAACCGTGACGTTCGAGGCTACGACCTGCGTGTAACGCTTACCGTCCGCGGCGCAGACAGCTTCCTCCGAAAAGCGCCAGACGCTGCCGTCGTCCAAACGAAAGAGGTT
>JAEDFW010000013.1 GCA_016297855.1 Oscillospiraceae bacterium
GCGCATCATTTTCGGTTGCCCCGAAGGGGCGAGAAAATGGCGCATCTTGTTTTTTGCTATGCTTTTGCATAGCAAAAGCCCGTCCTTTTTTCAAGAACGGGCAGGAGAATTTATGTGGGCAGATTCAGGTTGGAGACGATCTGCACGCCGCTCGACGGACGGTAGAGCAGCTGCACCTCGTCAAGCCCCTCAGCGTAGAGTACACAGGACAGACCACCTTCGAGCAGATAAAAGCACATCCAACTGCCTTCTGTTTCGGCATAGGCGGCAAAATCGGCGGCATGGTTGGTAAAATACTGCTGATATGCGAGATAAGCGTCTTTGTAGTCAGCTTGCTGCGTATATTGCCGCCGCTCATTGTCGGCAATATTGACGAGCTGCGCGCGGCGGAGCATCGTCAGCAGAAGCGCGGCAGTTTCGGGTTCGGCGCACTCGGTCATGGGCTGCTCAATGGCGGAGAGGAAGTACCAGCCGCCGTCGTAGCGCTCAAGCGTATAGACCTTGCGCAGCTTGCAGTTTTCCGGCTCATAGGTCTCTTCATCCATGTCATAGAACGCGGTTGTGACGGTGAGAATGTTATTCTCCATTGTTTTATCTTCAATCACGATATTGCGTCCGCCGCCGAAGCCCGAGGCCAACGGCGTGACGATCGCGCGCGCAGCGACATCGTACCAGCTGTTCTGCCGGATATCAAGATGATAGTCTCTGTAGTATTTGGAGAGCTCTCCGGAGATATTGTCCTCGGTAAAATAGAAGTTCTGCGAGCTTTCATCCCAGCAGCGGTTGAGCTCGTCATATGGCGTCAGCAGCAAAAAGGACAGATACAGCTCTTCACTCGTCAGTTCCGACGCGCTGCGGAACGTAAACGTATTTGATCCCGTCAGGCCGATTTCCATGCTCGTCAGCAGCCGCAGCAGGTCTGCGTCCGACGGCATGCCGTCTTCTCCGACGGGTTCGTCCAGCGAAATCGGCGCATCTGCTGCATCTGGCACATCCGACTCGTCGGGTTCCGCGGGTTCCGCTGGTACGGATGGAGTCATTTCGGCGGAACCGACTGTCTGCGTGGGTGCGTCGGGCTGCGGTTCGCCGGGCAGGGGAGTTTCAGCGGGTGTTTCACTGTCTGTATGGCTTACGTCGGCGTCCAGCCGCTCCTGCAGCTCGCTGCGCGATGGCTTTTCAGCGCAACCGGACAGACAGACAAGAAGCGCCAGCATGAGCAGCGCTGTAATAATATGTGTTTTTCGGACAGACAGGTTCATGGCGTGTCCCTTTCCTTTGCCTGACAGAATTGTAATATTATGTAAATTTACGGGCGAACACGACATATGCCATGATTTTACATAAGCGAAGAAATAGGTAAAAAATGTCACGATTTCATTGCAGTTAATGAAAGTATAGCAGACGTACAGAGCGATGTCAACGGACAGAAAGAACGCGGGCGGCAAATATCCTGCCGCCCGCGAATAAATTATGTCAACAAATCAAACGTGACGATGGCCTTGAACAGGTCGCCGTCCACAGCCAGCCGGAACGTGCCCTTCTGCAGCTGTGTCAGGCTCTGCGCGATGGAAAGCCCAAGTCCGCTGCCCTCAGTGCTGCGCGAGGCATCACCCCGCACGAAACGCTCCATCAGCTCGTCGGCGGAGATATCCAGTGCGTAGCGGGAGATGTTGCGGAACGTGATAACAACGGTTTCGCCGCAGACTTCGCTGGAAAAATACATCCGCGTGCCGGGCAGTGCGTATTTGCAGATGTTGCTTAAAAGATTGTCGAACACACGCCAGAGGAGCTTTCCGTCGGCCATGATTTTGGGCGCCGACGGGTCGGGTTTGAACACGGGCTCGAGCCCTGCAGCTTCCAGCCGGTCAAGATATTCGCCGGCCACCTGACCGAGCAGAACGTTCACCTCGGTCGGCTCGAGATTTACCGGCAGCGCACCGGTCGAGGCTTTGGAGGCTTCCACCAAGTCTTCCGTCAGCTTTTTGAGTCTTGCCGACTGCCGGTCGAGTACGGCGATATATTCGCGCGCTTTTTCCGGCTGCACGTCCTCTTTTTTGAGCAGATCGACGTAGTTCACGATCGAGGTCAAAGGTGTTTTGATATCATGTGAGACGTTGGTGATCAGCTCTGTGCGGAAGCGTTCGGAACGCATCTGCTCATTTACAGCCTTTTGCATCCCATCTGCGATGGAGTTGAGGTTTTCCGCATGCTGCCGCAGAGCCAGATGCAGGTGGCGCGTGTCGATGCTGTAATTCAGATCGCCGTCAGCCAGAGCCTTGCCACCTGCCTGCAACCGGCGCATGGCGATGGCCGTCAGGATAATGATAGGCGTCAGGATGCATTTGCCGAGCAGCCACCATGCAAACAATGCATCGGGCTGATTTGCAGATGCGGCGAATACGATCAGTTCCAGAAGACTGATGCCGCCCCAGATGACGATGGCCTGCCAGACGAGCGGTATGGCGCGCATCACCGCGCGCACGCCGTGGCAAAGCCAGCGGAAAAATCGGCCAAACAGGCGGCATATGTGATAAATAACGGTATTTCGCCACCAGTCGCCGGCCTTGAAGCGCGTGGCAATGGTCATCAGAATGCTCATTACAAGCGGCATCAGCACCGCCAGCGCGATGAGGCTCGCAAGCGCCCCCAAATACCATGCACTGTTATCGATGGCCTCGACCCACAGCGCGCAGACAAAGACAATGACAAAGCCCATTGCCGTGAGGTAGAGGTCGAGAGGGATGCGATCAACCCAGTTGAGGTGGATACCTCCCACGCCTTCCTTGTGCCCCGCAGCGCACAGAAGATATACAAACAACGCCAGCACCAGCAACAGAGACACCGCCGCGAATACGATCAGCCAGTAGCGCAGTTGGATGAGCTTTAACAGCCAGAACTGCACAGCATAGAAAGTGTCGTTCGCTGTCAGCTCCTGCCGGACATAGCCGGTGATAATGACGGTGTCAAAATCAAAGCAGGTGTAGTTGATTTCCGAGCGCACACGCCCGTCGGGCAGAGACTCTGTGGAGTAGTCGTTGAGCTGAAAGTTTTTATCTATCAGGCCTTCAATGTACTGCTGCTGCGCATCCTCACTGTCAAAAGTGCGCGTCTCGGACATCTCGCGCCAGTTGTAGGTGATGGAATACTCGCTGCTTTCGCGGAATCGGTAATCATCCGTCCAGCCGGGGCTTTCAAACAGTGTTTTGCCTTTGGTGTCCGTTACGGTGAAGAAAAAGTTGGAGTTTTCCGGGATAAAGTGGTTTTCGTAGTATGTCGTGTCATACTCGTTGTTCTCTTTTTCCTCACGCAGAAGACAGGTGTAGTAGGACTCAGCCGTGTTCATTTGCGTCCAGAACGCATCGGATCGCAGGGCGTTGTTAATAACGGTATCCGCGCTCAGCGTATAGCCGCCGCTATCTGCCATGTACGCCGTGCCAAGCAAGCAGGCGGCAAAGGCGATGGCAAAAACGGTGATGAGGATCAACGCTGTGATCTTGGCCCAGAGCTTCGATGTAAGCTGTTTCATGTTCCGGCCTCCATTTTATATCCCTTGCCCCACACGACCTTTAAATAGCGCGGCTCGGATGGAGTGATTTCCAGTTTCTCGCGCAGATGGCGGATATGTACGGCCAGGGCGTTGTCAGCATTGAGCGGGATGTCGTTCCAAACCTTGCGGTAGAGCTCGGACGGAGAAAAGACCTTGCCGGGATTCTGCATCAGAAAGCGCAGAATGTCGTATTCCTTCGGCGTAAGCGAGACCGGCTCGCCGTCGAGCGTGACAGTCTTGGCATTGTCGTCGAGCACGATGCCGCCGATCTGCAGCAGCGCGGGGTTTTCGATGCCGCCACCAAGCTGCAGATACCGTCTGAGCTGCGAGCGCACGCGCGCCAGCACTTCCACAGGGTTGAAGGGCTTTGTGATGTAGTCGTCCGCGCCGACGTTCAGGCCGAGAATTTTGTCCGTGTCTTCGGACTTGGCCGTGAGAAAAATGACGGGAACGTTGGAGAATTCACGCAGCTGCGCCAGCGTGGTCAGACCGTCAATGCCGGGCATCATAATATCCAGCAGAATGAGCTGCACCGGCTCATGCCGCACACACGCCAATGCTTCGCGCCCATTCGCAGCCAGAAAGACGCGGTAGCCCTCGGCCTCCAGATAGATTTTTAACGCTGCGGCAATATCCGCTTCATCGTCGCAGACAAGAACGTTATACATGTAACCTCACCTCTTGCGTCTATGATACGGGAAAACGCGTTAAGATACAATCACGGAAATTCTTAAGAATTCATGAACCGCCGCTTGACCTTTCACGCCGTGCGGTGTAGCATGGAATCAAACACCGGATGCGCGGCATACACTCAAATCAGCGCGCATGCTCCGCCGTGTGCGGAGGGAAAGGAGAACGCATATGAAGGTATTATTGCTCAACGGCAGTCCGCATAAAAACGGCTGCACGGATCGGGCGCTGCGCGAGATCGCAGCGGAGCTTGCAAAAGCGGGGGTGGATTCGGAAATCTTCTGGCTGGGCGCAAAGCCGGTAGGAGGCTGCGTAGGCTGCGGTGCGTGCGCCAAGGCAGGGAAATGTGTCTTTGACGGAGGCGTGAGCGAGTTTGTGGAAAAGGCGCGTGAGGCGGATGGATTCGTCTTTGGTTCGCCGGTACACTATGCTTCGGCTTCGGGCAGCATTACGGGCTTCCTCGACCGGGCGTTCTATTCCGGCTCGCAGGTGTTTCGCGGCAAGCCCGGCGCGGCCATCGTTTCGGCCCGCCGTGCAGGGACTACGGCGGCTTTTGACCAACTCAACAAGTATTTCGGCATCAGTCAGATGCCTGTTGTGAGCGCGAACTACTGGAACATGGTGCACGGCGCTTCTCCGGCGGATGTGGAGCAGGATTTGGAGGGTCTGCAGACCATGCGCGTACTGGCGCGCAATATGGCGTGGCTGCTCAAGTGTATTGCCGCAGGGGAGGCCACCGGCGTGGCACGCCCAGAGCAGGAACAAAAACAGAAAACCAACTTCATCCGGTAGTCGGATTGTCTGGCCGGCACATATGCGGAAGCATATGTGCCGGTTTTGTCATTTTTCGTGATTATTACGGATATTTGCAGGAATAGCAGGGGATATTTGTACAAGATGGAAATTGAATAAAAATACAAAATAGAGTAATATTTATTAAATTATCGAAATGGAGGTGCAATACATGAAAAAAACTGATATTAAAAAGATTGTCCTCTCCTATTCCGGCGGTCTGGATACGTCCATCATCATCCCGTGGCTCAAGGAAAACTACAACAATCCCTATATCATCGCCGTGGCCGGCAACGTTGGTCAGGGCGACGAACTGGAAGGTCTGGAAGAAAAGGCTTACAAAACGGGTGCGGATCAGTTCTATGCTGCGGATCTCTGCGATGAGATGGTGAACGATGTGATCATCCCCTCTATGCAGGCCGGCGCGATCTATGAAGAGTACCTGATGGGCACCGCCTTTGCCCGACCCATTATTGCCAAAAAGCTGGTTGAGATTGCCAAAGCCGAGGGCGCCGATGCCATTGCGCACGGCTGCACCGGAAAGGGCAACGATCAGGTCCGTTTCGAATTGGCCATCAAGGCGTTTGCACCGGAAATGACCATCATCGCTCCGTGGCGTGAGTGGTCGATCAAGAGCCGCGAGGAGGAGATCGACTATGCCGAAGCGCATAATGTGCCGCTGAAGATCAGTCGCGAGACCAACTACTCCAAGGACAAGAACATGTGGCATCTGAGCCATGAGGGCCTTGACCTCGAAGATCCGTGGAGCGAGCCGACATATGAAAAGCCCGGTTTTTTGGAGATGGGCGTGAGTCCCATCGACGCGCCCGACGCGCCGACGTATGTGACGCTGGACTTTGAACAGGGCGTGCCCGTGGCGTTGGACGGTGAGAAGATGTCCGCCACCGAGATCATCTGGAAGCTCAACGAGTTGGGCGGCAAGAACGGCATCGGTCTGCTTGACATCGTGGAAAACCGGCTGGTCGGCATGAAGTGCCGCGGCGTGTACGAGACGCCGGGCGGTACCATCTTGTATAAGGCGCACGAGACGCTGGAGACGCTCTGCCTTGACAAGTTGACTGCGCACAAAAAGCAGGAGCTTTCGGTCTGCTTTGCCGAGCTTCTGTACAACGGCCTCTGGTTCAGCCCCCTGAGAAAGGCGCTCTCGGCCTTTGTTGCCGAAACGCAGAAAAACGTCACCGGAACCGTCAAGCTCAAGCTCTACAAAGGCAACATCATCAAAGCCGGCGTCAAGAGCCCCTATTCTCTCTATTCCGAGTCCATCTGCACCTTCGGCGAGAGCGACTATGACCAGGCGCAGGCTACCGGCTTCATCAATCTCTGGGGTCTTCCTACGCAGGTACAGGCGATGATGGAGCAGGGCAAGCTCAAGAAATGATCGCGGATCTTTTTTCCTGCGAAGCGCGTTTCTTCGTGAGAATAAGATCTCTCGCAATCGATTGAAATTTCCTTTTTGGGATTTCAGCAATCAAAGATCTTGGGGCTGCCGTGAGCGGCAGCCCCAATTTTTCACTGATTATGAGGTAAACAGACGATGAAATTATGGGCAGGACGGTTTCAGAAAGAGACGGACAAAACGGTAAACGACTTCAATTCGTCCATTGGTTTTGACGCGAGACTGTACAAGGAGGATATCACAGGCTCAATGGCACACGCGAACATGCTCGCTTCCTGCGGCATTATCTCACAGGATGACGCGCAGGCCATCTGTGCCGGCCTGCAGGAGATTCTGCTTGACATCGAGGCGGGCAAGATTGCGTTCAGCGCTGAGAACGAGGATATCCACATGAATGTCGAGACGCTTCTGACGCAGCGCATCGGCGACGCAGGCAAGCGCCTGCACACGGCCAGAAGCCGCAACGATCAGGTGGCACTGGATTTCCGGATGTATCTGCGCGGCAAGACCGGTACGATCAAAGCGATGTTGCTGACGCTGGAGGAAACGCTCATCAAGCTGGCTGGACAGTATCAGAATACCGTGATGCCCGGCTATACGCATCTGCAGCGGGCGCAGCCGATCACATTTGCACAGCATCTTCTGGCCTACGGCAGTATGTTCCGGCGCGATATCACGCGGCTGGAAGACTGCCGCGCGCGGATGAATGAGTGTCCGCTCGGCTCCGGCGCGCTGGCGGGGACGACATATCCCATCGACCGTTTCCAGACGGCAAAGGCGCTGGGCTTTGACGCCCCGGTGATGAACAGTCTGGATGGCGTGTCCGACCGCGACTATGCCGTCGAGCTGCTGAGCGATCTGAGCCTGATTATGATGCACTTGAGCCGTTTCTGTGAGGAAATCATTCTCTGGTGCAGCTGGGAGTTCAAGTTCATTGAGCTGGACGACGCGTACGCAACCGGCTCGTCCATCATGCCGCAGAAGAAAAACCCGGACGTGGCCGAGCTGGTACGCGGCAAGACGGGCAGAGTTTACGGCAGTCTCATGGGCCTGCTCACGGTCATGAAATCGCTTCCGCTGGCCTACAATAAGGATATGCAGGAGGACAAAGAGGGCGTATTTGACGCCGTGGATACCGTCGAGCAGTGCCTGCCGGTCTTTACCGCGATGCTTGCCACGGTGCGTGTGCGCGAAGACAATATGCGCGCGGCGGCCAGCCGTGGATTCCTGAACGCCACCGACTGCGCCGATTATCTCACAAAAAAGGGTCTGCCATTCCGCGATGCGTACAAGGTTTCCGGAAAGCTGGTCTACTACTGCACCGAGCACGATAAAACGCTTGAGACGCTGGGCATTGAAGAACTTCGGCAGTTCAGTCCGCTCTTTGGAGAAGATGTATATGCTGCGCTTTCACTCGATACCTGTGTGCGTCAGAGAAAGAGCTTCGGCGGTCCGTCACCCGAGCAGACAGCAATGCAGCTGGATGCGCTCAAAGCCTTTGTTCAGCAGCACCGGCAGAGCGAAACAGAATAAAGGATGTGCCCGGTTCTGGTGAACCGGGCACATCCTTTTGAGAAGGATTTTCAACATGCGGCCTGACGGCCAGCAATATGAAACAGATTAAACAGAGAACAGCAGTTCACTGTAGGTCGGAACAGGCCAGTAATCGCTGGCGACGAGCGTCTCCATATGGTCGATGGTCTCGCGCACGCGCGTCATGTCGGCAAAAATCACATCGTGGCAATAGTGCATCTCAGCCTCGGTGTCCAGATCTGCCGGGATCGTGTCGAGCGCGGTTTTGAGCGCCGCGCAGCGGTCGAGCAGATCCTCGTTCAGCTTGCTCACGGAACCGGCCAGCGCCAGCTCCACACGGCACGAACTCTCACCCAATGTGCTCTTCTTGCGCTCAATGGCCTGGCACAGGTGGCTGGTGTAGGTGGTCGCTGCGTTGAGAAGCGTGTGCTGTACCATGTCGATGAGTGTGGCAGCTTCGATGCGGATGATCTTGCTGTAGTTCTCCATGTGGATTTCGTGCCGCGCCATCATTTCCTGCCGGGTAAGAATGCCGTGGCGGGTCATCAGCTCCACATTCTTTTCCATGACGAAGCAGGGCAGCGCCTCAGCTGCATTTTTCAGGTTGGCAAGACCGCGCTTGCCTGCCTCTTCGATCCAGCTGTCCTCATAACCGTTGCCGTTGAAGAGAATACGGCGGTGCTGCTGCAGCGATGTCTTTATGAGCGTGTGCAGATCCTCTTCAAAATTCTCCGAGCATTCCAGCCTGTCGGCGAAACGGGAAAGCTCTTCGGCCATGATGGTGTTGAGCGCAATATTCGGTCCAGAGATCGACTGGCTCGAGCCCAGCATACGGAACTCAAACTTGTTGCCGGTGAACGCTACGGGCGAGGTGCGGTTGCGGTCGGTGGTGTCCTGTGGGATGGTGGGCAATACATCTACACCGATACGGAGGGTCTTGCGTTTGCGGTCGGTATAGTCGGTGTCGTCCACGATCGAGTCGATGATCTCGCTCAGCTCGTCGCCCAGGAAGATGGACACGATGGCCGGAGGCGCTTCCTGCGCGCCGAGGCGGTGATCATTGCCGGCAAAGGCAACAGTGGAGCGCAGCAGCTCCTGATACTCATCCACGCCCTGAATGAACGCGGTCAAAAACAGCAAAAACTGTGCATTCTGGCTGGGCGTTTTGCCCGGGGCGAACAGGTTTTTACCTGTGTCGGTGGAGAGCGACCAGTTGTTGTGCTTGCCGCTGCCGTTCACACCGGCGAAGGGCTTCTCGTGCAGCAGGCACACAAGGCCGTGCCGGTCGGCAACCTTTTTCATGACCTCCATGGCCAGCTGGTTGTGGTCGCATGCGGTGTTGACATCGCAGTAGACCGGCGCCATCTCGTGCTGCGAGGGCGCGACTTCGTTGTGCTTGGTCTTGGAATAGATGCCAAGTTTCCAAAGCTCCTCGTCAAGCTCCTGCATATAGGCTGTAACACGCGGACGGATAGAGCCGAAATAGTGGTCGTCCAGCTCCTGTCCCTTGGGCGGCTTTGCACCGAAAAGCGTTCGGCCGCACATGCGCAGATCCTCGCGCTTCTGATACAGCTCCTTGTCAATGAGGAAGTATTCCTGCTCGGGGCCGACCTGCGCAGAAACCCTGTTGGATTCATTGTCGCCGAACAGCCGCAGCACACGCACCGCCTGACGGCTGACAGCATCGTTCGAGCGCAGCAGCGGCGTCTTTTTATCCAACGCTTCGCCGGAGTACGAGCAGAATACGGTGGGGATATACAGGCTGTTGTCCTTGATGAAGGCATACGATGTGGGATCCCAGGCGGTATAGCCTCTGGCTTCAAATGTGGCGCGCAGGCCGCCGGAGGGGAAAGACGAAGCATCCGGTTCGCCGCGTACCAGCTCCTTGCCGGAGAAGTCCATGATAATGCGTCCACCGCCGGTGGGGGAGAGGAAGCTGTCGTGTTTCTCAGCCGTGAAGCCGGTCATGGGCTGGAACCAGTGCGTAAAATGCGTTGCGCCGCGCTCCAGCGCCCAGGTCTTCATGCCGTCGGCAATGTCGTTGGCGACCTCGAGCGGAAGCGGCTGGCCGTTTTTCAGACATTTGCGCCATGCTTCCATTGTCTGCCGGGGAACATACTGCGCCATGGTTTCCTCGTTGAATACGCAGCTGCCGAACAGTTCGGGGATACGGTTGGTCTGTTTGCTCATGTTTTCTTCCTCCTGTCTCATTTGCCGCTTGCGCCATAGTTTGCAAGAACTCTGGCGGATGGATCGGTCACGTTACAGCCCTCCCAACTCTTGTTGGGCATCCAGAAATCCTGAATCATGGCGGCCTGACCGGGGTAATGCTTTTCAAAAATCTCCCGGTAGAGAAGACTTTCCTTGGTAAATGGTGTGCAGTAGGGATATTGCTGCCGTTTTTCCTCAAATTCGGCGTCAGTATACACTGTTTCCGCATACTGCTTGAGGTCATCGACCATAGAATGGCCGACTGCGTCGGAGAACGCTGCCTTCTGCCGCCACAAAATGGAATCCGGCAGGATATGGTCATGCTCAAACGCATGCCGCAGCAGGTATTTGCCCATGTTGTAGCGGTTGCGCTTGAGGCTGGGATCGACAGACATGACGTAGCGCACGAAATCGAGATCGCCGAACGGCACGCGCGCTTCAAGCGAGTTCACGCTGATGCAGCGGTCGGCACGCAGCACGTCGTACATGTAAAGCTCGTCCACGCGCTTTTTGGCTTCCTGCTGGAACGCCTCGTCCGAAGGGGCGAAATCGGTGTATTTGTAGCCGAACAGTTCGTCGGAAATTTCGCCTGTCATGAGCACGCGCACATCGGTTCTCTCGTGGATGGCCTTGCAGCACAGGTACATACCCATGCTGGCGCGGATGGTGGTGATGTCCCAGGTGCCGAGCATTGCAATGACCGTCTCGAGTGAATCGAGCACCTGCTGGCGTGTCATAATGACCTCGGTGTGATCGGCATCGATGAACTCAGCCACCTGACGCGCGTATTTGAGATCGATCGCATCGAGATCCATGCCGATGGCAAAGGTACGAATCTTTTTGCCGAGCAGCTTTGCCGAGATCGCACAGACCAGACTGGAATCCAGTCCGCCCGAGAGCAGAAAGCCCAGCGGCGCGTCGGCATCGAGCCGTTTTTCCACGCCTGCGATCAGCTTTTCACGGATCTTTGCGCAGACCGTTTCCAGATCGTCGTCGCTGTAGCGCTGCACGGTGGTAAGATCCGCGTAGCGGACGAATTTGCCGTCTGCGTAATAGTGGCCCGGCGGGAAGGGGAAAACCTCTTTGCACAGGCCGACAAGGTTTTTCGCCTCGCTGGCAAAGACAATCGAGCCGTCGGCGTCAAGATAGCCGTAGAACAGCGGCCGGATGCCAATGGGGTCGCGCGCGGCGATATACCGGTCGTTCTCGCCGTCATAGATGACCATGGCGAACTCGGCGTCGAGCATCCGGAACATTGAAAGCCCGTATTCGTGATACATGGGCAGGATGATCTCGCAGTCGGAATCACTGACAAACGTGTATTTTTTCTGCAGCTTCTGCTTTTCCTTGCGGAAGCCGTACAGCTCGCCGTTGCACACGGCCATGTCCTTTCCCAGGTGGAACGGCTGCATGCCTTCCGGATGCAGGCCCATGATGGACAGACGGTGAAAACACAGATAGCCGGACGCAGTCGGCTCGATGCGGCTGCAGTCGGGTCCGCGCGAAACGGTACGGTCAAAAAATGCCTGGAACGTTTCCGGCGCGAGCGCCTTGCTGGTGAAGCCCATAATTGAACACATAGAAAAAAGCACCCCCGAATTTTATCTTTGCAGCTAGTAATCCCTCCTCTTAGGACGAATTGCTGCAAAATCCGCGGTGCCACCTAACTTACTGCCAAAAGCAGTCACTTTTTCGAGCTCAAACAAGCCCGTGTGCCTTAACGCTGCACATTGCGTCTCACCTACTGAGGACCGCAGCCCGGTTCAGATCGCTGCTCCGGAGGGTTCTTCGCCTGATCACTGTACCGGCTTTCCACCGCCGCCGGCTCGCTGTAACAGAAGATTCAAGGTACTTTTCTCCATCTGCGCATTTGACTATATAAAAAATATGGGCTTATTTTAACGGTTTACTCATTTGAAGTCAAGCGGTAAAAATGACAAGATACGGAGAAAACGGTGGGAAAATATCATTGCTTTTCCACAAAAGCGAAAACAGCTGTTTTCTTTTTCTGCCGGATGCGGTACACTGGTCAAAAGAATGGAAAGGATGTTGGACAATGAAACTGATGATTGCGTCCGACCTGCATGGCTCGGCATATTATACACGCGAGCTACTGCGGCGGTTTGAACTGGAGCAGCCGAAAAAGCTTGTTCTGCTCGGCGACATTTTGTATCATGGCCCGCGCAACGATCTGCCGCGCGACTACGCGCCGAAGCAGGTCATTGAAATGCTGAATCCGCTGGCGGGGCAGATCCTCTGCGTGCGCGGCAACTGCGACTGCGAGGTCGACCAGATGGTGCTTCAATTCCCCGTGCTGGCCGATTACGGCGTGTTGTTTCTAAATGGCAGAACTGTTTATCTCACGCACGGGCATGTGGTGAACACAAAAAAACCGCTGCCGTTTTCCGATGGGGATATTCTCCTGCACGGACATACGCATGTGCCAGTGTGTGAGCAGCATGAAAATTACCAGTACCTGAACCCCGGCTCGGCCTCCATCCCGAAGCAGGACTCGAAGCATAGCTATATGATTTATGAAGACGGTGCATTCTTCTGGCGCGATCTGATGACCGGCCAGAGCTATATGGAATATGCGCTGTAAAAAAGCTGCCTGACAATTGTCAGGCAGCTTTTTTTATTTCTCGTCGTCGACCGACTCGAACTCCGCGTCGATCACATCGTCGTCATACTGGTTGTTCGGGTTTTCATAGCCGGCTGAGCCGCGATATTCGGCGTTGGGATCGATATGCACGCCGGACTGCTGCAAAACGGCCTCCAACTGCTCGGCGGCCGCGTTCATCTGCGACGCGTCCTTGGATTTTACCGCGCGTTTGGCATTTTTGACCGCCTCGGTTACGCGAGCCTTTGCGTCTTTGTCCATCTGTTTTTCTGCGTTTGTGGCCTGAAAGATGAGCTGTTCGCAGTGGTCTTTTGCCGTGGCCTCGGCTTTGAGCTTTGCATCCTCGGCAGCGTACTGCTGCGCTTCGCGCACGGCGCGGTCGATCTCCTCACGGCTCATGTTGGAACTGGCGGTGATGGTAATCTGCTGGGCTTTGCCGGTATCAAGATCGCGTGCCGAGACGTTCACGATACCGTTGGCGTCAATGGAGAACGTGACCTCGATCTGCGGCACGCCGCGCGGCGCGCGGCGGATGCCGGTAAGCTGGAAACGGCCAAGCTCCTTATTCTGGTGCGCCATGGGACGCTCACCCTGCAAAACGTGCACATCGACCGAACTCTGGAAATTGGCAGCTGTGGTGAAAATCTGACTCTTGCGGATGGGAAGGGTGGTGTTGCGCTCGATGATGCGTGTGCACACGCCGCCCATCGTTTCAATGCCAAGCGACAGCGGTGTGACGTCGAGCAGCAGAAGCCCCTTGACGCTGCCGGAGAGCACGCCGCCCTGCAGACACGCGCCCATGGCCACACACTCGTCTGGGTTGATGCCCTTGAAAGGAAGAAGGCCTGTGAGGCGGCTCACCAGCTCCTGAACGGCTGGGATGCGGCTGGAGCCGCCCACCATCAGCACCTTGCTGATCTGCGAGATCTTCAGCCCCGAGTCGTTGATTGCCTGATTGACCGGCTCACGCGTGGCCTGCACGAGATGATAGGTAAGGTCGTTGAATTTTGCCCGTGTGAGCGGGATCTCCATGTGAAGCGGCCCGTTCTTGCCCACCGTGATATACGGCAGGCTCACGGTGGTGGATGTGACGCCTGAAAGCTCGATCTTGGCCTTTTCAGCGGCTTCGCGGATGCGCTCCATCGCCACGGGGTCGCGGCTGAGATCGATGCGGTTTTCCTTTTTGAATTCACTCACCAGATAGTCCATAATGCACTGGTCAAAGTCGTCGCCGCCCAAATGGTTGTTGCCCGCCGTGGCCAGCACTTCGATCACGCCCGAAGAGATGTCAAGGATCGACACGTCGAACGTACCGCCGCCCAGATCATAGACCATGATTTTCTGGTTTTCCTCGCGGTCAATGCCGTAGGCAAGCGCGGCAGCCGTCGGCTCATTAATAATGCGCTGGACATTGAGCCCTGCAATTTTGCCGGCGTCCTTGGTGGCCTGGCGCTGGGCGTCGGTAAAATAGGCCGGCACGGTGATGACTGCATCGGTTACCGGCTGGCCAAGATAGCTTTCTGCGTCCGTCTTCAGCTTCAGCAAGATCATAGCCGAGATCTCCTGCGGCGTATACTTGTGCCCGTCGATGCTGACGCGGTAATTTGTGCCCATCTGGCGTTTGATCGAGCTGATTGTCCGGTCGTGGTTGGTCACGGCCTGCCGCTTTGCGATCTGGCCGACCAGCCGCTCGCCGGTTTTGGCAAACGCAACGACGGATGGCGTCGTTCTGCCGCCCTCGGCGTTGGGAATGATAGTAGGTTCGCCGCCCTCCATCACGGCCACGCAGGAATTGGTGGTGCCGAGATCAATGCCGATCATGATTGCCATGCTGTCTGCCTCCTGATATACTGCGAACTCAGTTCGCTACGATTACTTTTGCGTGCCGGATGACTTCTTCATCCATGATGAAGCCGGTCTGCAATACTTCGATGATCTGCTCTTCGCGGTAGGTGCTGTCCGTCACATGTCCGACCGCTTCGTGATAGTCGGGATTGAAGCAGCGGCCGAGGCTGTCCATCGGCTGCACATGCAGCGTCGCGAGCAATGCCAGCAGATTTGTCCGAATCATCTGCACGCCGCGGTAGAACGCCTCATCCTGACACTCGCACTGCAGCGCCCGTTCGAGATCATCATATACGGACAGAAACTGCGTCACCGTTCTGCGAACGGCCTGTTCATCCGCCCGCGCCAGCTCCTGCGACGTTCTGCGGCGGTAGTTCTGGTATTCCTGCTGCAGCGCATCAAGACGCTCGTCAAGCGGCGCAGGTTTCTGCTTTGAAAAAAGGCCCATATTTTCTATCCCCTCTGTCCGCCGTCTGTAAAGCTGTAAAAGCCATACTGCGGCTGGCTGCCGGCCGGGGTTTCGGTTTCGGAATTGCTGTAGCCGGAGCTTCCGGTATCGGGATAGCGGTAGTAAGGCGAGTAGTAGTATCGCGCGCCGCAGCTGGCCAGCATGGAATACAGAAGCTGCAAAATGAGATACCCGATGAATAGCTTCCACAGAAAGCCCCCGCGGTGCGTGCGGCGATAGGTCCACTGATACTGGTTCTGTGTGTCGTAGTTGTCGGACTGGTAGGAAGAATGCTGATCGCCGTCGCCAGCATAGCTGCTGCTCTGATCCTGCGCGCTGCCCCAGAAACCAAAGGGGTCATAATATGTGGCGTGATACGTCTGCTGCGACTGCTGGCGGTACTGCTGCTGCGACTGCTGGCGGTAGGCCTGCGGATTTTTGATCTGCTCGTACGCCTGATTGATTTCGTTCATCTTCTGCGCGGCCTGCTGGTCGCCTGGATGCAGATCAGGGTGATATTGCTTCGCAAGACGCCGGTAGGCCTGCTTGATGTCATCTTCGTTGGCATTCGGCGATACGCCGAGAATCTGATAGGGATCCGGCATCGTTGCTCACATCCTTTGCTTGACTGATTTTTTGACTATTATTATACACAGTTTTTGCCGCAAATTGTGAATCAAATTAAAACAATGGCGCAACGCTGTGTAAAATTTCCACGACGGATGCAAAAAATAACGGCGGACCGTTGCAGTCCGCCGAATCAGTGCTTATTTAAGTTCTTTCAACACCTGGCACAAATACTGCCAAATGCGCTGCACGCTGGAGATTGACATCCGCTCGCGTGTGGTGTGGATATCAAACAGATCGGGGCCGAAGCTGACCGCGTCGAGACCTTCGAGCTTGCCGGCAAACAGGCCGCATTCCAATCCCGCGTGGATGGCTTCGATCTTGGGCGCGCGGCCGTACTGAGCCTCGAATACGCGTACCATCGTTTCACGCAGTACCGATTCCCGGCAGTATTCCCAGGCGGGATAGTCGCCCGTGACCGTCATGCTGCCGCCGAATGCTTCGCACAGAGCAGAAAAACGATCCAGCAGCATCTGCTTCTGCGTGGCCACGCTGCTGCGTACGGCGCTGCAGGCGAACAGTTCTCCATTGTCCAGCTTCAGAACGCCGAGGTTACACGACGTCTGCACCAGACCCTCAATGTCCCTGCTCATCTCGGCAATGCCATTGGGCATGAGCGTCAGCATGCGCGCAAAGCGGGCGCTTTCCTCCATGGTCATTGCGCGTGCAGCAGTGCCAGTCTCGTTGAGTTGGACGCAGACACCGGGATCTGCCGCAGCGTATTCACGCTTGAGCGATGCGTCAAATTCGCCGATGATCTGCTGCGCGCACGCGGCGTCCTCGTTCGTGAGTGCGAGCGTGGCTGTACAGGCAAGCGGGATGGCGTTATCCTTCAGACCGCCTGCGCAGCTGACGATGCGCAGCGGAAGCGCGCAGCTCAGGCGGTACAGAACGCGGCCCATGAGAAGATTAGCATTGGCGCGTCCTTTGTCGATCTCGGTTCCGGAATGGCCGCCGGTCAGACCGCTTACGCGCAGCGTATAGACCGGCAGGTCGCATGCTGCCAGCTCAAAACGGGCAGAGAGATTGGCGCGCGCGCCACCTGCACAGCTGACGGTGAGAACGCCCTCGTCCTCAGAGTCGATGTTCAGCATTCTGCGACCGGTCAGCGGCGACACATCCAGTGCCTGTGCGCCCTCCATACCGACCTCCTCGTCGACGGTAAAGACTGCTTCAAGACGCGGATGGGGCAGATCCTCGCTCTCCAGCAGCGCCAGCGCCATTGCGACAGCAATGCCGTCGTCGCCGCCGAGTGTAGTGCCCTCGGCATAGACAAAGTCACCGTCCACACGCAGCTGAAGACCGTCTTTTGTAAAATCGATGGAGCATTCGGGTGCTTTCTCCGTCACCATGTCGAGATGCCCCTGCACGATAACGGCAGGCGAATTCTCATACCCCTTGGTCGCGGGCTTGATGATGATGACGTTATTCAGCTCGTCCTGATGATATTCAAGCCCCAGTTTTTTTGCAAAGCGGACGCAGTAGTCGCTGATGGCTTTCGTATTGCCGGAGCCGTGCGGAATACCACAGAGTTCTTCAAAATAATGGAATACGCGCGCGGGCGTGAGGTGATTCAGTACAGGCATGATGCAGTTCCTTTCTGTTCGGAATTTTGCCGCCGTGAACATGCACGGCGGCAAACAGTCAGTTCAGCTTTTCAAAGTCGGCCGCGCCATGCTTGCACAGCGGGCAGACAAGATCGGGCGGCAGCGTTTCGCCTTCGTAGACCCAGCCGCAGATCTTGCAGACCCAGCCGGTCTTTTTGGAAATCTTCGCAGGCTTCGGCTTGACATTGGCAAAATAGAAGCTGTAGGTCATGGAGGGCACGTTCGAGAGCGTTCTGGCCTCGGTCACGTCGGCAACGAAGAACGTGTGCGTGCCGAGATCGATGGTCTTGATGACCTTGCCGCTGACGAACGCATTCGTGCAGTAGGGGATATAGTATATGCCATTGATGGCGCGGGCCATACCCTTGATGCCGTCAAACTTGTCCACATTCCGGCCGGACTGAAAGCCATAGTGCTGGAACATAGCAAATGGCGCGTCCTGCGAAAGCATGGAGATGTTGAACTCGCCGGTCTTCATGATCATGTCGTGCGTGTAGTTGGCCTTGTTGACCGCGATGCCGATGCGCTTGGGCGAATCGGTGAGCTGCAGGGCGGTGTTGATGATGCAGCCGTTGTCCTTGCTGCCGTCACGCGCGGTGAGCACAAACAGGCCGTAGGAGAACGAGAACATGGCGTTTTGCTCGACGGGCTTATCGTCCGTATGCACCACGGGAGCGGGCTTGGGCATGCTGGCGTATACCGCATCTACCAGAGCGTCGACGCTGTCCATCTGACTTTCCTTGAGGGAGGAATTGATCGTAAGACCTTCGTCGAGGATGGTGACATTTTTGAGCTTGGAGAATTCTGCGCGCATGAGCCCTGCGGCGGTGGGCGCCCACGAGCCGTTCTCCACCAGCGCGATGGTCCGGTTCTGCAGGTTATGGTTCACGATGTCGTGCACCAGGTTCTCCATATTCACGAACATGCCGGCGTTATAGGTTGTGGAGACGAAGATGAGGTGGCTGGCGCGGAAGCATTCGGAGACGATGTAGCTCGGATGCGTGGCGGAAACGTCGTACATCTGCACGTTGCGAACGCCGCGGTCGGCCAGTTTCGACGCGATGATGTTGGCGACATTTTCCGTATTGCCGTAGACGGAGGCGTAGGCAATCACGACGGCCTGCTCTTCGGGTTCATAGGTTGCCCAGTGGATGTACTTATCGATGAACCAGCCGATATCCTTGCGCCACACGGGGCCATGCAGCGGGCAGATGGTCTCAATCTCTATCGTCGCGGCCTTCTGCAGAAGTGCCTGCACCTGCGTGCCGTATTTGCCGACGATGTTGGTGTAGTAGCGCCGCGCGTCGTCCAGCCACTCGGTCTTGAAATTGACCTCGTCGGCGTAAAGGTTGCCGTTCAGTGCGCCGAACGTACCGAACGCATCGGCGGAGTAGAGTGTCTTGGTGGTTGTGTCGTAGCTCACCATGGCCTCGGGCCAGTGCACCATCGGCGCCATGACGAACGCGAACGTGTGGCGGCCGGTGCAGAGCGTGTCCATCTCACCGACGATCACCGCGCGGCTTTCGATATCGAACGTGAAAAAGTTCTTGATCATAGCCAGCGTTTTTTTGTTGCATACGATCTTGACATCGGGGTAGCGCATGACCAGCTCCTGCATGACGGCGCAGTGATCTGGCTCCATATGGTTGACAATGAGATAATCAAGCGGGCGGCCGGCCAGCACATGCGCGACGTTTTCAAAGAAGATACCGCTCACGGACTTATCCACCGTATCAAGCAGAACTGTCTTTTCATCCAGCAGCAGATACGCGTTGTAGCTCACGCCGCGGCTGATGGGATAGACATTCTCAAACAGAGCCAGCCTGCGGTCATTTCCACCGACCCAGTACAGATCATCTGTCATTTTTTTGACGCAATACATATAAACAATCCTCCTGTCAGATTCTGATTTCGATTTCGGATATTAGAATACCATATGGCAAAAGAAAAATCTACATAAATTAAGAATTATTCTTACTTCTTGTTTCCTCCGGAGAAACAGGCTTCCGGTGCAGGAATTCCTCAAACCGGTCCAGCTGTTCAGACAGTGAACGCGGCGTACGCAGGCGGAAGAAACCGCCGCGCGACTGCAGCTTTCGCTGCAGCGCCTGCAGATCGACGGATTCATAGAGGCTGCGGTCAATCTCACCCGCGCGCCTGCGCACGATCGCGCCCAGATGGATGGAAAACGCGCAGTCGATCACGAACACGCCGAAGCAGATGCCGACAAAGAACGAGAACAGCGGGTTGGCGATAAACCAGCCAACCAACACACGCAGTTTGGGATAGAGCAGAAAATAATACACCGCCGAAAGCACGCCCCAGATCAGCGTGAACTGCGGACAGACAAGCCCCTGAATGTTGCCGGGCTGAGAGGAATAGTCCCACAGGCGGATGTGCATGATCTTGATGCTGCACAGACCTGCGAGGTATTCGATGAGTGTCATCACAAGCGCCATCAGAAAGAACATCACGATATAGAACCAGACAGTTTTGTTGAATGCACCGAAAAGTTGCGCCTCAAATTCGCTCAGGATAAACAGGATCACTGTGCCCAAGCCGTACAGCGGCACGCATGGACCGTAGAGAAAACCAGGGTTTAGCCAAGCGCGATCGGGATTGGCGCGGGAGACAAAGCGCCTGTACAGCAGCTCCAATACCCAGCCCATGAACGAGCCAAAGAAGAAAAGAAAAACGACAATCAGGAAAATCTGGTATCCGGACATGACAATCCCTCCTGCAAAAAGTGTAGCATGTACGAGCAGATTTTGCAATTCTTTCGCGTAAAATCTCACGGTCTGGCGGCTGAAAGATTGACTTTGGACCAAAAAACGTTACAATAGAACTGTTCTGACCAAACGGGAGAAAAAAGAAAGATCGAGGGATATGGATATATGCAGCAGATTTTGCGGCAGTTTCAGTTTGCAGGCAGCGTCGTGCGTTGCGAGCCGTTCGGCAACGGCCACGTCAACCGCACCTACCGCGTCGTGTGCAGCGGCGCTGCGGAATACATCCTGCAGCGCATCAACCGCGTTGCATTCCGAAAGCCAGAGGAGCTGATGGAGAACATCGAAGCAGTCACCCGCTACATGGCCGCGCAGCAGAGTGCTTTGCAGACGCTGCGGCTCGTCGAGACCGTGGACGGCCGCACCTTTACCGTTGACAGCGATGGGGAATACTGGCGCGCATATGATCTTGTACGCGGCGGCGTGTGCCTCGAAGCGCCGCGCAGCACGGACGATTTTTACGAGGCGGCTGTCGCGTTCGGCCGGTTTCAGATGGCGCTGTCGGATTTCCCTGCGGCATCGCTGCATGAGACTATTGCACATTTCCATGACACCTGTGACCGCATCCGCCAGCTGCGTGAGAGCGTTGCGGCAGACCCGCTGGGAAGGGCGCAGTCGGTTCGATCCGAGATCGATTTTATCCTCTCGCGTGAGCAGGAGTTGGGCGAACTCTGCCGCCAGCTTTCCACGGGTGAGCTTCCGCTGCGCGTGACACACAACGACACGAAGCTGAATAACGTTCTGTTTGACGAGAATACGGGCAAGGCCAAGTGCGTGTTGGATCTCGATACGGTCATGCCCGGACTTTCGGCCTATGATTTTGGCGACGCTGTGCGATTCGGCGCGTCCACTGCGGCTGAGGACGAGAAAGACCTTTCCAAAGTTGCAATCGATCTTTCCATGTACGAGGCGTTTCTGCGCGGCTATCTCGACGCGTGCGGCGGTGTGCTGACTGCGCGGGAGATTGAGGTTCTGCCGCTCGGCGCGAAGATTATGACGGCAGAGGTCGGTATGCGCTTTTTGAAGGATTATATCGACGGCGACATCTATTTTTCCATCCACCGGCCGGAGCATAATCTCGACCGTACGCGCACGCAGCTGAAGCTGGTGGCGGACATGGAGCGCAAGTGGGATGAAATGCAGTGGATTCTGCGCTGCGTCGTAAAAGAAAGAGCATGAGTGCGATGGAATTTGAAACGGTATTTCACGGCGTGAGCGTGTGCTATGCGCAGAAAGTCGTGCGCGTGCGCACCGATCGGGCACTGATGGCGTATCTGGCTGAACCGGGTCGGGGCGCAGAGGAATTGGCAGAGCATATTGCTGTGCGCTACCAAGAAAAACTGGGCTGCGCGCTGGAGATCACCGGCCGGTCGCTGGCTGTGGAGCTGCTGGCACACGCATACTGCGACGCATTGCTGCTGCGCATGGAGCAGGTGGCAGAAAGACTGCCCGGCTCGCTCGGTGCGCGGCTGGTGCAGGCAGCAGCGCGATTGCAGAAGCACACGGACGTGATCGATATGGGAGAAAGAAGCGTGGATTCCAACCGCTGGCTGTTCGACGATCTGGCACCGTTTTATGCTGTAATCTGCGGAATTCTGGGTGATAAAGCGTAAAAAATGGCCTGCCGCTTTCGGGCGGCGTTCGTAAGACAGTAAAATAAGCAAAAGGCGTGACGAAAGTGGTCACGCCTTTTGCTTAGAGGATAGCTACAAAGCAGCGCAAGGGATGCAGTCCCTTGTTCGGGATACAGTGACGCAAAACACTCCAGACATTTCTGTGTCCGGGGTGTTTTTGCTCATAGAGCGTATATACGGGAATACCCCGTATAGAAGTGCGCCCTTACCTGTTCGGCAAACCGGAAGCTGCTGCAATCAACCGTTGGACACGGTTTTTTGTTTCCCGTATTTTTCTTCCATTTCTTCCGTGTGTGCATGAAGCAGTTCCAGCGCCCGAGTCTGGATGCCGCTAAGTTTCGTTTGATCCGTATCTGCAAACTCAAGTTTGAGCCTCGCAGAAGCTACCGCATGACCGTCACTTGCTCTGCTTTCATCCGCTTCCGATAAGAACTTTTGCAGCAATCCCAAATCGCTGGAGTAATGGAGCTCCACAAGTTTTGCCC
>JAEDFW010000123.1 GCA_016297855.1 Oscillospiraceae bacterium
TCGCCCACCGTATACTGCTCGGGCGGACGTGTCAGACGGTATCCGCCGCCCTTGCCGCGCAGGCCTGAGAGAACTCTGGCCTTGACCAGCAGCTTGATGATGCTCTCAAGATATTTTTCCGAAATCCCTTGCCGTTCGGCGATCGTCTTCAGCGGGATATACTCTTCGGACTGATGCTCCGCCAGATCGATCATGACCCGCAGGGAATACCGGCCCCTTGTTGAAATCAGCACTGGACATCCCCCCTTCAATATATTCCTATTATACGACATGGTTTATAGGAAAATCAATAAAATTTTTCCGAAATTTCTATTGACATATGGAAGCAGCAGGATTATAATCCATATAAACCCACTTGAAAGGTTGGTATTATCATGATCCTCAACCGGTCATTCTTTCGATGTCGCCGCAGCTGACATCAAGCAAATCAAATCCATTATTCTTTTCTTATTTTATATTATATTTTAGATCGCAGGAGGAATCTGTTATGGCAAACATTTATACATCCGCTGACCAGCTGATCGGCAAAACGCCGCTTCTGGAGCTGACGCACATTGAAAAAGAAGAATCGCTTGCTGCACGCGTGCTGGCAAAGCTGGAATACTTCAACCCCGCAGGCTCCGTCAAGGACCGCATTGCCAAGGCGATGATTGACGACGCTGAAGCCAAGGGTCTGTTGAAACCCGGCTCCGTCATCATTGAACCGACCTCGGGCAACACGGGCATCGGTCTTGCCTCCGTGGCAGCCGCGCGCGGCTACCGTATCATTATCGTGATGCCGGAGACCATGAGCGTCGAACGCCGTCAGCTGATGAAAGCATACGGTGCGGAGCTGGTGCTGACTGAGGGTGCCAAGGGCATGAAGGGTGCCATTGCCAAGGCCGACGAGCTGGCAAAGGAGATCCCCGACAGCTTCATTCCCGGTCAGTTCATTAACCCTGCCAACCCCGCCGTCCATAAGGCTACCACCGGCCCGGAAATCTGGGAGGACACTGACGGGAAGGTGGACATCTTTGTGGCAGGCGTGGGTACCGGCGGCACGGTCACCGGCACCGGTGAATACCTCAAGAGCCAGAATCCCGATGTGAAGGTCGTAGCGGTGGAGCCCGCCGGGTCACCCGTGCTGAGCAAGGGTACCCCCGGCGCCCACAAGATCCAGGGCATTGGCGCGGGCTTTGTCCCCGATGTGCTGAATACCGCTGTCTATGACGAGATCATCACCGTGGAGAATGAGGATGCATTTGCCACCGGCAAGCGCATTGGCAGAAGCGAGGGCGTTCTGGTCGGTATCTCGTCCGGAGCGGCCGTATGGGCAGCTATCGAGCTTGCAAAGCGCCCGGAAAACAAGGGTAAGACCATCGTGGCGCTGCTGCCCGACACCGGCGACCGGTATCTGTCCACGCCGCTGTTTGCAGACTGAAGCAATACATCCTGTGCGGCCGCCCGAAATGGCGGCCGCATGGTCAATCCGCACCCGCAGCTACATTATTGCGCAGCATCACGCGTCACGCGGTGCGGAAGAAAAAATTTCTAAATCCGGTATTGACAAAGCTTTCTATCGGCGCTATAATTCCAATAAACCAACTGAGGTTATGGGTTATACTTAGGAGGCACTGCGTGATGAGCTTTCTGTTTGAGCAGCTTCTCAGAAGCAATTTCCGATTTGGACGAATGTATCTTCAGCCTGCCGCATCAGCCGGCGCCATCCGGTCTGGCCGCTGCCCGGCCTGCCGGTCATGATACATGAAACCATTCACAACAATTGTCCAATCAGAAAGAGGTATTGATATGAGTAACTACAAATTTGAGACCCTGCAGCTTCACGTCGGTCAGGAACAGCCCGACCCCGCCACCGATTCCCGCGCGGTGCCCATTTACCAGACGACTTCCTATGTTTTCCGCAACTGCGCCCATGCTGCGGCGCGCTTTGGCCTCGCCGACCCCGGCAACATCTACGGCCGGCTCACCAATTCCACGCAGGACGTGCTGGAAAAGCGTGTAGCCGCGCTGGAAGGCGGTGTTGCGGCGCTGGCCGTTGCCTCCGGCGCAGCAGCCATCAGCTACACCATTCAGGCGCTGGCGCAATCCGGCGATCACATTGTCGCGCAGAAGACCATCTACGGTGGCAGCTACAACCTGCTGGCGCACACGCTCGTGCAGTTCGGCGTGTCCACCACATTTGTCAATGCGCATGATCTTGCTGAGGTAGAAAACGCCATTCAGGAAAACACGAAGGCCATCTATCTGGAAACGCTTGGCAATCCCAATTCCGATATCCCCGATATCGACGCCATCGCCGCCATCGCGCATAAGCACGGTCTGCCGCTCGTCATCGACAACACCTTCGGCACGCCGTATCTCATCCGTCCCATCGAACACGGTGCGGATATCGTTGTGCATTCGGCCACCAAGTTCCTCGGCGGTCACGGCACCACGCTCGGCGGCATCATCGTCGACTCCGGCAAATTCGACTGGAAGGCCAGCGGAAAATACGCGCCCATCGCCGAACCCAACCCCAGCTACCATGGCGTGTCCTTCGTGGACGCAGTCGGGCCTGCCGCGTTTGTAACGTATATCCGCGCGATTCTGCTGCGCGACACCGGCGCGGCAATCTCGCCGTTCAACGCGTTTTTGCTGCTGCAGGGCGTGGAAACGCTCTCGCTGCGGCTCGACCGTCACGCCGAAAATACGAAGAAGGTCGTGCAGTATCTGGCCAATCATCCGCTGGTAGAAAAGGTCAACCATCCTTCCCTGCCGGATCACCCCGACCACGCGCTGTATGCGAAGTATTTCCCCAACGGCGGCGCATCCATCTTCACCTTTGAGATCAAGGGCGGCCAGGAAGAAGCGCACACCTTCATCGACCATCTGGAGCTGTTCTCGCTGCTGGCCAATGTGGCGGACGTAAAGTCGCTTGTCATCCATCCCGCCAGCACGACCCACTCGCAGCTCACGCCCGAGGAACTGCTCGATCAGGGCATCAAGCCCAACACCATCCGCCTGTCCATCGGCACTGAGCACATTGACGATATCATTGCCGATCTTGAAAAGGGCTTTGCCGCGCTCGGCTGACCCAGCCGCGGCAGTCCGCTTTCGAATGATAAAAAGGCCGCTGCAAAACAGAAGTTCCGCAGCGGCCTTGTCCGTTATTTTCTTGCGGCGTCGACTTTGGCTTCCGCGAAGATGTAGCTGACCACGCTGGCCAGCGCCGTAACTGCGCCCGCGACCTGCGTGACCGCCTGCTCATCCACGCCAAAGATCATTGCAAGCCCGCTCGCCACGCCCAGCAGCGCCGTGAGAAACTTACGGCTTGATAATTTCTGCAGCATTGTCTCTCCCCTTTCCTATCCGATTCCTGCCTTCATCAGCAGAAAACCCACCAGTGCGCCGGCCAGCGCAGTCAGTACCTTTTCCACGACCGCATCCCAGCGTTTTCCGGGTCGCTGGGCCAGCAGCTTGACGTCTTTTTTGATCTCCTTGAGATCCTCGTCCATGCTGGCCTGCTTCTGCTCGACCGTGGCCATTGCCGCCACCAGCTTGTCAAGGTCGTCCTGTCGCCGCTCGAGATCGCGGATCCGGCCCTCGTGGCGCTTGATCTGGCCGTCGTGCTGTGTCAGAAGGATGGTTTTTTCCTCCTCCGTCATGCGTAATTCCCGCCTCCTTTCACCTTTTGCGGACAAACGGGAAAAAGTTGCCGCATAGCGTGCAACAATCAGGGTCTGCTGTAAAACAGCTGAGAAAAAGCCGCGCAGTCTGCCACCCAAAGGGATTTGCTGGCCGTTCTGTTTGCAGGATTGAGGGCATCCCGCCGGGCTTTCATTCAGCGGCAATCCCGGTTTTCTTACAGTTTTGTTACAATCTGCGCCGCCTGCTTGCAATCGTCGGCGGCGGCGCATATACTTTATGACAATAAACTGTTTGCACACAGACAAAGAAAGACCGGAAAGGAGGCGCGGCGTATGAAGCGGATGATTGGGCTTATACTGGCGTGCTGTATGCTGTTTTTGATAGGTATCCCGGCGATTGCAGCTGAGCCGCGCGCGGCCGCGGTATTGTTCAGCGACCAGGATGCTATCCGCAATGACAACGAGGTGCGGATGCTGGTCGATCTGGGGCTGATTTCCGGCTATGGCGACGGCACCTTCCGGCCGGAAAACGGTATCACGCGTGAAGAGACAGCGAAGCTCATCGCCATGCTCTGTACCGATGAACCTTCAGCGCCCGGCGCACCGGTATTTCTGGATACTTCCGGTTCGTGGGCAGCAGATTATATCAGCTATTGCGCTTCACGCGGCATCATCGCAGGCTCGAACGGCTATTTCCGGCCCAAGGACGGGGTGACAGCGCAGGAACTGGCAAAAATGCTGTTGGTCGTGCTGGGTGAGGATCCTGCGCGCTATGTTGGCTCCGGCTGGGCTGACGCGGTCAATGCCGATGCGATCGCATTCGGCATCTACAACGGGTATAACCGGAATTATGCCGCAGCGCTGTGCCG
>JAEDFW010000124.1 GCA_016297855.1 Oscillospiraceae bacterium
CCATTGACGCAGAAACGACAATCCTGTAAAATAAACTACGACAGCAAACTTCTGCACTGGTTCTGTGATAACGGCTGCCGGATCAGGCGCGAAGCAAATTTGAGGAGGTTACTATTATGGATTTTAAATCAAACGGAATTCAGCACATCGGCCTGCCGACCAACTGCTTTGACGAGAGCTGCGCTTTTTACAAAACGCTGGGCTTTGTCTGCCGGTACGAGACCGTTGCACCCAGCGGCGTCAGGGTCGCGTTCTATGAGCTCGACGATTCATTTATGATGGAAATCTACGAAGATAGCAATGTTGCCGGAATGTCCGGCGCAATCAACCATGTTTCCATCGACTGCACCGATATCGAAACGGCATTTGCCTCTGCAAACGCCGCCGGACTCAAAATCGTTTCCGATGGGATCGAGGCGCTCCCGTTCTGGAGCAACGGCGTAAGGTTTTTCATCATCGAAGGCCCGAACAAAGAACGCGTTGAATTCTGCCAGGTTCTTTAAGATCGGCATTCGCATCATGCGGCCGCAGCCGGCTGGTTGTTTACCGGCGCGGCCGCAGCGTTGGAGGATTGCAATATGACGCTTCAGGTTTTGCAGACCCTGCTGCTTCCGTTTTTGGGAACGGTTCTGGGCTCTGCCTGCGTATTCATTTTGAAACATGCCATGAGTGACCGGCTGTCCAGAGCGTTATCTGGCTTTGCGGCAGGCGTAATGGTAGCAGCCTCGGTTTGGAGTCTTCTGATCCCGTCGCTGGAGCAGGCCTCGCAGATGGGCGCATGGTCGTTTTTGCCGGCTGCGGCCGGCTTTTGGCTGGGCATTTTATTTTTGCTGCTGCTTGATCGTCTGATCCCTCATCTGCACCGGAACGCAGAGCAGGCAGAAGGCCCGAAGAGCCGCCTGCAGCGAGCGACGATGCTTGTACTGGCGGTCACGCTGCACAACATCCCAGAAGGCATGGCAGTCGGCGTGGTATGCGCAGGTTATCTCGCCGGCGGCAGCGGAATCACGCCAATGGCCGCGTTTGCACTCGCGCTGGGCATTGCCATTCAGAACTTTCCCGAGGGCGCCATCATCTCCATGCCGCTGCGCGCCGAGGGTGTGCGTAAAAGCAGGGCCTTTTTCTACGGCGTGCTTTCCGGCATTGTTGAGCCGCTCGGCGCGCTTTTGACGATACTGGCAGCGGGCTTTTTGCTGCCGTCCATGCCGTATCTGCTCAGCTTTGCAGCGGGTGCGATGATTTATGTTGTCGTCGAAGAGCTGATCCCGGAGATGTCGGCAGGCGAACATTCCAACATCGGAACTGTATTTTTTGCTGTCGGCTTCACCGTCATGATGATCTTGGATGTGGCGTTGGGTTGAACGTACCAAAACAGAATGCAGCTCCTGCGCAGATAGAGCCAATGAAGGGAGACGGGCAATGAAACAGATCGCTAGCTTTTGTGTCGATCATGACAAGCTGAAAAAAGGAATGTACATTTCGCGCATCGACGGTGACGTCGTCACCTATGATCTTCGGATGAAACGGCCGAATGGCGGAGATTATCTGTCAAATGGTGCGCTGCACACACTTGAACATTTGTTGGCAACGTACGCGCGCAACAGTGCGCTGGCCGACCAGGTGGTCTATGTCGGCCCCATGGGCTGCCGCACCGGCTTTTATCTTCTGCTGCGCGACACGGTCACACCCGAGCAGGCCATTGCGCTGAGCAGGGACGCACTTGCATTCGTCGCATCGTTCAGCGGCGAGATCCCGGGGACAAAGCCGCGCGAATGCGGCAACTGCCTGGAGCATGATCTGCCGGGCGCAAAAGCCGTGGCGGAGGATATGCTGGACGTGCTGAAACACTGGGCCAAGGAGAATCTGGCATATGAAGCATGAACTGACCTTTGGCATCATCGGAGCCATGGACAGCGAGATCCGGCGGCTGCTGGAGGCAGCCAATGACTGGCAGACACAGGATCGTGCCGGACTGACATTCTACGCTGGTACACGCGCAGGTCAGCGGCTTGTGCTGGTCAAAAGCGGTATCGGAAAGGTCAACGCCGCGCGCTGCGCACAGATCCTGCTCGACTGCTATGCGCCGGACTACCTGATCAATACCGGCATTGCAGGCGGACTGTCACAGGGACTCCGCGTCGGCGACGTCGTTTTGGGTGCAGAGCTGCTGCAGCACGATTTTGACGTGACGGCCTTCGGACACGCGCGCGGCTATCTGTGCACCGGAGAGGACGACACGAAGCCGACCGTTTTCCGCTCGGATGAACAGCTCGTCTCGCTCGTGGCCGACTTGGCCGTGGGCGCGCCGTATGCCATCCGCCGCGGACGCATTGCGACCGGAGATGCGTTTATCTCCAGCCGTGCGGCCAAAGCGGAGCTTTCCTCCCTCTTTGCTGCGGATGCTGCAGAGATGGAGGGCGCGGCAATCGCGCAGACAGCAGCGGCCTGCGGCGTTCCGTTCCTCGTGCTCCGGGCAATCTCTGACCTGGCGGACGGAACGGCTGCCGATTCATTCGACGCTTTTGAGCAGGAAACGGCCGACCGCTCCGCGAGCCTTCTTCTGACGCTCATCGACACACTTGGCAGCGCCGCGTGCAGATAATCCGGGAAACCGCGCAGCCCCCGGAAATGGTTGGGGACTTTGCGTATTTACTGCATTTTTGGGGAAAACCATTTCCAGACGTGTGAAAACACGCGAGAGAAACGCTTTTTTAACGGAGGCATGTGTATGTGCACAGCTGCAACGTATCAAACAAAGGACTTTTATTTTGGCAGAACGCTGGACTATGAATTTTCCTACGGCGATGAAATTGTTGTCACGCCGCGCAGCTTCCCCATTCCCCTGCGCCATCTGCCCGCGCTGGACCACCACTATGCCATGATCGGCATGGCGTATGTGTGCCAGGAATTTCCGCTCTATTACGATGCCGTGAATGAAAAGGGCCTCGGCATGGCAGGTCTGAACTTTGTCGGCAACGCCCACTACAATTCCGTGGCGGAAGGCAAGGACAACGTGGCGCAGTTTGAGATCATTGCGTGGATCCTTGCCCAGTGCGCAACTGTTAACGAGGCGCTTGCGCTGCTGAAGCGGATCAATATCACGGATACACCCTTCAATGACCAGCTTCCACCTGCGCAGCTGCACTGGATCATCGCTGACAAGTCCGGCGCTGTCACGGTTGAATCGATGGCCGATGGTCTGCACATCTATCCCAACCCGGTCGGTGTGATGACCAACAACCCACCGTTTGACGAGCAGATGTTCGGCCTCAACAACTATATGCATCTGTCGCCCAGACAGCCGGAAAACACATTTGCGCCCGCGCTTGCGCTTCGCACCTACAGCCGCGGCATGGGCGCGCTGGGTCTGCCGGGCGATCTGTCTTCTGCCTCGCGCTTCGTGCGTGTGGCGTTTACGAAGATGAACGCGCGCTCAGGCGATTCGGAATTGGAAAGCGTCAGCCAGTTCTTCCATATTCTCGGCTCTGTTGACCAGCAGCGCGGCTGTTGTGAGGTTGAACCCGGTAAGTATGAGATCACGCTGTACACCTCCTGCTGCAACACGCGCACGGGCGTATACTACTACACGACGTACGAAAATCACCAGATCTCAGCTGTGGATATGCACAAAGAGGATCTGGACGGCGCAGCCCTTTGCCGTTATCAGCCGGTACTGGGTGAACAGATTCGCTTCCAGAACTGAAGTGCGCGTTCTGAGCCGCCTTCCATCGAACAGGCACCGAACCATCCAATCACTTTCCCGGCCAGCAGCCATGCGCTGCTGGCCGCTTTTTTATGCAGAATAGTACTCCATCCACACCGCGCTGCTGTGATACCACCGGCGATGATTTGCATCCATTTGACGCCGCTGACATAGATCAGCGCATAGACGATGGAGCAGAGCATAATCAAGCCCGGCAGGTATCTCCTCTGCTGGAACTAGGGTAAAGTCAATGATATCCCGAATGGAATTTGGATGCAGAACACCGCCGCAGGCGTGCAATTCTACCTGACCAAAGCTGACCGGGATGGGCTGAAAGTCAAATGCCTCTGGATTGGCAGCGGCATTCTTCTGCGTTTCTCTTCCCACCTTGTCAATATCCAGCACACAGTCAATGTACTGCTGCGCCTGCTTCTGGTAAGCCACAAGCTGCTCCGGGAGCAGGCGTAGTTCGTTTACCTTCTCCGGTGTACACGCTTGTTCGTCGCGCCATGTGAACCAATGCAGCGCCACCAGTTTGAGATAGATCTGCATACCCTGCGGCACTATTTCGTATCTACGCTGCTGCACAAGGGAGTTGACCGTCAGACCGTCGCAAACCTTGCAGGTCACTGTGATACCTCGTATCTGGAGCAGACCTACTGCCATCCGCAGATGGAGCTGAAACAGAGGGCAGCAAATCAGATCTCTGAAGCAATTCTCCCCCTTTGCGGTGTGCATTTCTCCCATGGTTGTCCGACACTGAATTGTTGGTAT
>JAEDFW010000014.1 GCA_016297855.1 Oscillospiraceae bacterium
GCCGTATACAGCTCCTGCGGAATGCCCAGCATGTCGTAGACAAAACCGCTGTAAAAATCAACATTCGGACTTACGCCCTTGTAGATATGCCGCAGCTGCGCGATGAGCTGCGGCGCTAGCTCTTCCACGTTCTCATACAGCTTCAGATCCTTTTCGCGCCCCTTTTCCGCCGCCAGCTTTTCAACGTATTGCCGAAAAACGCGCTCGCGCGGATCGGAGATCGAATACACCGCGTGTCCCATGCCATAGACAAGGCCTTTACGGTCAAACGCCTCTTTGTTGATGATTTTCCGCAGATACGCTGCGAGTTCATCGCGGTCGTCAGTATCCGTTACGTGCGCGCGGATATCTTCCATCATCTCCATAACCTTGATGTTTGCGCCGCCGTGTTTGGGGCCTTTGAGAGACGACATGGCCGCAGCGATGGTAGAGTAGGTATCTGAGCCCGAGGACGTGACCACGCGCGTGGTGAATGTGGAATTATTGCCGCCGCCGTGCTCCATGTGCAAGATGAGTGCAGTATCGAGCACCTTCGCCTCGGTTTTTGTATAAGTCTTGTCCGGCCGGAGCATCATGAGAAGGTTCTCCGCTGTGGAAAGCTTTGTGCTCGGACGGTGAATGATCATGCTATCTTGCTTGTCGTAGTAATTATACGCGTGATAGCCGTACACTGCCAGCAGCGGAAACTCACTGATGAGCTGGATACACTGGCGCAGGGAGTTCCCTACAGAGGCGTCGTTTGCCCGTTTGTCATAGGATGCAAGCGTGAGGACGCTTCTTGTCATGGAATTCATAATATCACAGCTGGGGGCTTTCATGATGACGTCGCGCGTAAAGTTGGTTGGCAGCGTACGGCATGCACCAATCAGCTTTTTGAATTCACGCAGCTGCTGCGCGTCAGGCAGTTCGCCAAGAAGCAGCAGGTACGCCACCTTTTCAAATCCAGGCTCTTCCGGGCCAAGCTCACCGATCAGCTGCTCCACCCGATAGCCGCGATACCACAGTTCCCCGTCACAGGGCGTTTTCTGACCGTCCACCGTCTTGGACGAGACGATCTTTGAGATATTCGTCAGTCCCGCACGCACGCCGTTGCCGTTTTCATCGCGCAGTCCCTTTTTGACGCCGTACGCGTTGTAGAGTTCCGGTGCGATGGTATCGTTTCTGCGGCAAACATCCTCTTTTTCGGCAATGTATTCATTCAGCTTTGTCAGATTCATCCTTGTTCCCCTTTCGTCCGTTGCCTCGCACATATGCGGATCTTGTCAGCACATCCCAATTATAAATAAATAGATTATGCCTGATTTTCAGATTTCTGTCAACCAAACTCTTCAAAACGTCACAGAATGTTTACATGTTTCCAGAAAAATACCACAATTGCACACAAAAAAGAGCCGCCCGCAGGCGGCTCTTTTTATGAACAGGATTATTCTTCTTCGGCGTCCTTCTTGGCGTCCTCGATGATCTTGGCCTGATTCATCTGCGGCACTTCCTCATAGCGAACGAAGCTCAGCGTGTAGCTGCCTCTGCCCTGGGTCATGGCGCGCAGATCAATGGTGTAGGAGCTCATCTCGCCGAACGGAACCTCGGCCTCAACGACCTGATAGCCCGGGTTCTCGGGATCGGGGTTCATGCCCATCACGCGGCCGCGGCGCTTGTTGAGATCGCCGATGATATCGCCCATGTTGGCGTCGGGAATGAGAACCTTCAGCTCGCCGATCGGCTCGAGCAGGGTCGGGCCGGCGGTGGGCAGGCCTTCCTTATACGCGATACCGGCAGCAGTCTGGAACGCCATATCGGACGAATCAACGGGGTGATAGGAACCGAAGTACAGCGTGGACTTCAGGAACACGACGGGATAGCCGGCCAGAACACCCTTGCCGACGCAGTTGCGCAGGCCCTTTTCAACCGACGGGATGAAGTTCTTCGGCACGCAGCCACCGACGGTCTCATCAGCGAAGATCATCTCTTCGGACTCGGACTGCGGCTCGAAGCGGATATAGACATCGCCGAACTGGCCGTGGCCGCCGGACTGCTTCTTGTGACGGCCATGGATCTCGACCTTCTTCTTGATCGTCTCGCGATAGGCAATCTTGGCCGGCTTGAGCACAGCTTCAACTTTGTACTTGCTCTGCAGCTTGGCCATGAGCACGGACAGCTGCATATCGCCGGTACCGGAGATGATGAGTTCCTTGGTCTCGGGATCATTGCCGTAGGTGAAGGACGCGTCTTCCTCGTTCAGCTTCACAAGGCCGGCAGCGATCTTATCCTCCGTACCCTTGACCTTGGCATAGATGGCCATCTTGTACATCGGCTCTTCGTACTGCATGGGCTTAATGGTGACAGTCTTGTCGGCCAGACCCAGCGTATCGCCGGTCTTGACAGAAGCAAGCTTGGTGAAAACACCGATGTCGCCGCAGCAGATCTTGCTGGTCTTGGTGTTTTCCTTGCCGCGCGGGAAGAACATGTTGCCAAGCTTTTCACTGTCGCCGGTACGGGCGTTCACGAGGGTCATGGTATCCTCAACGTCGCCGGAAATGACCTTAAAGTAGGAGTTCTTGCCATACTGGTCGGCCATGGTGTTGAACACAAAGACCATGGGGCTGCCCTTGGGATCAAGCTGGAAGTCGGACTCCTTGCCCTCATCGTCGATCTTGACCATGGGACGGCCCTCGAGCGGATTGGGCGCGTATTTGACGATATTGGCCATCAGGTTGGTGGTGCCCAAGCCCGTCATCGCGCAGCCGCAGAACACAGGCGTGACGCTGCGCTCGCGGATACCGGCTTTAAGGCCGGTCATGAGCTCTTCGGGAGTGAAGGGCTCTTCCATGAAGAACTTCTCCATGAGCGCTTCGTCAGTCTCGGCGACCTGCTCATTGAGTTCTGCCATGTACTCTTCGATCTTTTCCTCGGCGGCGGCAGGCAGCGCGATGGGCTTGCCGGCAACGTCGTAGGCCTTCTTCTCAATCAGATCGACCACGCCCACCGCCTGCTCGCCGTTCAGAATTGGGAACGTCAGCGGGATGACGGACGCGCCGAAGGTGTCGCGCAGCGAATCAAGCACCGCGAAGAAATTGGCATGTTCTTCATCGAGCTTGGAGATATAGAACATGGCGGGCAGCTTGGCCTTGGCCAGATACTTCCAGCCCTTCTCGGTGCCGACACCGATACCGCTCTTGGCGGTAACGCAGATCAGACCCGCGTCAGCAACACGCAGAGACTGCATGACCTGCCCGGCGAAGTCGAAATAACCGGGGTTGTCGATCACATTGATCTTGCATTTATTGTATTCAACGGGAATAACAGACGAAGAGATAGAATACTGTCTTTTCTTTTCTTCATCGTCAAAGTCGGAAACCGTCGTGCCGTCGGCACGCTTGCCCAGACGCGTGATCGCCTTGGTCGTGAACAGCATGCTCTCGCAGAGTGCGGATTTGCCATCGCCGCCGTGGCCAAGCAGGCAGATGTTGCGGATGTCATTGGCAGTATAGCCCATAGTCAAAAAATCTCCTTTCTACAGACGGGCAGCGGGCCCGCCTCTCGGCAGTACACAATTCAGCCGACTCTTGATGCCCATTATATACGAATAGCAGGCAGAATGCAAATAGAATCTTCGTAAGTTTCGAACAAATTATCGTGGCCCGTCGCCGCTACGTCCGCCCGCTCAAAGACGCGATAAGCAGATTGGGCAGCAGCCACAAAACCGCCAGCAAAAACACATTCAGTGCTGACGCAGCCTGCATCGAACCGATAAACGCCAGGAAAAGCAGCATCACGGCGCCGAACACACCGCCGAACAGTGAAATCACCATGCCGCCCACCGTAGCCGTGCGCAAAGACCGCGCGCCAACCACAACAGAGATGAAGCCGGCAAAGCCGCCGCGCACCATGAGCGCCCCCTGTCTGCCGTCCTTTACAATCTCAGACGAGGACAGCCGCGCACGCTCTTCCACCGTCGGAAACTCGATGCGGTCGGGCGAGATCTTGTAGCGATGCTTGACAAACTGCGGCGTGATCATAAAATCTCGCGTGGCCAGAATCGGCAGCAGTCCCTTTGCTCTTGTCGCGGCGAGCAGACTGCTGCGCGCAGCGGCATTCGGCGCGTAGGTCAGGGCAAACACGGCGGCAAGATCGCCGTTGATTGACAGATACACCGCCTGCTTGAGTCTGGCGCCTTCCGGCATCCGCACCTTCATGAGCTTCATAAACGCAAGCGAGCCCATCAAAATCACGTCGCCCCGGATCTCCGCGCCGAGCCCGCCGCCCTCGTAGCGGCGGAAGGTATCCACGCCGTAGTGCCGGCCGTTCTGGCTCTGCATCATTTCCTCAAACAGCGGTGCCAGACCGCTTCCGGCGCTGGCCACTACGGCCGCACCGTAGCCGATAATCTGGCTGGCGCTGCGGTCGGAGTAGATCTTCATGCCGTTGAGCGTGACATTCTGTGTTGGAAACAGATCCGTATCCTCAACAGCCACGCCGCATTCACCGCTCATGGTTCTTGCGCCATACCAGCCCGCCAACGCGCAGCCTGCGCGGATGAGCCGTTTGGCAAGTGCGGCGAACGGCCGCGCGTAGGCGATCAGTATCCCCGTGGGGAAACCTGCCAGCAACATCGCGCTCCAGACCCACAAAAACGTCTGCCCGCTCTGAAACGTCGTGAGAATCGACGCCGCCAGCGTCAATCCGATCAAAACCGGTGCGTAGACGCGCATCACACGCCGCGTCGCGTCAGGGATCTCCAGCTTCTGTGCGAACGCATCACGGTTACCCGGTGCGCGGAAAATGCAGTCACGTCCATGCCACGCCTTTTCCTCGCGCACCGCTGCGACAGGCGACGGCATACTGCACACGGCCTTCATCGTTCTGCGCTTTGCGTCCATCAAAAGAAGCCGTCCCCAGAGCGCAACGGTCATCTCCAGCGAAACCACCGTGCAGAACGGCACACGACCGCCGACAATCGCAAGGCATGCGTCCGCAGCGGTCACGAACAGCGCCAGCAGTAAAAGCCCCTCACTTTGCACATGAAGCCTGATCCACTGCCGCACACCAGCGAGCAGCACATCAAAGCAAAGGCATGCGCCCAGTAGCATTGCCGCCAGCATTCCGCCGGACAGCGCGCGTGCATGCGCCGTGAGATCAACCCCGCCGATACGCATACTGGCCAGCAGCAGCATCGCGGCCGACATGGCAAACAAAAGCACCGACAAAAACAGCCGCAGACGGATGCTCGAACGCCTACAGTAAGCCGCATACGCCTCCTCTGCCGAGGCATAGGCAACGTCAGGCTGTTCCTGCCGCCGGCGCATCCGGCGCTGCTCACGCTTCTGATAGCGCGCAAGCCGGCGCTGCTGCGCGGCGGCTTTCCTGCGTCTGGCTGCATCTGACGGATCCGGTCCGTTGGGCGCGGCTTCGCCCTTGTAGCTCCAGATCTTGACAGGCGGATCCTCTGGCTCTGGCTGCGCTATGGGCGTGAAGCGGATGGTGTCGCCCGCAGAATTCTGCGCCGCAGGCGGTTCCTGCGCACCGCCGGATTTCTCCGGTGGCCAGACGTCCGGCTGCACGGGTGTCTCTTCCTGCGTAGGCGGCTGTTCGCGTTTGCTCCAGCCGCCGAATTCGTTCATGATATCCTCGAGAGAATATTCCGGCTCCACCTGCGCAGAAGCAGGCTCGATATGCACTTGTTGTTCCAGCTTCTGCGGTTTTTCCTTCATAATCCGTTCCTTTGTCCCGGCAGCTTAATGCCGGTTATCCGCGCTGTCTGCGCGCCTCATAGAGCAGAATTGCCGCAGCGGCAGACGCATTCAGGGATGAAATTCTGCCCTTCATGGGAATACTGAGCTTGAAGTCACAGCTGTCGGCCACAAGACGGCTCATGCCGTCGCCTTCGCTGCCAATAACGATGGCGGCAGGCCCCGTGAGATCCGTCTGATACAGCTGCGAATCTGCCTTGGCAGCTGTTCCGTAGACCCACACGCCGCGCAATTTGAGTTCCTTGATGGCGGCAGTGATATTGGCCACACGCGCCACGGGCATATATTCGATCGCGCCCGCCGAGGCCTTTCCGACCACGGCCGTGAGCCCAACGCTTCTGCGTTTGGGGATGATGACGCCGTGCGCGCCGGCACATTCGGCCGTGCGCATGATCGCGCCCAGATTGTGCGGGTCTGACAGTTCGTCGCAGATAACGATGAGCGGCGGTTCCCCGCTTTCAGCGGCTTTCTCAAAAATGTCGTCAATAGTGGCATAGCTGTGCGCAGCCACAACTGCAATCACGCCCTGATGCGCACCCGTGGCGCTCATCTGGTCGAGCTTCCTTCGGTCGGTGGGCACGACTACCGCACCTGCCTGCTTCGCCATCGCGGCGAGCCGTGCAAGCGCGCGGTCGGTATCGCCTTCGGCCACAAACACTTTATCAATCGTCCGTCCGCCTGCCAGCGCCTCAGTCAGCGCGTTTCTGCCCTCGAGCAGGTTCTCGGCGAACTGCGCGCTGTCATCGTCGCGGCTTCTGCGCCGCTCACTGCCGCGGCCTGCGCGGTTGGGGCGGGAATTGTTTCGGTTTTCCATTACACTCTCCAGCTTCTGTTGATTTGCGTGACACCGCACGTCCTCGCACGGTATGTCCATGATATTCCACTATGCATTATAACAGGTATCCGCTGCGGAAACAACCCAAATCCGCTTTTGAATTCACAGAAAATTTACCGCCTGCAGCGGCAGTCTTTCTTGTAAAATGCAGGCTTGTATGTTAAGA
Organism: Oscillospiraceae bacterium; assembly: GCA_016297855.1. Taxonomy (GTDB): domain Bacteria; phylum Bacillota; class Clostridia; order Oscillospirales; family Oscillospiraceae; genus CAG-170. The sequence continues at coordinate 6,749 of JAEDFW010000014.1, forward strand.
TGTTCAAAACGAAAATCAAACGGCATCGCCGTTTTTATTTGCGCAGAAAGAAGGTGCGTCTTTTGAATCAGGACCCGAAAAACCAGAAGCCGAACAACCGTCCGCCGCAGAAGGGCGACAACAGTGACAATAACCGCAGCGCGAGAACCATCGCCATTCTTGTCATCTGCGCGCTGGTTGCAACGCTTCTCATCAATACGCTCTACTCCACCATCTCCAACTCCCGCTTCAGCCAGATCAGCTACTCGGAATTTCTGACGATGCTGGAAAACGGGGAAATCGATTCCGTTGAATTCAGTTCCAACGACCGCATTCTGATTTTGACGAAGGAGCAGGCGCTTCAGCCTGCCAGCCAGCAGAGCATCTACTATACGGGTATGATTCCCAATCTTGATCTCGCGCCGCTGACTGAGCGCATGACGCAGCTCGGCGTGGACTACGACACGGAGATCGTTGAGGAAGCCAGTCCCATCGTGACGTTTATCGTCTCGTGGATTCTGCCGGTAGCGCTGATGTACGGTCTTTTCAGCCTGCTCATGCGCAGCATGACCAAGCGGATGGGCGGCGGCATGGGCGGTCTCGGCGGCATCGGCGAAAACAAGGCCAAGGTCTATATGGAAAAATCCACCGGCGTCACATTTGCCGACGTTGCCGGGCAGGACGAGGCCAAGGAATCACTCGTTGAGATCATTGATTTCCTGCACAATCCGCAGAAATATGCCGCTATTGGCGCGAAACTGCCGAAAGGCGCACTGCTGGTCGGCTCGCCCGGTACCGGCAAAACGCTGCTGGCCAAGGCCGTGGCCGGCGAGGCGAACGTCCCGTTCTTCTCGATCTCCGGCTCGGACTTTGTAGAAATGTTTGTCGGCGTCGGCGCCAGCCGCGTGCGCACACTCTTTCAGGAGGCCAACAAGGTCGCGCCAGCCATCATTTTCATCGACGAGATCGACGCCATCGGCCGCACGCGCGACTCCAAGTTCGGCGGTAACGACGAACGTGAGCAGACGCTCAACCAGCTGCTGGCCGAGATCGATGGCTTTGACTCGTCCAAGGGCGTGGTCATTCTGGCCGCGACCAACCGGCCCGAAATTCTGGATAAGGCGCTGCTGCGCGCAGGGCGTTTTGACCGGCGCATTATCGTTGACCGGCCAAACCTCGCCGGCCGCTATCAGACGCTGCGCGTGCACACAAAGAACATCAAGCTGGCCGAGGACGTCGATCTGCACAAGATCGCACAGGCCACGGCCGGCGCGGTCGGCGCAGATCTGGCCAATCTGGTCAACGAAGCGGCGCTGCGCGCCGTGCGCATGGGCCGCAAGGCCGTCAACCAACAGGATCTTCTGACGTCCTTCGAGGTCGTCATCGCCGGTACCGAGAAGAAGGGCACTGTGCTGACCGACATGGAAAAGCGCATCGTGTCCTACCACGAGGTCGGCCACGCGCTCGTTGCAGCACTGCAGAAGCACACGCAGCCAGTATCGAAGATCACCATCGTGCCGCACACCTCCGGCGCGCTGGGCTATACAATGCAGATGCCGGAAGAGGAAAAATTCCTCAACTCCAAAGAAGAACTTCTGGTCGAACTGCAGACGCTTCTGGGCGGCCGCGCAGCAGAGCAGACTGTCTTCGGCATCCAGACCACGGGCGCTTCCAACGATATTGAACGCGCCACCGAGCTTGCCCGCAAGATGGTTACACAGTACGGCATGAGCGAGAAATTCGGTCTGATGGCACTCTCGTCCGTCTCGAACCCGTACCTTGACGGCAGCACAATGATGAACTGCGCCGACTCCACGGCTTCTGCCGCGGATGAAGAGATTCAGAAGCTGCTCTCCGGCTGTTATGAAACAGCCAAAAAGCTTCTGCAGGAAAACCGCGAATTGCTCGACGAGATCGCGCTGTATCTGCTGCAGAAGGAAACCATTACCGGCGACGAGCTGATGACCTACGTCAACGCCTCAAAACAGCGTCTGACAGACGGCGAGCCAGCCTCCGCCGATGCGAGCGCAGACGCTTCCGGCGAAACGCCCGCGCAGCAATAGCATTTCCTATCTGCGCGCGGAACATTTCCGCGCGCAGAAGTTTCTGAAACACAGAAGGAGCTGCCCATGCTACATCCGTTTCTGACAGCTGCAATCGACATGCAGAACGTCACTGATATTCTGCCCAAAAATCTGACGTTGGAGAAGATTCTCTACACGGTGGTGCTGTTTCTTGTCTGCTGCCTGCTCATCAAACTGTTGATGCGCGCTACAAGCCGCATTCTAGAGCGCTCAAAACTAGACAAACGCCTGCACACGGCTATCCGCTCCTCCGTCAAGACCGTACTGGTATTCATCGCCATCATGGTGCTCGCCGAAGCGATCGGCATCAACACCAGTTCCCTGCTGGCGATTTTGAGTGTAGCCGGCCTTGCCGTGTCGCTCTCGATTCAGGATTCTCTGTCCAACCTTGCCAGCGCCATCATGATCCTGACGTCCAAGCCCTTCAAGATCGGTGATTTTATCGAGGTCAAGGGAAAATCCGGTACCGTCGAGCAGACGGGCATCATTTATACCGTTATCGTCACACCGGATAACCAGCGCATCCACATTCCCAACAGCCAGATCACCTCGAATGAGATCACAAACGTCACCGCTGCCGGCAAGCGCCGTGTGGAGATCAACATCTCTGCCAGCTACGACGCGCCGGTCGATACCGTGAAGGCCGCGCTGGAACGGGCCGCCGAACACCCAAAGCGTCTCGCGGACGAGCCGGTGTTTGTGCGCGTGAGCAAGTATGCAGACAGTGCGATCGAATATACGCTCCGCTTCTGGACGACGCCTGAGGACTATTGGGACACGTATTACGACGTGCTCGAGGCCTGCAAGCGCGAATTTGACACTGCTGGCGTGGAAATGACATACCCGCATATGAATGTGCATACAATTGAATAGTATAGTATAGTTGCCTTCCCGCCGGGACCCGGAATTCTTCCGGGTCCCTTTTCCCTTTCCGTCCTCCTACAGATTTCGTTTTTTTGCGCGCCGCCGCAGTTGACATTCCGCTGCCTGCTTGGTAGAATAATGACAAGCTGTAAAGGGTGTAGTCTGCCGTTTTTTGGTTTCAAACGGTTGCTGCGCCCTCGGCCTATGCCGATTATCACCCCCGTTCCCCGAGCTGCCGGCAATCGCATCGTCTGTCTGCAGCTCAATACCTGTAACATATTATTAGGAGGATACATCATCGATGGATTGGGATCGCTTAATCACAATTGAACAGATGGAAGAAGCGACGAACGCCTTGCTTGAAACCGGCAAGAAAGTTGGCGCTGACTCCTGGCAGCAGCGTGTCAAGAATCAGACGCCGCACTGCGGTTTCGGCGAAGCCGGTACCTGCTGCCGTATTTGCTCCATGGGCCCGTGCCGCATCACTCCCAAGTCTCCGCGCGGCATCTGCGGCTGCGACGTGCACGGTATCGTCGGCAGAAACTACCTGCGCTTTACCGCCGGCGGCGCCGCAACGCACTCCGACCACGGCCGTCAGATCTGCCACACGCTGTACCAGACGAAAGAGGGCGGCGCATATCAGGTCAAGGATCCCGAAAAGCTGAAGCGCATCGCCGGCGAATGGGGCATCGAGACCGAAGGAAAGGATATCTACGATCTGGCGCACGAAGTTGCCGAAACGGGCCTGATGGAATACGGCAAGCCGTTCGGCACGCAGCGTTTCCTCAAACGCGCGCCTGAATATACCCAGAAGCTGTGGCACGACGCCGGCATCGAGCCGCGCGCGATCGACCGCGAGGTCTCGCAGTCGCTGCACATGACCCACATGGGCTGTTCGTCGCTGCCCGAAGCGCTCATCAAGCAGTCTCTGCGCGCCGGTCTGTCCGACGGTTGGGGCGGTTCGATGATGGGCACCGAATTCTCCGACGTTCTGTTCGGCACGCCGAAGCCCGTCGACACCGAAGCCAATATCGGCGTCATGGAAAAGGACATGGTTAATATCATCGTCCACGGCCACGACCCGTCGCTGTCTGAAATGATCGTTTTCTATGCCAACGATCCCGAGATGATCGCGCTGGCCAAGGCCAACGGCGCCAAGGGCATCAACATCGCCGGCGTCTGCTGCACCGGCAACGAAGTCGCCATGCGTCAGGGTATCCCCATGGCCGGTAACTTCCTGCAGCAGGAGAACGTGGTTCTCACCGGTGCATGCGAAGCCATCGTCGTCGACGTGCAGTGCATCTTCCCCGCACTTGGCCCGCTTTCCAAGTGCTTCCATACCAAGTTCATTACCACCTCCCCCATCGCCCGCATGCCCGACTCCGACTACATCGAGTTCAGCGAAGAAACTGCGGCAGAAAATGCCAAGGCGATCGTGAAGCTGGCCGTTGAGAACTTCAAGAATCGCAACCCCGAACTCGTCAACATTCCCAACCTCAAGACCAAGGCCCGTGTGGGCTACTCGGTCGAGGCCATCAAGAAAGAGCTTGATGGCGTGTGCAACACCCATGTCGATGAGATGGGCACACTGAAGCCCCTGGCTGACGTTGTCAAGGCTGGCGTTCTGCGTGGTGCTGTGGCCATGGTTGGCTGCAACAACCCCAAGGTTCGTCCCGATACCGCGCATATCGAGCTGATGAAGAAGCTTCTGAAGAACGATATCATCGTCGTCGTTTCCGGCTGCTCGGCGCAGGCTGCGGCCAAGGCCGGCCTCATGGACCCGAGCGCCAAGGAATACTGCGGCGAGGGTCTGAGACGTGTCTGCGATCTGGTCGGTATCCCGCCGATCCTGCACATGGGCTCGTGCGTTGACATTTCCCGTATGATGATTCTTGCCTCTGACCTGGCAAAGGACTGGGGCTGCAACATTTCTCAGCTTCCGCTGTGTGGCTGCGCACCCGAGTGGATGAGTGAGAAGGCCGTCTCCATCGGCAACTACGTCGTGGCGACCGGCATCGAGACGTATCTGGGCGTCGATCCGTACTCCAAGGGCTCGAGCGAAATCACAGAGCTCCTTCAGGGCGAGACCGGCTGCAAAGAGTGGGTCGAGGCGCATTTCGTTGTCGAGACCGACATTGAAAAGCTGGGCGACCGCATGATCGAGTCGATCGAAGCAAAGCGTCAGGCGCTCGGCATCTGATTTCCTGCAAAGAAGGTCTTTTATGAAAGTAGCGATCACCGGCAAGGGAGGCGTCGGCAAAACAACGCTTGCCTCCACGCTTGCGCGGCTGTATGCCGACGAAGGGCGTACCGTTCTGGCAGCCGACGTCGACCCGGATGCAAATCTCGGTCTGGCGCTTGGCCTCACGGAAGAAGAGGTCAACGCCATCGTACCCGTTTCCAAAATGAAAACGCTTGCCAAGGAGCGCACCGGCGCAAACGATCAGAACAGCTTCTATAAGCTCAATCCGCAGGTGTCCGACCTGCCGGATAAGCTGGCCAAAGACATCAACGGCGTGAAGCTGCTCGTCATGGGCACGGTCGATACGGGCGGTTCCGGCTGCGTGTGTCCTGAGCATGTAATGCTCAAGGCGATCCTCTCCAGCCTGGTTTTCCGCAAGGATGACGTGGTCATCATGGACATGGAGGCGGGACTGGAGCATCTCGGCCGCGGCACAGCCAGCATGATGGATGAGTTTATCGTCGTCATCGAGCCCGGTGCGAGAAGCGTGCAGACGTATCTTCGCATCAAGCAGCTTGCGCGCGACATCGGCGTGACGCGCGTGCGTGTGGTTGCCAACAAGGTGCGTGACGAATCCGACCGCGAATTTATCCGCAGCCGCATCCCCGAAGCCGATCTTCTTGGCTTTATCAGCTACAATCCCGACGTCATCGACGCCGACCGCAAAGGCCTTTCTCCTTACGACTGCAGCCCTGACGCGCTGAACGAGATCCGCGCGATCAAGGCAACCATCGACGCGCAAGAACGAATCTGAAAGGAATGAATCAAAAAATGGGATTATTTGAACGTGTATTCCGCGGCTCTGACGAAATGTTCGCCAAGGCCGAAGCGGAAGTCAATAAAATCGTCGCCGAGGTCGGTACCGACGCACCGCTGACCATGCCCTCCACCGCGTATTTTCTCGCCTGCATCTATGCCTACATCGGCAAGAAAGTCACCACCACCGGCGAACTGCAGGCGGCTCTGGCCGACGTGAAAGCCATGATGCTGCGCGAGCCGCGCACGCACTCCATCTTCCAGTCCGGTGTCGGCACCGCCATCGCTGCCGAAATGATCGAGGCCTGCAAGTACGTCAAGACCGACGCGCCCTATGAGGGCACCAACTACCACGGTCACTTCACCGACGCAGAAGTTCGTGAACTGGGCGTTCCGCTGGTTACCGGCGATATCCCCGGCTTCGTGGTCATGATCGGTCCGGCACCTTCCAAGGAAGAAGCGGTCGAGACCATCAAGGGCTATCAGTCCCGCGGCATCTTCGTCTTCCTCATTGGCGGCATCATCGAGCAGGCCGTTGAGATGGGCGTCTCGATGGGTTTCCCCGTCCGTGTCGTTCCCGTCGGCGAGGAGATCTGGTCCGTCGGCCACGTCATCTCGCTGGTCGTGCGCGCGGCCATGATCTTCGGCGCCATCCAGCCCGGCGACGTTGAGGGTTTCCACCGCTACACCTTCGACCGCATCAACGCGTTCGTCAACGCCTATAAGCCCGTCAACGACATCACCGTCGCCTGCGGCGCCGGCGCGATCAAGCTCGGCTTCCCGGTCATCACCAATGACCATGACGATATGTGGGCCGTTCCGAAGTCTCTGATCATCTACGACGACACCAAGGATTGGATCGACACCTCCATCGAGGCACGCGGCATCAAGCTGAAGATCACCAAGATCGACATCCCCGTCTCCTTCTCCTCCGCGTTTGAAGGTGAGATCATCCGCAAGGGCGATATGCAGGTCGAGGTCGACGGCTCGCGTAAAGACTGCTTCGAGCTGGTCGTCACCAAGGATGCCTCCGAGGTTGAAGATCACAAGATCGAGGTTGTCGGTCCCGAGCTCGACGAGATTCCCTGCGGCTCCAAGATCTCCCTCAGCTACACCGTCGAGGTCGCGGGCAAGAACATGCAGCCCGACTTTGAGCCGGTCTTTGAGCGTAAGATCCATCAGTTCCTCAACTGCGTTGAGGGCGTGATGCACACCGGCCAGCGCGACATGATCCGCATCCGTATCAATAAAGCCGACTACGAGGCGGGTTTCCGCTTCAAGCACATCGGTGAAGTGCTGTACGCCAAGATCAAGTCCGAGTTCGATACTGTTGTTGACAAGTGCCAGGTTCGCATCGTCGTCGGCGATGAGCCCAACGCTGAACTGCGTAAGCATGCCAACGAGATCTTTGACAAGCGCGACGAGCGTCTGAAGAGCATGACCGACGAGTCCGTGCCCGTGTTCTATTCCTGCATCATGTGCCAGGCGTTCTCGCCGAGCCATGTCTGCATCGTCACCCCTGAACGTCTGGGTCTTTGCGGCGCTGTGTCCTGGCTCGACGCAAAAGCGACCAACGAGCTCGACCCGCAGGGTCCGTGCCAGGTTGTCACCAAGGAGCGCTGCCTCGACGAGCGCACCGGCCGCTATGAAGACGTCGACGAGGCTGTCGCCGAGTATTCGCACGGCGCGCTCGAGCACGTCACGCTGTACTCCCTGCTGGAAGACCCGATGACCTCCTGCGGCTGCTTCGAGTGCATCTGCGGCATCGAGCCGTGCTCGATGGGCGTTGTCATCACCTGCCGTGAGTATGCCGGCATGACACCTCTGGGCATGACCTTCTCCGAGATGGCCTCCATGACCGGCGGCGGCGTACAGACTCCGGGCTTCATGGGTCACGGCAAGCACTACATCGCCTCCAAGAAGTTCCTGAAGGCTGAGGGCGGTGTAGGCCGTCTGGTCTGGCTGCCGAAGGAACTCAAGGAGCAGATCCGCGAGAAGCTTAACGAGACTGCGTTCGAGCTGTACGGCGTTGAAAACTTTGCCGACATGGTCGCTGACGAGACAACCTGTGCAAGCGGCGATCCTGAAGAGCTGCTGGCATTCCTGTCTGAGGTCGGCCACCCGGTCCTCGGCATGGAGCCGTTCGATATGTAATATGTTTTGTCGGGAAAGTCCAGTGGACTTTCCCGACAATTTCTCCGCACCACTACATAAAAAGGCAGGCTCATCCGAGCCTGCCTTTTTATTGCTTTGCGGCCGCCAGATATTCCGGCGTTTTTGACCAGTATTTGACGCCCCAGTGGTCAAAATCCCACTGCTCCATGTAGGCGTTGCACTCGTAATCGACGTAAAAAAGCCGCTCGTCATGCACCACAAAATTTGTCGGATAGTAATCGATGTTCAGTCCCGCAGCATACAATTCGGGCAACATTGCGCGCATCTGCGCCAGATATTCTTCGCGCATTTCGCCGCGTCCTACCAGTTCGAACACTGTAGGTCCCGGGATATATTCTTTCAGAATGCGTTCTGTTGCACGGTCTGCCCCAAGCATCTTCGGCATCGGAATGTGCGCCGCGCACAGGCGCTCATAATCGCGCAGTTCCGCCTCAAATTTGTCGCCGAACTGATAGTAGCTGCACGGCTCATGGTGCAGCTGCTTGAGGACATACTCCCCTGCCCCATCCGCGCAGAGATAGCTGTAGCCGCCTTTTCCGTGTCCCAGAAGCCGCAGAAGCCGATAGTTTTTCCCGTCAACGGTCAAGATATTCTGTTCCATAGCGTTCTCCTTTCCCGGCTGCCGCCGCATCATTATTATAGCAGCTTTTGAACAATTTGCAAAATCCGTCCGTTTTCGTGCAATTTCTCCCTGAAACGGCATATGCTGGTATGAGCCGTTATCGGCTCAGAAAGGATCTGACGCAATGGGAATCACCAATTCTGGCAAAACCCTCAGCACTGACCGGATCGACTGCGGCGGAACGTTCCAAGTCGAGCTGTCGTTAACGGCCGCACCCGATATTGTCTCCAATCCGACCGATATCGTTCTGGTGCTTGACCGCTCCGGCAGTATGGCGGGCAGCGCGCTGCAGAATCTGAAGCTCGGTGCAAAAACCTTCATCGATATCATTGCCGATGCAACAGGCGGCACGCAGGACGGGCAAATCGGCTTTGGCAGCCGCATCGGCATCGTCAGTTTTGCCTCCACGGCGACAAAAGACACGGAGCTGATCACCTCGGTGGCTGATCTGAAATCTGCGGTTGATGCGCTTTCGGCCAATGGCCAGACCAACCACGCAGATGCATTCACCAAAGCCGTCGAGCTGCTCACGCCGCCCAGCGGCAACGCGCGCGTGATCGTCCTCTTCACCGACGGTGAAACAACCACAGGCGCAAATCCCAGTCCCGTTGCCGCAGCCGCGCGCGCCAGCGGCATTGTCATCTACGCCATCGGGCTTTCCGGCGAAAACGGCGTGGATGTAGCAGCACTCGAAGACTGGGCGTCGAAGCCGCCTTCGGCATTCGTTGCCATCACGCCCGACGCCGGGGAGCTGGAGGAGCTGTTCGCCGAACTGGCGCGCAACATCACCAAGCCCGGCGCGACCGATATTCGTATCGACGAAGTGCTGAACGACTGCTTTGAGATTGTCTCGCTTACGGCACCCACCAAAGGCACAGCCAGTATGACAGGCGTAAGATCTCTTCGCTGGGAAATTGACGAGCTGGGCGTGAACGCCAGCGAGGGCGCAAGCCTCACCTTCACCGTCCGTCACTCCGGCGCATGCAGCGGAACGGTCGAAGTCAATGCCGATGTCACCTATTCTGACCAGCAAGGCAATCAGGTCACATTCCCGTCACCGGAGATCACCGTTGACTGCGGCACTGTCGTCATGCCCGAACCCTGTCCAACCCCCATTGAGATCGCGTTTGACGGCTGCGAGGATGCCATCGAATTTGACGCTGGCGCGCTTGCCATGCAGTCGCTTGGCCGCATCCTGCAGCTGAGCGTCACGCTGCAAAACGTCTGCCCGAAGCGGCGTGTCGCGCTGGCCGCGATCATCACCGAACTGGATGAACACGGCATCGAACACCAGCGGGGGCTGAAAACCGTCACAATTCCGGCGCACGATCATCCCACCTGCCGCGACGTGCTCGTGCGATGCCTCAAATTCGTCCTGCCGGAGGATCTTGACGTATCCGGCCGGGATGATGCCATCTGCAACGATCGTAAATTCAAAGCACGTTTGATCGCGCACTATATTGACAATGATTTTGCCTGCTGCGATATTGTATTATAACCTTGCAGAGGCCATGGCCACCCCCAACGGGGTGGCCTTTTTTGAACCATGCCACACGAACGGAAAGCTGTTGTCAATCGGAGCCGGATTGTGATACAATGAAAAAAACGAAAAAGGAGCTGCCACCCATGAACAAACGCCCTGTCATCATCTGCACCGATCCCGGCATCGATGACTTTATTGCCCTTGCCGTTTTACTGCAGCAGCCGCAGCTGGATATCCGCGGCATGATCGCGCTGAGCGGCAACGTTGGCCTGCCCATTACAGTCAACAACGCCCTGCTTGCCGGTGAGCTGTGCGGCAGAACGGATGTTCCGGTACTTGCCGGCAGTGCAACACCGCTGGCTCGGCCTGCGCGTAACGCCTGCAATATCCACGGTGCCAGCGGACTTGGAACTTCCGTTGAGCGCTATTCGAACAGAAAACCGCTTGCGCAGGATGCGGCAGAATTTATCGTACAGACTGCGCGGCAGTTTCCCGGTGCGTTGGAGATCATCTCGCTCGGGCCTCTGACCGATGTCGCGCGTGCGCTGACGCTTGATCCCGCCATTGCGCAGCTTCTGCGGCAGATCGTCGTGATGGGCGGCGGCATCAAGCGCGGAAACGCCACACAGTATGCCGAGTTCAATATCGTCGCCGATCCCGAGGCGGCAGACGTTGTCTTTTCAAGCTCCGCGCCGGTGGTCATGATCGGTCTGGACGCAACGCACCAGTGCCTGCAGCCCAGAAGCCAGATCGCCGAGATGGCCGCTGATACAGAGCTTGGGCGCATGGTCGGACTGATGCTGAACGATTACGCCGACATGTACCGGCGCGTTCACCAGCTTGAGGGCGTCGTCATCCACGATGCCATCTGTGCGCTTTGGCTTCTGCAGCCTAATCTGTTTTACACAGAACCAATGCGCGTGAAGATCTGCCTGGATAACGGTGCGCATCTTGGCCAGACAATGGCCGTGACAGACGGCGCGCCCTTTGCCACTGTAGCCATGGGATTGGACGCCGAGGGCGTCGCACGCAGAATCGTGGATGAAGTCCACCGCGCAGTGATACAGTAATAACAGTGCGCTGCACCTTGGTGCAGCGCACTGTTTTATGGGGTGATACAGATTTATTTTATACCGGTTCCGCGCGCAGTGCAAGTATTGTTTTTTCATTTTCTGTGATTCATAAAAATCGCGCAATCCGTCTAAAAAACGTGTAATGTTCTTGTGTAACATTCCAATTTGACAACAATTGCGGCACGTTGTAGAATAAGCAGGTATTTTTTGAACCTGTGCTGTTGCGATCGGACAGCGCATGCGTGAAGCAGGCAAAAGAGCGGCGCTCTTTTGCCGGGGGAGTTTCTCCCCTTTCGCCCATGTGTCTGCATTCGACCGCTTTTTTGTATTGTTGGAGGTTTTTATGAAATATGTATTCATCACCGGCGGCGTTGTCTCCGGTCTTGGCAAGGGCATCTGCGCAGCAAGCCTCGGGCGGCTGTTAAAGCAGCGTGGCCTGCGTGTAAAGAACCAGAAATTTGACCCATATCTCAACGTCGATCCCGGCACCATGAGCCCGTATCAGCACGGCGAGGTCTTTGTCACCGATGACGGTGCTGAAACCGATCTCGACCTCGGCCACTACGAGCGCTTCGTCGATGAGAGTCTGAGCGGCAACAGTTCCGTCTCGTCCGGCAAAATCTACTGGAGCGTGCTCAATCGCGAACGCGAGGGCGGCTATCTGGGCGGCACAGTGCAGATCATCCCGCACATCACTGATGAGATCAAAGCCCGCATCTACGCCATGGACGACGGCCAGACTGACGTGGTTATCTCCGAGGTTGGCGGCACTGTGGGCGATATTGAGTCGCAGCCGTATCTGGAAGCCATTCGGCAGGTGGCGTGCGATCAGGGACGAAAGAATGTTCTGTTCATCCACGTCCCGCTCGTCGTGCAGATTCCCGGCTCGGGCGAACTCAAGAGCAAACCCACGCAGCACTCGGTCAAGGAGCTGCTCAGCGTTGGCATCCAGCCGGATGTGCTGGTCTGCCGCACCGACGCTCCCCTGCCCGATGATGTGCGCCGCAAAATCGCGCTGTTTTGCAATGTCGAACCGCAATGCGTCATTGAAAACCTGACCGCATCAACACTCTATGAGGTTCCGCTGCTTCTGGAACAGGCCGGTCTTGCCGATGTGGTATGCGAAAAGCTGTCGCTCCGTGCGCATGCGCCTGATCTTTCCGGATGGAGCGAAATGGTGCAGCGTATCAAAACCGCGCACCGCCGCGTCACCATTGCGCTGGTCGGCAAATACACCCAGCTGCATGATGCGTACCTTTCCGTGGTCGAAGCGCTGTTTCATGCCGGCACGGCCAACGACGCAATCGTAGAGATCAAGTGGATCGATTCCGAGCAGCTCACGCCGCAGAATATCCGGCAGGCACTCGCAGGCTGCTCTGGCGTTCTGGTTCCGGGCGGCTTTGGCGGGCGTGGCATTGAGGGTATGATCCTGGCTGCGCAGTATGCGCGTGAAAACGGTGTGCCGTATCTCGGCATCTGTCTGGGCATGCAGGTCGCGGTTATCGAATTTGCCCGTCATGCTGCCGGTCTCCAGGATGCCAACTCTGCAGAGTTTGCGCCCGGGACTCCGCACCCCGTTATCGCGCTCATGCCCGATCAGCAGGGTATCACCGCCAAGGGCGGCACAATGCGGCTGGGCGCGTACCGCTGTGTGCTTGCGCCTGATTCGCGCGCTGCCGTGCTCTACGGTACGCAGGAGATTTCTGAGCGTCACCGCCACCGCTATGAGTTCAGCAACGACTACCGTCATTCGCTCACAGCATCCGGGCTTTGTCTGGCCGGGCAGTCGCCCGACGGCCGGCTCGTTGAGCTGATCGAACTGCCGGAGCATCCGTTCTTCATCGGCTGCCAGTTCCATCCCGAATTCAAAAGCCGCCCGAACCGCGCCCACCCGCTGTTTCACGGTCTTGTTGCAGCAGCGCTCAAACAGGCATAAACAATGGCCACGACACTCTGTCGTGGCCATTTAACTTTTACCATCTGCGGCGGTTTCGTCAGGAAACTGCCGCAATCAGCCGTTTGTAAAGTGATACGAATGTCCGAGATCATAAGCCATGTTGTTGCTCTCGGAGATAAAGTCCATAAAACGGTCTGCTGCCGAACTTGGCGTCACACCCTGCAGCGTGCACATTGTCACCGCGCGCGGCGGAATGGTGAACGCCGTTTTGAGCGGCAGAATCACGCCGCGATCCAGACCGGAGCGTGAAAACTCCTCGGTCACGCAGGCTACACCCAGGCCGATGCGCGCAAGCGAAATGAGCAGGTTGTGCGAGCCCAGTTCAATTTCCGGCGTGATGTTCAGACCGTTCTGCTGAAAGAAACGTTCCAGATACACGCGCGAGCTCGCCTTGCGCTCAAGCAGGATCAGCGGCAGCGCGGCAATCTCCTCCATCGTGTACGCGTGCTCAAAATCGCACGGGTAATCCGGCGCTGCCACAAAGATGGTGTGCGTATCCACGCAGTGGCGCATCACATACATCTCTGAGTCCTGCTGCCCCGTGGCGAAGGCGATGTCCACCTGTCCACCGTGCAGGTATTCCAGAACCATCTGACTTGTGCCGTTGAGAATGCGGATGCGGATGTCGGGATAGTCGCGGTGGAACGCCTCCAGCCGGGACAGCAGATACGTTTTTGTCACCGTATCACTCGCACCGATGATCAGCTCACCCGTGAGCAGCTGCCGCGACTGTGCCAGCTTTTCCTCGCCGCTCTGAATCAGTCCCAGCGCATGCGTTACATACTCCAGCAGGATCTTGCCCTCGCTTGTCAGATGCACACCCTTGGTGCTGCGGGAAAACAGGCGCACCTGCAGCTGTTCCTCCAGCTGCTTGATCGACTGGCTCACAGCCGACTGTGAGATAAACAGGTGCTGCGCGGCGGCGGAGATATTCTCCCAGCGCGCCACCTCCTGAAACACCCGATAAAGCTCCAATTTTACTGCCATAACAGCCTCCTGGCATAAGATGAACTAATCATAATAATTATTTTTATCTATTTTACTTATTATCGCAATTTGATTATAATAAGAAAGCTGGAAGTTGTCCAGTTATTTTTCGTTCGATCTGGAGGTAAACTATGCTGATCCGAACCCCCGAGCAGGATATTTCACGCGTTCTGTTTACGGAAAAGACCATTGCGGCACGCGTGGAGCAGCTCGGCGCCGAGCTGACTGAAAAACTGGGCGGCAAACGCCCGGTGCTTGTGTGTGTGCTCAAGGGCGCATCTTTTTTCTATATTGATCTGTGCCGGTCGATGAACTGCAACATCGACATGGATTTCATTGCCGTCTCCAGCTATGGTGCCGGCGCCAAGTCCACGGGCGTTGTGCGGCTCATCAAGGATCTTGACAACAACATCACCGGCCGCCATGTCGTCATTGTTGAGGACATCATCGACTCGGGCCTTACCATGCAGTACCTCAAGCAGCTGTTTTCGGCCAGAAATCCCGCCAGCGTCACGACCATCAGCTTCCTTGATAAGACGGCCCGCCACGACCCCAGCCTCAAAACCGACTATTGCGGTTTTGAGATCCCCGATGAATTTGTCGTCGGCTATGGTCTGGACTACGCGAATTACTACCGGAATCTTCCGTATATCGGCATTCTGAAGCCGGAATGCTACAAATAAAAAATCTTTTCCGTGCGGCTATTGACGAAAGACCGCACCTGTTGTAAAGTAACCGCAGAAGGCCATCTGCCGTCTTTTTCTATAATAAGGAGGATACTATGCAGGAACTCAAGGAACGGATTCAGCGTGAAGGCAAAGTGCTGCCCGGCAATATCGTAAAGGTCGACGGCTTCCTCAACCACCGTATCGACTGTCAGCTCATGGCGCACATGGCCGATGAATTTGCCCGGATCTTTGATCTGTCGCAAGTTGATATTATACTCACAGCCGAGGCCAGCGGCATCGCCATGGCTGCCGTCTGCGCCTACAGGTTCGGTCTGCCCATGATCTATGCGAAAAAGGCCAAGAGCGACAACATCGAAGGCGGCCTGTACCAGAGCGAGATCTATTCGT
>JAEDFW010000125.1 GCA_016297855.1 Oscillospiraceae bacterium
CATTTCGGCACGCGGCTGCAGCTGGCCATCCGTGAGGAATACTTAAAATATCTGCTTCTTGTGGTGCTGCCCGTGGTGGCGTTCGTTGTTCTGCGCCAGCGGCAGCTGCCGGAGACGCCCGGTCAGATCGCGCGCGGAAAACAAATGACGCTGGTGTATCTGGCTTCATTCGTTGTCGGCGCGTACGACGGATTCTACGGCCCCGGTACGGGCACATTTCTGCTGCTGATTTTCTGCAATCTGGCAAAGATGGATGTGCGCACGGCAGCCGGCAACGTCAAGCTCGTGAATCTGTCATCCAATATCGGCGCGCTGGTCACGTCGATGACGCAGGGTAAGGTATTCTGGACGCTGGGCCTCATCGGCGCGGTGACCAGCATTGCAGGGCATTATCTCGGCTCCGGCCTTGCCATCAAAAACGGCTCGAAAATCGTGCGGCCGACGGTCATCATCGTGCTGATCCTGCTGGCGGTGAAGGTGATCCGCGATCTGGCGGGCGCATAGGAGGGACACATTATGAAAAAAAGCATCGGCATCCTCGGCGGCATGGGGCCGCTGGCCACGGCGGATCTGTTCCGTAAGATCGTGCAGCTTACGAAGGCCTCGTGCGACAACGACCATATCCGCATCTATATTGACAACAATCCTGCCATCGCCGACCGCACGGCCGCGATTCTGTCCGGCGGCGAGAGCCCGCTGCCCGAGATGATCAAGGCGCTGCGCAATCTGGAGTCGTGCGGGGCGAGCTGCATTGTCATGCCCTGCAACACGGCGCACTATTTCCTGCCCGAACTGCAGAAATTGACAAAAACACCGTTTATCAGTATGCTCAAGGCCACGGCGAAGACCTGCGCGGCACAGTATCCCGGCAAGTGCGCCGCGGTTCTGGCCACAAAGGGCACGCTTCGCACGGGCCTGTATTCGCAGGCGCTTGCAAGCGAGGGCGTGCGCTGCCTCATTCCGACGGACGAAGAGCAGGACGTCTTGATGCACCTGATCTACGACGTGGTCAAAGCGTCAAAGCCGCTCACGCCCGAGGCGGACGCATGGCAGGCTCTGCTTTCCGGGCTTCGCGCGCGCGGCGCGGACTATTTCATCCTCGGCTGCACGGAGCTGCCCATCGTGGCGCAGGAACTGCCCACACACGAGCGCTTCGTCGATCCCACGGCGGAACTTGCCAGAGCCGCCATCCGCTTCTGCGGATATGCTCTTGCCGAATAATCGCAATCCCCACCGCGAACGCAGTGGGGATTATGAAAATTTTGGATAAACCTTTTCTTCCGGTTGTCAACTGGCAATTCGTAAAAAAATACCAACCAGGCTTTGGAAACCTTAACAAAAAAATAACTAAAATCAATTTAACCTTTACACTCTCCGAACATTTTGGTACAATGAAAGCACCGAAAGGTGAGAGCTTCGGTAAATGAGAGTATGAGGTGAAAGAAAACAATGAAAGAAAAGAAGAAACTGAGCCTGCCGGCATGGATATTCATCGGCATGGTCGCCGGTATCCTTGTCGGTCTGTTGTTCCTGAAGAACCCCGAGTTCACAACCGAGTGGATCAAACCCATCGGCACGATCTACATCAACCTGCTGAAGTTCCTCGTTGTACCCGTTGTGCTGTTCTCCATTGCTGACGGCGTTATCTCGCTGAAGGACCTCAAGCGTGTCGGCAGCGTCGGCGTCAAGACGTTTGTGTACTATATGTGCACTACCGCCATCGCCGTTGTGATCGGCCTTGTGTTGGTCAACATCTTCAAGGGTGCATTCCCTGCGCTTCCCGGCGCAGAGCTGAGCGCTCTGGAGTATGAAGCCAAGGAAGCTCCTTCCGTCATGTCCGTCATCGTCGGCATCTTCCCTGACAACCTGTTTAAGCCGATGGTCGAAGCCAACATGCTGCCGGTCATCGTCATTGCCATCTTCCTCGGTGCCGGCGTTCTGGCCGCTGGCGAAAAGGGCCAGAAGATCGGTGATCTGATCAACGCTGCGTTCGAAGTTATCATGAAGATCATGATGATGATCATCAAGCTCACCCCGATCGGTGTGTTCTGCCTGATGACCAACGTCGTCGCCGTCAACGGCCCGAAGATCGTTGGCACGCTTGCCATCGTCATTGGCGTCGCCTATATCGGCTACCTGGTCCATGTGATTGTCGTTTATGGCCTGTCCGTGCGCTTCCTCGCCGGCATGAATCCCCTGACGTTCTTCAAGAACCTCGCTCCGGCTATGATCTGCGCGTTCACCACCACTTCCTCCGCTGCTACGCTGCCGCTCAACATTGAGTGCTGCAACAAGATGGGCGCCGAGCCTGAAATCAGCTCGTTCGTCCTGCCGCTTGGCTCGACGATCAACATGGACGGCACTGCTATCTATCAGGCGGTCGCAGCCGTGTTCATTGCCTGCTGCTATAACATGGATCTGACCATTACGCAGATGCTCATGATCGTCCTGACTGCAACGCTGGCCTCCATCGGTACGGCGGGCGTGTCCGGCGCAGGCATGATCATGCTGGCGATGGTTCTGACCAGCATCGGCGTTCCGGTCGAAGGCATTGCCATCATCGCGGGCGTTGACAAGCTGTTCGACATGGGCCGTACGACGCTCAACATCACGGGCGACGCCAGCTGCGCGCTGTTCATCTCCCGTCTCGAGCGCAACAAGGCTGCCAAGGCTGCTGCCAAGGCGCAGAAGTAATTCTGCCAATCCCATTGACACATCAAAACGATACCCGGCTTTCTGCCGGGTATCGTTTTTCTATACCGGAAAGAATTGCGCGGATGCCCATGATCAGCTTGCTTTTCCGCCGCAAAGACTGTATACTGGCAGTAGAAGCCGCCGAGTTGGCAGTGCGGCAAGTAATGAAAGGAAGGTTCAGATTATGTGTGCTGCTTACAAAAATCTTTCCCCTGCAGCGCTGAAAGAGACGTATGACGTGGTCAAGGCGCATTTTGACGCGCTCAAGGAGAAAGCGCTGAAGCTCAATATGGCGCGCGGAAAGCCCGCCAAAGCGCAGCTGGACATGGTATCCGATATTCTGACCGTACTGTCCGACCCGGCAGATTGCGTCGTGGACGGCGTGGACGTGCGTAATTACGGCGAGCTGAGCGGCATCATGGCCGCCAAGCGGCTGTTCGCCGATATCCTCGGCTGCAAGCCGGAAGAGTGCTTCATCGGCGGCAACGCCTCTCTGACGCTCATGTATGATACGATCTCCAAGGCCTATACGCACGGCCTTCTGCACTCGGAAAAACCCTGGTGCAAGCTGGATAAGGTCAAGTTCCTCTGTCCTGCGCCCGGTTATGACCGTCACTTTAAAATCACTGAGTCGTTTGGATTTGAGCTGATTACCGTTCCGATGACGCCCACAGGCCCCGACATGGATCTGGTAGAAGCGCTCATCAAGGACCCCGCGGTCAAGGGTATGTGGTGCGTGCCGAAGTACTCCAACCCCGACGGCATCATCTATTCTGACGAAACCATCCATCGCATCGCAGCGATGAAGCCTGCTGCGCCAGATTTCCTGCTCATGTGGGATAACGCCTACTGCGTGCATGAGTTCGAGGGCGAGTTTGTCCCGTTTGAGGATATTCTCACACTCTGCCGCGAGGCGGGCAACCCCGACATGGTCTTTGAGTTCGCCTCGACCTCCAAGATTACGCTGCCCGGCGCCGGCGTGTCGGTGATGGCCGCGTCCGTGGACAATCAGGCGTACATGCAGAAACTGATTTCCATTCAGACCATTTCGTATGACAAGGTCAACGCCCTGCGGCATGTGCTGTATCTCAAGGATCGCGCGCACACGCTCGAGCTTATGAAAAAGCACGCGGCCATCATGGCACCCAAGTTCCAGTGCGTGCTGCGCTGGCTGGATACGGAAATCGCGCCGCTGGGCATCGCCGAGTGGCAGAAACCCAAGGGCGGCTATTTTGTCTCCGTCAATACCGCACATGGCCTTGCCAAGCGGACGCTGGCGCTGTGCAAGGAGGCAGGCGTCGTAATGACCGGCGCCGGCGCGACGTTCCCCTACGGCATCGACCCCAACGATTCGAACATCCGTATCGCCCCGTCGCTGCCGCCGGTTGAAGAGCTGGAGCAGGCGATGGACGTGTTCTGCACATGCCTGAAGCTGGCTGCACTGGAGCAGCTTACCGCATAACAAAAATGACCCGGCTGCAGCTTCTTTTGAAGCGCAGCCGGGTTTTTTCAGCAGTTTACTCTACTTCGACTGTTTCCACACCATGACGCAGAATGATATTGATAAGTTCGTTGCGGGAATAATTGGCCTGTGCAGCCAGCTTATCAAGTGCCTCCAACGTATCGGTATGGATTCGCACTGTAATTACGCGGGTACCGTCATCTCCGCGCCGCTTGATTCTGAGAGGTTCGTTGTTCATTATCAATTACACTCCATTCTGTTATCAATTATAGTTTGACAACAGAGGGCGCAATATA
>JAEDFW010000126.1 GCA_016297855.1 Oscillospiraceae bacterium
CTGAGGCGGACGTTGCGCGGAATGACGGCGGCAAAGACCTTTCCCGGGAAATGGCGGCGCACCTCTTCGGCCACCTGCGCCGAGAAATTCGTCCGGCCGTCGAACATCGTCAGCAGCACCCCGAAAATCTCAAGTCCCGGATTGAGCCGCCGCTTGACCGCGCGCAGCGTCATCATGAGATCGGAAAGCCCCTCCAGCGCGTAGTATTCGCACTGTACGGGAATCAGAATCGAATCCGCGGCGCACAGCGCGTTCAATGTCAGCAGTTCCAGTGACGGCGGGCAGTCGATGAAAATATCGTCGTACTGCTCTTTGAGCGGTGCAAGCGCTTGCTTGAGCTTGTACTCGCGCCGCTCCATTTCCACCAGCTCTACCGCAGCGCCGGACAGCGCCGCGCCGGAGGCAATCAGATCGCAGAAGTCGGTGTGAATGACGGCCTTTGCCACGTCCTCACCGCCGATGACCACGTCATAACTCGTATGCGCGGCGCGCGATTTTTCCACGCCGAGACCCGATGTGGCGTTGGCCTGCGGGTCAAAGTCGCACAGAAGCACCCGTCGCCCGGCGCGGTGCAGCGCCGCAGCGAGATTGACGGCCGTGGTTGTCTTTCCCACGCCGCCCTTTTGATTGACAACAGCGATAATCCTGCCCATCGTGCGCCTTCTTTCCTGTTCTGTCTGTGTGATATTATATCCGTTTGTATGGATAAATGCAATAGAGTGTGCGGGGATTGTTTTCTTGTTTCACGTGAAACAATGAAACATCCCCGGCGAAAACGCCGGGGATGTGCTCAGTATTCCCGAATCACGGCTTTTACTTTGCCGATGATACTGGCGTTTGTGCCGTCGATCGGCGCATATGCGGGGTTTTCCGGTATAAGCCAGATTCTGCCGCCCTTTTTCTGAAACCGTTTGACCGTGGCGGAATCGTCCAGCAGCGCCACGACAATTTCTCCGTTTTCAGCTGTTTTCTGCGGCCGGACGACGACCGTGTCTCCGCTTAAAATACCGGCGTTTATCATCGAGTCGCCGCGCACGCGCAGCGCGAAGCAGTCGGGCTGCCCGTCCCACGGCAGATACCCCTCAATGTTTTCCACCGCCAGAATCGGCTGACCGGCCGTGACAACGCCGATGACGGGAATGTGCCCGGTGCGATGCGTACCCGGCAGGCTGATGGTGCGCTTTTTCATTTCGTCCATGCTGATCAGCCCGGCTTCACGCAGGGCGTTCAGATGATAATGCACCGTGGCTGTGGACTGCAGGCCGACTGCGGCGCAGATTTCGCGTACAGACGGCGCGTAGCCGTTTTCCTGCGTGAACTGCTGCAAAAATGTCAATATTTCCTCACGCTTGGTTGTCGTGCGTGCCATATGACCGACTCCTTCTTTAGATTGGATCCAGTATAGCACACGCGCCGGGAAAAATCAAACGTTTGTTTCAGGATTTTACAGCCCACTGCCGTCAAACGACGGAATAAAATCGCCGCTGGCGGCGGAAAAGTCCTGTGTAAAGCCGTTTTCGATGCCCAGCAGTTCCAGATATGACAGCGCCGCATCATACTCTGTCTCGCTGACAGGCCGGTCAAACGGCGGCGTGGTTTTCAACCGTCCAGCGGGGGTATACTGACTCATGAGGCTGAACAGCACGTCGCCGCGGGAAAATGTCTCAGCAAACCAGTCCAGAACGCCCAGTGTGTTGTCCAATTGTCCCGGCAGCACGAGATGCCGCACGATCATCCCTCGCGTCATGATGCCGTCGTGGGTCACAGCGCTTCCCACTTGGCGGTACATCTCCAAAATTGCAGCTTTCGCCGTTTCCACATAGTCCGGCGCGGCAGACAGGCGGGCGGCAAGCGTGTGATCGGAGTACTTCATGTCCGGCAGATAGATATCGACCAGACCTTCCAGCTGCCGCAGCGTTTCGACCGTCTCATATCCGCCGCAGTTGTAGACGACCGGAACCGGCAGCTTGGGTGTCAGCGCCGGAAGGATGGACGGCAGAAAGTGCGTCGGCGTGACCAGATTGATGTTCTGCACGCCATCGTCGATGAGCCGTTCAAAAATCTCACGCAGATGCGCCGATGAGATCTCCTTGCCGCAGCCCTGGCGCGAAATTTCGTCGTTCTGGCAGAACTGGCAGCCGAGCGTGCAGCCGGAGAAAAACACAGCGCCGCTGCCGTAGCTGCCGGAGATGACCGGTTCTTCCCAGTAATGTGCGGCAGCACGCGCCGCGACAAGGTGCCCCGGCATCCGGCAAAAGCCCGTTTGACCGGCGGCGCGATTCACGCCGCATGCGCGCGGGCAGAGCGTGCAGTTCTCATAAGAAAGCATGGCTGACCTCCTCTCTGCTTGAACAGCAGGTCATTCTATGATAAAATAGGAACCGTCAAAAATCAAGCCGTTCTGCGGCGCTGCCGCACCGATGAAAGGGGAACGCCTCTATGAAACAACTGACCGCCGTACTCGCGGCGCTTCTGCTGGCCACCATGCTGGCCGCCTGCGCGCACACGCCCGAGCCGGTCCAAACGCAGCCCGCGCCTGCGCCGGCAGTGAGCGAACCGCAGCAGCAGACGCCCGAACAGCAGCCGGCAGCGCAGCCCGATGAGCCTGCGCAGCCGGAGCAGGACGAAGTGCCTGCCGAACCGAGCGAGCCGCAGCCATACGCCGGTACGTTTTTCGACGAGCCGCTGACGCTGCGCGCCGATATCGAAGAAGTCGTGAGCTATGAGATTACCGTACCGCAGGTGACGCTGGACAATGAAGATGCCGCGCAGTATATCAATGACGGTTTCGTCGCGCTGGCGGACAGCTTTGTTGCCTACGCGCAGGAAACGGTCTACGAAACCGCGCAGGAAAAGCAGACCGTTGGCTATCTCACGGGCGCATATTCCATTACAATGGACGGCGCGCAGCTCGTTGTCGAATACACCGTCACCGAGCGCTATGCGGGCGAGGATCTTGAAAGCATATCAACGCGCGCGTACCGCTTTGACGCGGCGACCGGCGAGCGGATCAGCACGGAATAAACCATGTTTCACGTGAAACAGGCCAAAGAGAGGAACGCAAGTTGAAGACGAACGACGTGTTGGAACTGACCGTCACCGGCTATACCTCAGACGGAGAGGGCGTGGCCCGTGCCGGTGGGGAAGTGGTATTCGTTCCCGGCGCAATTGCCGGCGAGACGGTGCGCGCGCGCATCGTAAACATCGGAAAGACCTGCGCGCACGCGCAGATCAAACAGGTACTGGCGGCATCGCCGCACCGGATACCGCCGCGCTGTCCCGATTTTCCCGCCTGCGGCGGCTGCGACTTCTGGCATATGGACTATGAGGAGGAGTGCCGGCTCAAGCGGCAGCGCGTGATCGACGCGCTCACGCGCATCGGCGGCGTTGCAATAACGGAACTTCCCATGCACGGCGCGAAGTGCTGTGAGGGATACCGCAACAAGGTGCAGTTCCCGGTCGCGGAGCAGAACGGCAGCCCTGCCGCAGGCTTTTTCCGCGCGCGTTCGCACGAGGTCATTGCTGTGAAAAGCTGCCGCATCCAGCCAAGCTGCGCCGACCGTGTGCGCGCGGCCGTTCTTTCTTGGATGGAGCAGTACCGCGTCCGCGCGTATGACGAACGCTCGCATACTGGCTGCATCCGCCATATCTATCTGCGCGTGGGTGAAAAAACGGGGCAGCTTCTGGTGTGCGTGGTGGCAAATTGCGCCGAACTGCCAAACAGACAGCAGCTGTGCCAGGCGCTGCTTGCCGCCGAACCGTCCATTACCAGCATCGTGGCCAGCTACAATACCAAAAAGGGCAATACCATTCTCGGAACGCGCGAAGAGATCCTGTACGGCCCGGGATATATCGAGGACGAGCTGCTGGGGCTGCGGTTCCGGCTCTCGGCGCGCTCGTTTTATCAGGTGAACCACGATCAGGCCGAGCGGCTGTATGAAAAGGCGCTGGAATTTGCCGCACTGGAGGGCACCATGACCGCGCTCGACCTCTACTGCGGTACCGGCACCATCACGTTGTGTCTGGCGAGGCAGGCGGGCAGAGCCATCGGCGTGGAGGTGGTGGATGCGGCCATTCGGGACGCAAAGCAGAACGCCGCACGAAACGGGATCGAGAACGCGGAATTTTTCTGCGCCGATGCGTCCGAAGCCGCGAAGCGGTTTGCGGACGAAGGCGTCAAACCCGATGTGATCGTCGTCGATCCGCCCAGAAAGGGCGTGAGCATGGACGTCATTGAGGCGATGGCTGAAATGGCCCCGGCACGCATCGTCTATGTCTCGTGCGACCCGGCGACACTTGCGCGCGACGTGAAGCTGCTCACGCAGCGCGGCTACCGGTTCGTCAAAGCCGAGGCGTTCGACCTGTTCCCGCGCTGCGCGCATGTGGA
>JAEDFW010000127.1 GCA_016297855.1 Oscillospiraceae bacterium
CCGGAAGGTTCCGGTAAGACAAAGCAGCTCATCGCTGCCATCAACACTGCGCTGAAGAAAGAATCCGGCAGTATGGTCTGCATCGAAAAGGGACATACGCTGCGCTTTGACGTAGACCACCGTGTCCGCTTGATTGATGCCAGTGAATACTCTCCCGGTAGCTATACATTCTTAAAGGGCTTTTTAAGCGGCCTGCATGCGGGCAATTTCGATATTTCCCACATCTTCATCGACAATCTGTATAAGATCTCCCAGTCCAAGGATCCGCAGGAGACCGAGAACTTCCTCGACTGGTGCAGCGTGTTCTCCGCTGAGAACGGCGTTGCGTTTACCATCACCATCGCCGGTGAGGCCGCCGGCGCTCCGGAGTACATCACCCGTTATATGGACTAAGCAAAAACTCCTCTCTGCCAACGCAGAGAGGAGTTTTTTGGCAGTTCCAGCACTTTGGTTTGCGGGCGTTTTGTCACCAGATATATTCATAAATTCTGACCAGCAGCGCCAGCGCCTGCTCGGTGCTCAACTTCTGCTGCGGAGCAAAGCCGCTTCCCGTGCCGCCCATGATGCCTTCGGCAGTGAGCAGCGCGGCGGCCTCTTCTGCCCAGCTTGAAATGCTCGACCGGTCAGCATAGCCCGCCAACGCAGAAACATCCGCCGCGTCCACCGCGCGCAGCAGACGTATCAGGCGCACCAGCACCGTGGCCGCAGCCTCACGCGTGATAAAATCGTCCACGCACAGATCGCCCGAGGCATTGCCGCCCATCAGCCCCAGCTCGCGCACCGCTTCATACGGGTCACGCGCTTCGGGCATGAGTCCCATCGCCTGTGCCGCATTCACAGCGAGCTTTGCAAATGTGCCTCGCGTGATGGGCTGCGTATAACCACTTTGTACACTGCCGCTGATGCCGTAGCGCGCCGCGCGCAAAACCGAATCCACCGCCCAGCCGGACGGCGCGTCAGCCGGCCAATCCGGCTGCTGCGGCTGCGCAGGCAGCTGCTGCACGGCAGGAAGCTCGTCCTGCGCGCTGCAAAGCGTATAGAATACATACGGGCTTTCGCTGTACGAGATCACGCGCCCGACGCCGGCCTTATTCCCCCAGCGCCAGTTCTGCTCAAAGAGCGTGATGACGCCGTTTGCCGCATCCACCTCACGGCAGATGGCGTAGTGCGCGCTGACACGGCTGGACGCAGATGCATAGGCAATATCGCCGGGCTGCGGCGCATCGGTCTGCTCAAACCAGTAGCCGCTCTCCGCAATCACCGGCACGCCGGGCGGCGTAGTGACCGTCAGCCCGTAGACCTGCGCGTAAAAGCGTTCGATGAGATCCGAGCAGTAGCGCGTCGGCCCGTTCAGATTATAGATCGCCTCCACACCCTGCCAGGCGTCGGCCACAAAGCCGTCGCCGGTAATTTCCACATATGTAACGTCCAGCGTCTCATCCGCCGCAAGCGCTGGGATGCCCATCGCCGCAAGACAAATACTCAAGCACAGCAGGGCGGCCAGAATTCTTCTTGCTCGCATAGATCAGCTTCCTTTCCCTCTGTTTTTCTATAATTGTAATCATTTGTAACTGTTTTGTCAATCAAGACACTTCTTTTTTCTTCGACAATCCTCTTGCATTCTGTGATATAATATAAAAACCACCAAAACAACGGAGGCTTCCGATTTTGCAGAACTATTTTCACCTGACGATGGACCCGCGCGAGATCAATCAGATCAGCGCGCTGGGCCTTGCGCACTGCGGCGACGCGGTGTTTGAGCTGCTGGTGCGCAGCTTTCTTTGCAGTACCGGCAAGGCCACGACGCGCGATCTGCACCGGCTCACCGTCAGCTATGTCAATGCGCCTGCGCAGGCCGCACGAGTTGAGCGGATGCTGCCGCTTTTAACGGAGGATGAGCTTGCCTTCTACCGCCGTGGCCGCAACGCGCATGTTCACGCGGTGCCGAAAAATGCCACGCACGAGCAGTATTCCAAAGCCACAGGGCTCGAGTGCCTGTTCGGCGCACTGTATCTGGCAGGCAAGCTCGACCGGATCAACGAGCTGTTTTTATCAACAATGGAGGACACCAATGCCGTTTGACGCCATATTTTTGACCGCTGTGGCTGCCGAACTGCGTGCGCAGACGCTCGGCTGCCGCGTGGATAAGGTGCAGCAGCCCGAGCGCGACACCGTCATTCTGCATCTGCGCGCGCCGGGCATGACCGCGCGGCTGCTGCTCAGCGCCAGCTCCAATCATCCGCGTGCGCATTTGACCACGCTCGCGTGTGAAAACCCGGCGCAGCCGCCCATGTTCTGTATGCTGCTGCGCAAGCACCTGACAGGCGGCAGACTAGCAAGCATCACCCAGCCGCCCATGGAGCGGCTTCTGGACTTCAGCTTTGACTGCACCGACGAACTGGGTGAAAGCGTGCAGAAGCACCTCATTTTAGAGCTGATGGGCCGCAACTCCAACCTTGTTCTGACCGACGGCTCGGGGCGCGTGCTCGACTGCCTGCGCCGCGTGGATTTTGAGATGTCCGCCGAACGGCAGCTGCTGCCGGGACTTTACTACCGCCTGCCGCCCGCGCAGAATAAGTACAATCCCTTTCAGACGAACGCCGACACCATCGCGCAGCTGCTTTGCGCGCAGACAGCGCAAAAGAAATTTGACGCGTGGCTGCTCGACATCTTCGGCGGTATCTCGCCGCTTCTTTGCCGGGAGCTGACATTCGGCATCTTCGGCGATATCGACGTGGATATCGCGGCACTCTCGCAGGATCAGAAACAGCAGGCGGTTTCCATGCTGCACGAGCAGTTTTCCGCGCTCGCGGGCGGCAAAAAAACGCCGGTACTGCTCGTGAAAAACGATGTGCCGTGGGACTTTACCTGTATTGGTATTGAGCAGTACGGCAGCTTCGTCCGCTGCCAGCGCGCGCAGAGTTTTTCACGGCTTCTTGATACGTTCTACGGCGAGCGTGATCGCACCGAGCGGCTTCGCCAAAAAACGCAGGCACTGCGCAAGCTGCTGACAAATCTGCAAAACCGCACCGCGCGCAAGCTGGAGCTGCAGAAAAAAGAGCTTGCCGGTACACATGACCGCGAGCGGCTGCGCAGGCTGGGCGATATCGTCACGGCGAACCTGCATGCGATCGGGCGGGGGCAATCGCACCTGCGCGCCATCGATTTCTACGACCCCGACATGCGGGAAATTGACATCGCGCTCAACCCCGCGCTTTCGCCGCAACAAAATGCGGCCAAATTTTACAAGGACTACCAGAAGGCCAAGACCGCCGAGCGCGTGCTGACTGAGCAGATTGCAAGAGGCGAAACGGAGCTGGACTACCTCGGCAGCGTTCTGGAGGCGCTCGCGCGCGCCGAGTCTGAACGCGACATTCAGCAGATCCGCGCCGAGCTGGAGAGCGGCGGCTATCTTCGCGAGCAGACGCAGAAAAAGCGCATGAAGCTGCCTCCTGCCAAACCCATGCAGTTCCGCTCGACAGAAGGCTATACAATTCTGGTCGGCCGCAACAACCAGCAGAACGACCTGCTCACAACAAAGCTCGCCGAAAAGGGCGACCTGTGGCTGCACGCGCAGAAGATCCACGGCAGTCACGTCATCATCGCCTGCGCAGGCCAGACGCCCAGTGACGAAACCGTGACTGAGGCGATGACGCTTGCGGCGTATTACTCGCAGTCGCGCGAGGGTCAGAACGTACCCGTGGACTATACGAGAGTCAAAAACGTAAAAAAACCGAACGGTGCCAAGCCCGGCATGGTCATCTACGACCGCTACGCCACGGGCTACGTCACGCCCGACGCGGCGCTGGTTGAGAGATTAAAGGTGGAAAAATCATGAAACCAGACTGGCAAGGCAAGCATTACGCATTTTTTCAGAACCGGCAGTGTGAGTTCTTTCCCTGCCACAAAACGGACGATCCCGACAATTTCAACTGCCTGTTCTGCTATTGCCCGCTCTACGCGCTGGGAAAAAACTGCGGCGGCAACTGCCGCTACACCGATAAGGGTGTGAAAGACTGCACCGGGTGCATGATCCCGCACAAGCGGGAAAATTACGGCAAAATCCTGGAAAAATTCCAGGACGTTGCAGCTCTCGCCCGCGAATAATCCGCTCTGTTTGCCGCAAACTGATCACAGAGGTGATTGGTTTGAAAAAGGAACAGACGACGCCCATCCACGATCTGCGTGACACGCCGGTGCCGGTGGTCAAGGGCGCAAGCAGCGACACAGCCGATGTGGTGCTGCCGCAGCCGAAGCCGCAGCCGCCTACATCTGACCGGCTCTGACACCCTTTGCGAGATGCCGTCATAAGATGTCATGGGATGAAAATCCCATGACATCTTTTTTGGAGGTACTTCTTATGTGTTGCAATAACGGTATTGTC
>JAEDFW010000128.1 GCA_016297855.1 Oscillospiraceae bacterium
CTGATGCGGCCGAGCAAGAGCGTGCAGGATATGGAACTCAAATCGCTCAAGAAAAAGTTCAAGGACAAAAAGTTTGCTGCCGGCTGCTCACGCGAGGTCATTACACGGGGTGCTGAACAGTTGGGATGGGAGTTGGACACGCTTCTCGATCGCACGCTGGAGGCGATGCGTCAGACAGAGGCGGAGATCAACGCACGCGTTGCGGAACTGGGCGAATAACAGAAAACGTGCGGACTGGCAAGTGCGCACGTTTTCATTTATCATGAAATGAGATCATATGCAAGGAGAATGAAAATGAGACGGAAATGCTTTGCACTTTTGCTGGCTATCGCGCTGTTGCTGTTGAGCGGGTGCGGCTTTGAATATCTGCAGTCGGAACAGGCGGAAATGCCGGAGACCGCGCTTCAGGTCAGCTTTCTCGATGTGGGTCAGGCCGATGCGGCGCTGGTCTTCTGTGAAGGGGAATACATGCTCATCGACGGCGGCAATGTTGACGACGGGCCATATGTGGTGACAAGCCTGCAGGAACGCGGCGTACAGTCGCTGGCGTACGTTGTGAACTCGCACTGTGATGAAGACCACTGCGGCGGACTTACCGACGTGCTGGAGGCGTTTGACGCGGCGCATGTTTTTTCCAGCACAACGGCATATTCCACGCGCGCGTTTACGAACTTTGCTGCCGCTGCGCAGGCGCAGCGCACGCCGATCGAAATCCCTTCGCCCGGCGATACGTTCCGCCTCGGCAGCGCTGAAGTCACAATGCTCGGTCCGCTGCGCGATTACGGTAATAACAATGAAAACTCGATCGTCCTGCGTATTGATTACGGCGAAACGTCGTTTCTGTTTACTGGTGACATCGGCCTTACGGCCGAGGACGAGCTGGTGGAAAGCGGCGTGGAGCTGCACGCTACGGTCTTGAAAGTTGCCCATCACGGCAGCGCAGGCTCAAGCGGATATGTGTTTTTGCGCGAGGTGATGCCGGAATATGGCGTGATCTCGGTCGGCGCAGGTAATGACTATGGCCACCCGACGGACGCGGCGCTCAGCCGCCTGCGAGACGCAGACGTGACGCTCTATCGCACCGATCTGCAGGGCACAGTCACGGCTGTGAGTGACGGAAAGACCGTCAGCTTCGTGACCGAGCGAAGTGCGGATGAATCCGACATTAACCCCACCATTCTTGACCGTGCGAGCAGCTACATCGGGAACGTCAATTCCAAGGTGTTCCACCGCGACGACTGCGGCAGCCTGCCTTCGGAAAAGAACCGCGTCGTCTTTGACAGCTATCAGGACGCGCTGGACGCAGGATATACGCCGCATAAAAGCTGCCTGGGATAAACAATCTGCCGCAAAGCGTTTTGCTTTGCGGCAGATTGTTATGCAAGCGCTGTGCTGATGCAGTGGTGAATGATGTCATGTCCTGCCTGCGTCGGATGGACGCCGTCGGCGCCAAGGAGCGTCCGGAAATTCTTTACTTTCAGGAATTCCGAGCGCAGATCAATGAGTTGGCAGCCGAATGCGCGCGCAAGCGTGCAGGACAGGCCGGAGTAGTATTCCTGCCAGCGGTACAGATGGCCGATATCGCCCAGCCAGTGCAGAATATTGTCATAGCTGTGTCCGCTTGCGATATGATTCATGTAGCGCTCAGCGTCAATGGGAAGCAGCGACGTGACAGCGACATGTGCGCCGGCATCCTGCGCGGTGCGGATGGCATCCCGGTAGACGTCAATGTAGGTGTCCTGTGGTGTGTTCGGTAAAAACGCACCGTCGGGATTGGCGGAGATTTTGGCCCAGTCGTAGTCGCAGTCATTTCCGCCGAAGGAGAACAGCACGGTGGTTCCGTCAGCGTTCGGCTGGGCAGCGAGCTTGCGCTTGAGGATGGAGAGACCTGTGGTCACGGTCGCACCCATTTTTGAAAAATTCTGCACGGCAATGCTGCGCTGGGATAAGAAGTCAAAATTATGCTCCTGACAGAGCTGGTATTTTTGGCCGTTGAAGGTGACGCCCTTCATGATGGAGTCGCCGATGATGATCAGCTGTTTCATATTTGATCCCTCCGTTTCTGGTGGATTGTTCTTTACAAAAACAGTTTAGACCGAAAAAAGGGAAAAGTCACCCGAATTTTTGAAGGGAGAAGTCTCTTCTTTTTTCGGTGGGAGAATTGGGATGAGAACGGCTCTACAGCGTGAAGAATTGGGACTCTATCGGGCGTAGAGTCCCGCTTTTTTGAACAAAATGCGCGTGCGCGGGCGGAAAGCGGTTGCTATTTCTGCTCGAATCAGGTATGATTGGCTCGATGATTGGAAAGAAGGAATCAAAATGATATATGTTGGGTTATTGCTGCTTGCCGGTGTTCTGCAGGGCATGATGGTCTCGCTGAACGGCCAGCTGGGAAACTACTATTCGCTGTTCGGCATTTGTTTTTTCGTGCATGGCATTGCGCTGGTGCTGCTGCTCATCTATCTGCTTGCGATCCGGCGCAGGCCGTTGCGGTTTTCCGGCGCTCCGTGGTATGTGTATCTTGTAGGCGTGATGGGCATTGCCATCGTGTCCAGCAGCAGCTGGTGTACGCTGCGCATTGGAGCCGCTGCAATGCTGGCGCTGTCCACGGCGGGGCAGCTCATCTCATCGAAGCTCATTGATCAGTTTGGACTGTTCGGTATGCCAGTGGTCAAGCTGCGCGCAAGGCAGCTTCCGGGGTATTTGCTTGTCGTCATCGGCGTGGCGCTTGTTGTGATGTTCTGAGGAGGGCAGCGGTATGATCTACTGGTTTGTTGCATTTTTAAATGGATTCTGCAACTCCATCAATAAGATGATGAATGTTAAGGCCGGGCAGATATTCGGTACAGCCAACGGCGCACTCATCAATTATATCGAAGGAACGTTCCTCTCTCTTGCGCTCATTTTTCTCACCGGCAAGAGTGCGGAGCTTTCGGAGCAGAACATGGCCGGCGTGCCGCTGTGGGTGTATCTGGGCGCGGTGTGCGGCCTTGTGGCAATGGTGCTTCTGATCGTTGGAACACTGCGCACAAACGTGCTGTTGTCATCGATCCTGACGCTGGTAGGCAATCTCGGCGCGGCACTGGTGCTGGATTACCTGTTCTACGGCTTTTTCAGCTGGTGGAAAGTCCTTGGCATTGCGCTCATCCTGATCGGCACGACCTGGATTGAAAAGACCGGCCATGCTGCAAAAGAGCAGGGCGCCGGAACGGATTGATTGGATGCAGGCATACTATTTTTCACAGATGAGCAAGCCCGAGCGCGCGGCGTATAACGCAATGCTCGAATGCTTTATGGCCTGTGCGCCGTCGTGGCGCGTGCCGGATCTTGGACAGCGGGCGCTTTCAGATGTGTATGCCCGGCTCAAGCTCGACCATCCGGAGATCTTCTGGGTGCGGCAGTATTCCTACCGCTATACGGAAACGTCAGATTATGTCGACCTGCGGCCGGAGTATTCGTATGAAAAATCGCGTGTGCGTGAGCAGCAAAAGGCGATCGACGCGCGCGTGACGAAGCTGCTGCGGCCGATCCTGCAGGCGGGGAAGGATGAGCAGGAGCGGTTCATCCACAGCTTCATCTGCCAAAATGTACGCTATGATAAACTGAAAAAGGAATATTCGCATGAGGTCACGGGGCCACTCACGAACGGCGTCGGCGTGTGCGAGGGCATGGCCAAGACGGTCAAGCTCCTCTGCGACAGGCTTGGCATCGGTTGTATCGTAGTACTGTGCGAGGCAGATCCCGAACACGGCATCAAATACCGCCACGCGTGGAATTTGGTGCAGATGAACGGGACATGGTATCATCTGGACGCAACGTTTGACAACACACTGAGCGCCTGCGGCACCGAACGATTTGACTATTTTAATCTCTGCGACGAAAAGATCTACCGTGACCACCGCGCGAGCATCTATCCGCTGCCCGCGTGCAGGGATGCGGCGGGATTTTACTACCGCAAGGCGGGTTTGTCTGTGACAAAAAATGAGGACGCGCAAAAGCGTATGCAGCAGGCGCTGCGTAAAAAGCAGACGCATTGTGTGCTGCACTGGCGCGGCGGCTCTCTCACGCGCGAGGTGCTGGCGCAGCTTCTCCAACTTGCGCAGCAGACCGCGGCCGCGCGCAATCTGCAGGCGGCATGCAGTGTAAATCTGCCGCAGAGCGTGGTCTGCGTGCAATTTGGCGAGAAAATGGACGAAAGAATCCTGGAAGAAGCTGCCGGAGCTGGCGAGAATACCGATTGACAGGGAAAAATATGCGAAGTAAAATATGCACATATTTGAATTGGGAGGCGCTGTTATGAGAGATTACGCAGTGGAATTGAAAAACCGTGTCGCGTTTATCCGGGAGCTTGTCGAAAAAGCCGG
>JAEDFW010000129.1 GCA_016297855.1 Oscillospiraceae bacterium
GGCGGGCTGATCGTGGCTAACGGCGACGACGCAAACACCGTGCAGGCGCTGGACGGTATGTCCTACGTGTCTTTCGGTTTTTCTGAGACGAACGACGTCTGCGGCAAAAATTTCTCTACCGATTACCGCGAGTTTGACGTATATTGCGAAAAAACACGCTACTGCCATCTGCGTCTGGGCGTGATCGGGCGGCACAACGCCATGAACGCACTGGCCGCTGCGGCGGTTGCATGGCAGGCCGGGATTTCGGGCGTGGATACGGCTGCGGCGTTGGCCAGTTTTACCGGAGCAGGCCGCCGGCTCGAGTACAAGGGCAGCTATCACGGCGCGGATATTTACGATGATTACGCGCACCATCCCGGGGAGCTGCACGCTCTGCTCGAGACCGTGCGCATGATGGGCTACAAGCGCATCCTCTGTGCGTTTCAGCCGCATACCTATACGCGCACCAAAGCGCTGTTTGCCGATTTTGTGCACGAGCTGCGCACGGTGGACGTGGCGGTGCTGACCGATATTTACGCCGCGCGTGAGCAGAATATGTCGGGCGTAAGCTCATTGGATCTGGCAAATGAGATTCCTGGCAGCGTCTACTGCCCGTCACTTCCGGATGTGACAGCGTATCTGTCCAGAACTGCGCAGCCTGGCGATATCATCCTCACCGTCGGTGCAGGCGATATCTACCGTGCAGGCATCGCGCTGCTGCAGCAATAAGCATACAAAAGACCCGCTCCGGCGGGTCTTTATTTCTGTCGTGCATTGACATTTCTTCCTCTCACACCGTATAATGGAAAAGGAAAGAAGGAAAGAAAAAAGAAAACGGAGGAATATGGAATGATTATTGACATCTACAAAAAAGCGTTCGCCGTTTTGATGAAGCGACCGGTTCGTCTGTGGGGCGTGTCGCTGCTGTGCGGGCTATTGTGCAGCCTTGCCTGGATCGGCTTTGCCGGTATCCCGGCCGTCGCTTTTGTCATCGTGATCGCGCTGGAGGCCGGCATGGCCATGATCTATCTCAACAGCTACCGCACCGGACTTTCACCCAAGACCGCGTATCTGTTCTCTGCGTTCAGCAAAGACCGCTTCCTTCGCGTGGTAGGCGGCATGGCGTGGATGTATCTGTGGATCTTCCTTTGGAGTCTGATCCCCATCGTCGGTATCGTGTTCGGTGTGATCCGCACCTATGAGTACCGCTTTACGCCGTACATCCTCATGACCCGCCCCGACGTCAAGGCCACCGAGGCCATTCAGATCTCGAAAAAAGAGACGATGGGCTACAAGGGCAAGATGTTCGGCGCTGAGATTCTGGCAACGCTGGCTTTTGCACTGGTGGTGTTAATTCTGGGCGTGTTCGGTGCGATCCCGTATATCGGCACTCTCTTTGTGATCATTAACGTACTGCTGTGGTTCGTCTGGGCGCTTCTGAGTCCGCTGTTTTTCGGAATTGTCGCGGCTGCATTCTATGTGGAAATCCACAACAATCCCGAGCAGAGCGCTGCACCTGCCCCCGCGCCTGCACCTGCCCCTGCTCCCGCGCCGGTTCAGATGCCCGCGCCTGAAGCACCCGCGCCCGAGGCCGCACCTGCTCCTGCGCCTGAAGTGCCCGATGCTGCTCCGGAGGTGGAAGCGCCTGCGGCTGAAACCACTCCGTCTGTGCCGCCGCGGCCCTCGTTCTGCACCAGTTGCGGCGCACCCGTCCAGCTTGACGAGAAATTCTGCACCCGCTGCGGACATAAGCTGTGAGCAATACATCTGTACATCAGTACATCAAAAACGGCCGCCCGGTGGGCGGCCGTTTTTGTACCGAACGTCCCACAGCATTTCGTTCGCTGCGGGGCGTTTGATTCTTTTACTGATTCTGCTGTGCGGCCAGTTCCTTCAGCGCGTCCTTACGGCTGAGGTTCACGCGGCCCTTTTCGTCGATCTCGGTGACCTTGACCCAGGTCATGTCGCCGATGTTGAGCACATCCTCGACCTTCTCGACGCGGCGGTTCTCCAGCTTGGAGATGTGGATCATGCCGTCCTTGCCGGGCGCCAGCTCGACAAACGCGCCGATGGGCAGGATGCGCACGACCTTGCCGTAATACAGCTTGCCGACCTCGGGCTCGAAACAGATGTCGTCGATCATTTTTTTCGCTGCGTCGGCGGCGGAGGCGTCGACAGCGGAAATGAAGACGGAGCCGTCATCCTCGATGTCGATCTTCGCGCCGGTGTCCGCGCAGATCTTCTGGATGGTCTTGCCGCCGGAGCCAATGACCTCGCGGATCTTATCGACCGCGATCTTCATGGAGAGCATCTTGGGCGCGAACTCGGACACCTCTGGACGAGGAGCCGCGATGCACGGCAGCATGACTTCGTTCAGAATCTCGAGTCTGGCCTTGCGGCAGCGCTCAAGCGCATCGGCAATGATCTCCATCGTCAGACCGTCGTTTTTGAGGTCCATCTGGATGGCGGTAACGCCCTCAGAAGTACCGGCGACCTTGAAGTCCATTTCGCCGTGGAAGTCCTCAACGCCCTGAATATCGGTGAAGGTTCTCCATTCACCCGTCTGCTTATCGGAGATCAGGCCGCAGGAGATACCGGCGACGGGACGCTTGATCGGCACACCCGCGTCCATGAGCGCCAGCGTGGAGCCGCAGATGGAAGCCTGGGACGTGGAACCGTTGGAAGAGACGACCTCGGAGACGACACGGATGCAGTACGGGAACTCCTCAACGCTGGGCAGTACCGGTACGAGCGCCTTTTCAGCGAGACTGCCGTGGCCGACTTCGCGGCGGGAGGTCGAACGGGCCGCACGGGCCTCACCCGTGGACCACTGCGGCATATTATAATGGTGGATATAGCGCTTTTCCGTCTCGTCGTAGATGGTGTCGAGCTTCTGCGCGGCGGAAAGCGTATTCAGCGTACAGATGGACAGCACCTGCGTCTGGCCACGGGTGAACAGGCCCGAACCGTGTACGCGCGGCAGAACGCCAACCTCGGCGCCCAGCGGACGGATATCGTCGGGACCGCGGCCGTCGACACGCTTGCCGGCGAGCAGCCACTTCTTGACGACCTTCTTCTGCATCTTGTACAGGCAGACGTCGATCTGCACGTCGAAGTCCTCACCGTACTTTTCACCGAACTTCTCCTTGAAGTCGACGACAGCGGCGGTCAGACGCTCTTCGCGGACGTTCTTGTCGTCGGTGTCGAGCGCATACTCGATCTTATCCATGCCGTAGTTGCACAGATCATCGAGCATCTCATGGTTGACAGCGGCCTTCTCGAAGGTGAACTTCTTCTTGCCGATGGTATCGACGATGGTGTTGATGAACGCAACAACCTTAACATTGGTCTCATGGGCGAGCTTGATGCACTCCATGAGGATGTCTTCCTTGATTTCCTTGGCCTCGGTCTCGATCATGACGACCTTCTCATGGGTCGAGGCAATGGTCACGAAGCACTGGCAGGCGTTGCGCTCGTCCTGTGACGGGTTCACAATATACTTGCCGTCGAGGTAGCAGACGTTGGTGGTCGCTGTCGGGCCGTTCCAGGGAATGTCGGAGTAGGCGATGACAAGCGAGGAACCGATGGACGCGACGATCTCAACGGGATTGTCATAGTCCTGCGCCAGAATGGTGTTGGTCAGAACGACGTCGTTGCGCAGCTCTTCGTCGAACAGCGGGCGCATCGGGCGGTCAATCAGACGCGAGATCAGGATACCGCGCTCAGACGGACGGCCCTCGCGGCGGTTGAAGCTGCCGGGAATGCGGCCGACGGCGTACATGCGCTCTTCGACCTCAATGGTCAGCGGGAAGTAGTCGATGCCGGCCTTGGGCAGGGGAGAGGCGACGGCAGTAACGAGCACGACGGTGTCGCCGTAGCGGCAGATGGCCTCGGCGTTGCAGAGCTCTGCAACCTTGCCGGTCTCGACGGTAAAAGTACGGCCGCCGATCTCGGTTTCAAAGATGTGATGATTCGGATACTGTTTGTGCGTAATCATGGAAAAACCTCCTTCGTTTTTGGCGCGTGGGAGGTTTTTAGCACTTGAAACCGGCGCCGAGATTTCGGCAACGCTTTCAACTGCTAAAGCGATCTCCCACGCAGTGAAAATATGATGGATTGCGGTGATTTGTGTGCTTAAAATGGGCGGTCATGCGACCGCCCATTTTATCTTGTGGCTGCTGATTACTTACGCAGGCCCAGCTTGGCAACGATCGCGCGGTAGCGGTTGATGTCCTTCTTTGCCAGATAGTCCAGAAGGCTGCGGCGCTTACCGACCATCATCAGAAGGCCGCGGCGGGAGTGGTTGTCATGCTTGTGCTCACGCAGGTGCTCGGTGAGGTCGTTGATCCGGG
>JAEDFW010000130.1 GCA_016297855.1 Oscillospiraceae bacterium
AAAAGCTGTAATTGACGGTACAGTTGGCAGCCTGTTCACCCCCCTTGGAACAGTTTTAGGAATTGGTAAAATACAAACTGAAACTGATTAAAGAAGTATCGCAAATATCCCTTTGAAACAAAGGGCGCACTTCTATACAGGGGTAAGCCCTGTATAGAAGTGCGCTTTGTGGGGCTGGCAGCCCGGATACTAAAACATCCGGGCCGCTTTGCGTCACTTCATTCCGTACAAGAGGCTGCACCCCTTGCGCCGCTTTGCGGCTATCCCAAATTTAACTGTTTTACGACCACCCGGCTAATGGCTGCGGGCGTTTTTTGCGCGTCGGGAAAATGTCTGCCCGGCGCGGACTTTTTTGCTCCGGAAAATTGCGTTATGGTTGGATGTGTGTTATACTAAACTAAAATATGCGCCGTGCGCGCAGGAAGGAAGGCTAATCCTGTATGAAATTCTCAGAAATGCCGTATACCCGCCCTAATCTCGACGTACTGCGGGAAAAGATGGACGATATCGTGCGCCGCATCGAGTCGGCCGAATCGGCCTCCGAGCAGATCGAAGCGTTCGAGGAGTATCAGACTCTGTCACGCGAGGTGCAGACGAACATGACGCTCGCCTATGTGCGTCATACCATCGACACGCGCGATGAGTTTTATGACAAGGAAAATGAATTCTGCGACGAGGCAGGCCCCCTGCTGCAGGAGCAGATCCAGAGAGTGGGTCTGGCAATGCTGGGCTCCAAATTCCGCCCCGAACTGGAGCAGCGCTACGGAAAGCTGCTGTTTACGAACACCGAGATCGCCGTGCGCGCCTTCAGCCCCGAGATCATGGAACTGATGCAGGAGGAGAACAAGCTCGCCTCTGCGTATCAGAAACTGTACGCCAGCGCGATGGTCGACTTCCGCGGCGAGCAGCTGCCGCTGCCGAAGTTGGGGCCGTATAAGGAGAGCACCGACCGCGCCACCCGCCGCGAGGCGTTTGAGGCCGAGGGCCGGTTCTTTGACGCGCATCAGGCCGAGTTTGACGAGCTGTATACCAAGCTTGTCAGGTGCCGCAATGCGCAGGCGCGCAAGCTGGGCCACAAGAACTATATCCAGTTGGGCTATGACCGTCTGGGCCGCAACTGCTACGGCTATGACGAGGTCAAGTCCTTCCGTGAGCAGATCGCGAATGACATGGTGCCCATCGTGGCGGCGGTCAAGCGCGACCAGAAGCAGCGCTTGGGCGTGGAGAAGATGTACTACTACGACGATCTCATGCTCTTCCCGGACGGAAACGCCAAGCCTGAGGGAACGTCGGATGAGATCATGGCGGCCGGCAAGCGGATGTACCATGAACTGAGCCCCGAGACGGCGGAGTTTATCGACGCCATGTTTGACATGGATCTGTTCGACGTGCTCTCCAAGCCCGGCAAGGCGCCCGGCGGCTACTGCACCAGCATTCCCGCGTACAAAATGCCGTTCATCTTCTCGAATTTCAACGGCACGTCGGGCGACGTGGACGTTCTGACGCATGAGGCAGGGCACGCGTTCGCCGATTTCCGCGCGTTCAAAAAGAATTTCCCGATGGAGCTGCAGTCGCCCACGATCGAGGCGTGCGAGTGCCACTCGATGTCGATGGAATTTTTGACGCAGGATTATCATCAATACTTCTTCGGCGAAAAGACCAGAAAGTATGAGATCGGCCACTGCGAGGATTCGCTCATCTTCATCCCCTACGGCTGTATGGTTGACGAGTTCCAGCATCTCATGTACGAGAACGAGGACATGACGCCCGCCGAGCGCAACGAGACGTGGCTGAAGCTGGAGAAGAAGTATCGCCCGTGGATTGATTTTGAAGATCTGCCGTTCTATTCCAGAGGCGCAGGCTGGCAGCGGCAGCTGCATATTTATCTGTACCCGCTGTATTATATTGATTACTGCATGGCGCAGACGGTGGCGTTCCAGTTCTGGATGCTGTCGCTGGAGGACAGGGAGGACGCGTGGAAGCGCTATCTGGCGTTTGTGGATCAGGGCGGCAGCAAGACGTTTGCCGAGCTCTGCCATGCGGCCGGGCTGCGTGTGCCGTATGAGCCGGGATGTATCCGTGATGTTGGCAGCGGCATCAGCAAATGGATCGAGACCAATCCGCTTTGATTTTTGGCTGAAATTCAGAAAGTGTGTCCTGCTTTTCCATATTTTTTGTCAGAAAAAATGTTGACGAACAGTTGAAATTCGGCGCGGTGTCTGCTAATATGGATAAAACACCACGGTCACACGCTAAAGTGTGCGCCACAGGCGCACGTTTGACCGCTGCGGTGCAAGACTCAGGTAAGGCGGTGCACGCGATTGGTCTCGAGAAAGTACACGTCGGATTACCGGCTGGAAGATACGCTCGATCCGAAGACCGGCCGCATGGCGACCCGCTCGGTATATCAGGGACAGTGGTTTCGCTTCTGCGCCGGTGCGGCTGCGGTAAAACGGACCGCATGGATCTATACGCTGCTCACGGCGCTGTGTGCGCTTGGATTCGTGCTGCCGCTGCTGTTTGATCCGCCGGCCATGCGCGCGGCGTATGTGGCGGTGCCGTTTGTGGCGCTCGTTTTTTCGCTGTTCTATCTGGCTGCGGGATGCAGGCGCGTGTTTACCGCCAAAGACCGTGTGACGCGTGAGCACCGCGATAAGATCGTCGAGCGGTTGCGCGGCGCGTCTGTTTCGGCCTGCGCGCTGTCGGGCGTGAGTCTGGTGGGCATCATCGTCTATTGGTGCCTGCGCGGGTTTGCCGCGGCCGATCTGACATGTGCGTGTGCATCGGCGCTGCTGCTTTCGGTAAATCTTATCATGCTGCTGCGGCTGCACGGCAGGCTTGCCATGGAGCCGGTGGAACAGCAGGAAGCAACATCTTAATATCTATCCGGTGCAAAAGGGGACGTCCCCTTTTGCGGCATATCCATTTGGATATGCCGGTCATGGTGTGTTGGATCCGGTATATTTACAGCCGCCGTGGGCAGACGCCTGCAGGTGGACTGAAATATAAAATTTTTTAGGAGGGTAAAAAATGAAAAACCTTACCAAGCTGCTGGCTCTGCTGCTGGCCCTTGTGATGGTTCTGTCCGTGATGGCTGGCTGCGCAAAGCAGGAAGAAAAGCCCGCTACCGAAGAACCCGCACAGACCGAAGAGCCTGCCGCCACTGAAGAACCCGCAGAAGAGCCTGCGGAAGAACCCGCGGAAGAGCCTGCCAAGGCTGACACGCTGGTTGTTGGCTACTCGCTGTTCTCTCAGAAGTTCACCCCGTTCTTTGCCGATACCGCGTACGATCAGGACGTTGCTGGCATGACCCAGCTGGCCCTGCTCGGCACCGACCGTGAAGGCAACGTCGTCATGAACGGCATCGAAGGCGAAACCAGAGCTTACAACGGCACCGACTATTTCTATAACGGTATCGCTGATCTGGTCATCACCGAGAACGATGACGGCACTGTCGACTACGACTTCACCATGCGCGATGACATCGTCTTCTCCGACGGCACGCCCATGACCGCTGACGACGTCATCTTTACGCTGTACGTTCTGTCCGACCCGACGTACACCGGCTCGTCCACCTTCTATGCACAGCCCATCGTCGGCATGGAAGAGTACAGATCCGGCATGGACACCCTGTTCAACCTGCTCGTTGCCGCAGGCCGCGACAACACCGACTTCACCTACTGGGATGAGGCCACGCAGACTGCGTTCTGGGCCGATATCGATCAGGCCGGTGAGAAGTTCGCGCAGGAAATCGCTGATTACTGCGTTGCTTACGGAGCTACCAACGTTGCCGAAGGCGCTGCCCTGTGGGGCTTCGACGGCCTGGCCGATGACGCCACCGCTGCCGATTTCTGGGCTGCCATCGTTGAAGCTTACGGCGGCGACATCGCCACCGCTTCCGATACTGAGTCCGCCGGCTCCAGCATCTATGATCTGATGGAGAACTATGACGCCTACGCCGTCGGTGTTGCCGTCGGTTCCGGTGCTGCCAACATTGCCGGTATCCAGAAGACCGGTGACTACTCCATCCGCATCACCCTGACGAAGGTTGACGCTGTTGCCATCTATCAGCTGGCGCAGACCGTTACCCCGCTGCACTACTACGGCGATCCCGCCCTGTACGACTACGACAACAACATGTTCGGCTTTGTCAAGGGCGATCTGTCCGGCGTGCATGCCAAGGACACCCAGCCTCTGGGCGCCGGCCCCTATGTCTTCAAGGGCTATGAGAACGGCGTTGTTTCCTTCGAGGCCAACGAGAACTACTTCAAGGGCTGCCCGAAGATCAAGTAT